>JAFBAN010000025.1 GCA_019247775.1 Chitinophagaceae bacterium | reverse complement strand
GTTATCGCCCTCACCGGAAGGTAGAGCGCGACTCGCTTCATGTTACGGCATGAATTCGGAAGTCGGCAAAGGTAAGGGAACGGCAGGAAAGGGCCAATTGCTCAGGTAATTCGTTGATCTTCAACATGCTGCAATACAAGCGGGTAGGGTTGCCGGAGAACCGCTGGTATCCGGGACAAACTGCTGAAAAAATATGCAACAATATATTTTGAAAATTTTAAATAAGTAAAGATATTCAGGAATGAAATATTCGCGCAAGCCCTTCTTATTGGCTGTCTTATTGTCGGTCTGCTTCTGCGAACACAGTTTTGCACAGGACCTAGGCGGCATGTGGGGCGGTATATTCGTCTCTAATGTTACACGGGTAGAACGCAAGTTTTATGTTTTCCTTGAATTGAAACAGCAGGGAAGGGCTGTATGGGGCATTTACAATACCACCGATTCCAACAATAACCAGTCGGTGAACTGTCTCTGTACCATCAGCGGCAGCCTGCCCCGCAAAAAAGGGGCTTTCCTGGATCTGTCCAAGGAAAGCGTTGTTATGAACCGGAGCGTCAGCTACGCGGTCTGTGATCTCGTGAGCAGGCTCAACCTGCATTACCTGACAAAGGACAGTGTAGACTACATTACCGGTAAATGGTACGCTGGCACAGACATTCCAGGACGACAGCACCCTGTGGAAGGGGATGCAGACGGCTCGCTGGTTTTACAGCGGATAAGCGGACAGATGGTATGGAATGCAGATCAATATTTCTCCAATCTTGATAAAATTATCAAACGCGGCGCTGAAGACGGGCAGCATGCGCTGATCGCTGATGATGTTGCAACCGCTTCCGAACGCGAGAAAAGATTATTACGCCTGCTGCAGACAGTTACGGGCCGTAAAATCATAGACTAGCTAAGCCCCCGGGGATCGATTCTATCAGCCGCATCGTATAACTGCTTTTCGGAGAACGGTAGACCTGTTCGGAACTTCCGGTCTCTTCTATTTTTCCCTTGTTCATTACCATGATCCGGTCGCTGATATACCGGACTACCGAAAGATCGTGTGAAATAAATATCGATGTAAAGCCGTATTCTTTTTTCAGGTCGTTCAGTAAATTCAGCACCTGTGCCTGAACGCTTACATCAAGTGCAGATACGCTTTCGTCGCAGATCACAAATGAAGGCTCCAGCGCGAGTGCCCGCGCGATCACGATGCGTTGTCGCTGGCCACCGCTGAATTCGTGCGGATAGCGATCATAATGTTCCGGGCGCAGGTCTACTTTTTCAAGCAGCGAGATCACTTTTTCTTTTCTTGCGCGGCGGCCGGAGATAATACCATGCACTTTCAGCGGTTCTGAGATGGCTTCGCCAACAGTGATGCGCGGATTGAGCGATGAATAGGGATCCTGGAAAATGATCTGCATATCCTTACGCATCGATTGCAATAATTTCGAAGGCGCTTTCAGCAGGTCGATCCCTTTATACCTGATCTCGCCACCCGTTGCACCCACCAGCTGAAGTATTGCGCGACCCAGGGTGCTTTTGCCGCATCCCGATTCACCCACCAGCCCCAGCGTTTCTCCGGGATATACTTCAAAGCTCACATCATCCACCGCTTTCGTATAGGTTTCAACTTTCCCGAACAGGTTTTTCCGCGCAGGAAAGTAAACTTTAAGATGTTCAACACGCAACACCGGAGGCAGATCCGGGGCCGGTTTAAGTTCTACCTCGGGTTGCAAACCTTTGGTCGCAGACTGACCAAAGCGCTCTTTACCCTCTGCCTGCATAAAATCGCTCACCACCGGCAACCGCTCTCCCTTCGGATGCAATGCCGGTCTGCAGGCAAGCAATGCTTTGGTATACGGATGCTGCGGCTGTTGAAAAATGGCAGCTGTGCTGTTCTGCTCAACGATCTCGCCGCGGTACATCACGGCAACCCGGTCTGCGATCTCGGCTACCACGCCAAGATCGTGCGTGATGAAGATCACCCCCATATTATTCTGTGCCTGCAGCTCGCGGATGAGTTCGAGAATATTCTTCTGAACGGTTACATCCAGTGCCGTGGTGGGCTCATCGCAGATCAGCAGGGCAGGGTCGCAGCTCATGGCCATGGCAATCATAACGCGTTGCTTTTGGCCGCCGCTGAGTTGATGGGGGTACCGCGCAAACAGCGCGGAAGGATCGGGCAATTTTACTTTCTCAAAAAGTGCGATGGTACGTGCGATCGCTTCTTTTTCGGATACCTTCCTGTGGCGCTTTATCGCTTCCATCACCTGGAACCCGCAGGTAAGTACCGGATTGAGCGAAGTCATCGGTTCCTGGAATATCATGGCCACATCGTTACCGCGGATCGACTGAAGCTGCGCTGCGGAGGCATGCAGGAGGTCTACCGTGTTGGTGTCGATCGTCAGTTCAATGCTGCCCGAACGATATACGGCTGGCGGCGAAGGAAGTAATTGCAATATGGAGAGCGAGGTAACCGATTTGCCCGAGCCCGATTCGCCTACGATAGCGAGCAATTCGCCGCGCCGAACAGATATGTTAATATCTTTTAATGCTTTCGTGACCAATCCGTTGTTGACAAACTCGACAGAAAGATCACGGATATCGAGCAGGGGAGCAGGCATCTGTAAATGTAAATCACAAATCCGATTCGGCAGGATCCACAGTTGTTGTAAAATTTACCCGGCATTGCTCTTCTTCTGGCTGTTTCACCTAATTTTGCGGCTCACAATTGTTAGTTTTACTTTGTGTAGAAGGAATACTGCCTGAAAATAAGATCACATGATTCGCAAATCCTGGTGGAAGTTGCTCAGTTTCGTCTTACTGCTTTATACCTGCACGTATGGATTTCTGGTCCCGGTGCCTTCGCCGGCGGGTGTTCCCCTGCAGGAAACCATCCGAAACCTGTTCTTCCATTTTCCCATGTGGATCGGTATGATGGTATGTTATACGGTTTCGATCGTGTATTCCGTCCGCTTCCTCCGCAAGCCGTCGCTGGTGAATGATATTTACGCAAAAGAATATGCGATTACCGGTACTGTTTTCGGTGTATTGGGCCTGATCACCGGAATGATCTGGGCCAATTACCAATGGGGCAAAGCCTGGAGCGGCGATCCTAAACAGAATGGAGCGGCCATCGCTATCCTGATCTATTTCGCCTATTTTGTATTGCGGGGCAGCCTGCAGGATGAAAGCAAAAAAGCGCGGATCGGGGCAGTGTATAATGTATTCGCTTATTTTATGCTGTTCCCCTGCATCTGGATACTGCCCCGGCTTACAGAAAGTTTGCATCCCGGCGGACGAGGTACAGAGGGCAATCCCGGGCTCAATCCGAAAGACACTACCAATGCCATGCGCAGTGTGATGTATCCCGCGGCCCTCGGGTGGACTTTATTATGTGTTTGGATCGCCACCCTGCGCATCAGGGTGCAATTACTTCAGGAGAAAAAACTAACGCATGAATAATTTAAAAAAGATCGCCGGCCTGATGCTGGCCGTATTGCTTTGCTTTACCGCGCAGGCCCAGCCGGCTTCTTCGGAGCCTGTGGATTTCATGCACAGTAATGGCAGGATTTATGTGGTGATGGCCGTAGTACTTGCCATCCTGATTGGCCTGTTCATTTACGTTTACAGTCTGGACAGGAAGATCAGTAAACTGGAAAAATCGTGAGACGTGAGGCGTCAATCGTGAGAAGGAATTGTATCATTACTCACGTTTCACGCCTCACGTCTCACGTCTCACGATAAAAGTCAAAAAAATAAATCGATTCGCTCATGTCAACTACACAACCATACAGCTTTTTTCACAGTGTTGAGCAAAGCTTTGATAAGGCAGCCAAGTTCACCAAATGGGAGAAAGGTATTCTGGAGCAGATCAAAGCCTGCAACAGTATTTACAGCATGCGCTTCCCCGTTAAGATGGACGATGGCCGCATTGAAGTGATTGAAGCATACCGGGTGCAGCATTCGCAGCATAAATCTCCCTGCAAGGGCGGTATCCGTTTCAGTGAAGAAGTGAACCAGGATGAAGTGATGGCACTGGCCTCGCTCATGACCTATAAATGCGCTATTGTAAACGTGCCTTTCGGCGGCGGCAAGGGCGGCATCAAGATCAATCCGCGCGAGCACAGTGTGTATGAGCTGGAAAAGATCACCCGCCGCTATACCAGCGAGCTGGTAAAGAAAAATTTTATCGGTCCCGGCATCGATGTGCCGGCGCCCGATTACGGTACCGGTGAACGCGAGATGGCCTGGATCGTGGATACCTATGCTTCCCTGAAGCCGGGTGAGATCGATGCGGCAGGATGCGTTACGGGCAAACCGGTTACGCAGGGTGGCGTACGGGGCCGTAAAGAAGCAACAGGGCTGGGCGTTTTCTTCGGCATACGTGAAGTATGCAATATGCCCGATGTGATGCAGAAACTCGGACTGGGTACAGGCGTTGAAGGAAAGACCGTTGTTGTGCAGGGACTTGGGAACGTGGGTTACCACAGCGCCAAGTTTTTCCGCGAACATGGATCGAAGATTATTGCGATAGCTGAATATGAAGGCGCCATCTATAGTGCTGAGGGACTGAACGAAGAGGACGTGTTCCAGCACCGGAAGAGAACAGGATCGATCCTGAATTTTCCGGGAGCGCAGAATCTTGCCAACAGCAATGAGGCGCTGGAAACGGCATGTGATATCCTGATCCCCGCAGCACTGGAGAACGTGATCAATGGAACCAATGCTCCCCGTGTAAAAGCAAAGATAATCGGTGAAGCCGCCAATGGCCCACTCACACCCGAAGCCGATGAGATCTTCGCCGCCAAAGGTGTACTGGTAGTTCCTGATATGTACCTGAATGCAGGCGGTGTAACGGTTTCTTATTTCGAGTGGCTGAAAAATCTGAGCCATGTGCGTTACGGACGTATGGAAAAAAGATTTACCGAAAACCTCAACAGTCATATCCTGGCGCAGATAGAATCGCTAACGGAAAAAAAGGTAACGGAGACCGAACGCAAATTCATCATGCACGGCCCGGAGGAAGTAGACCTGGTGCACAGCGGCCTGGAAGAAACCATGATCACCGCCACCCGGGAGATCATGGATATCTGGAAAAGCAATCCCGAGATCCCCGATATGCGTACAGCAGCTTATGTATGTGCGATCAACAAAGTGGGAACTTCGTATGCTGAACTGGGCATCTTCCCGTAAGGATATTTCCGATTTTCTTATTTCTGATTTTTTTGTTTCGCGTTTCGGGTTTCTCGTTTTTGATTGGTATATACCAAAAACGAGAAACCCGAAACGCGAAACAGAAACGTTTGTAAATCAGAAATCAGAAATCGAAGTCAGAGTTTCACCAAAATACTATTCGACAAACTATAGTAAAAGCGGTTAATCGGCACTACCGGCGCTTCGTCGTAGATGCCTGCGAAATTGACACTGAAGCCGACGTGTTTACCGGCATTGATGTTCCATTGCACGCCGGGTGCGATGCGCGGTTTGAAAACGGATGGCCGGGTTTGCACGAACAGGTTGAACGCAAGATCGCTGTTGCTGCTGGCCTTCCAGTCGAGGCGAATATAGGAGTTGAGCTTGATCAGGTGATTCACTATCGGC
>JAFBAN010000238.1 GCA_019247775.1 Chitinophagaceae bacterium | reverse complement strand
GAACTTTTTTTCGAGAACTGGGAAAAAGGAGGCTCGTATTGGGATAAGAACCCGGTGGCGCAGCGCTCGTTCAGCCAGTCGCCCAGCAATTTTGTGGAGAAATGGAATACCCCGATCCTGATCTTCCAGGGCGGCCGCGATTACCGGGTTCCTTTCGAACAGGGTCAGCAGGCTTTCCAGGCCGCACAACTGAAGGGCATCAAGAGCAGGTTCATTTATATTCCGGATGAGAACCATTGGGTGCTAAGCCAGCAGAATGCGCTGGTATGGCAGCGGGAATTTTATAAGTGGCTGGAGGAAACGCTTAGATAAGTCTGGAGTTTGGAGTTAGAAGTCTGGAGTAATCATTGGGTTGGATAGAACGGATTGACGAAATTCAGGTCGATAGTCCATAGTCAATAGACCATTGCCATGGACTATTGACTATGGACCATGGACCATGGACGGCACAATTCACCATTCACAATTCACCATTCACATGTCAAAGGCCTTATTTGTGATCTTATTGCTGCTCTCCTTTTTTTCGCAGGCGCAGCAGAAACCGCGGCGGGGGCTCGCATTTTGCGGGTGGAAGTATTCGGATACTGCGGTGATACGGCGCGGCTTTGAGCGGCAACTGGCGTTCCTCCAGATCCATGATGGCGACACGATCGTGGATATCGGTTCTTCGAGCGGCGCAGTAGAAGGATGCCTGGGTGTGATCAGCAATTTCCAGAATGTTCATGTGGTACTGGTGGATATCGACAGCGGCTGCCTCAATCGTGAACGCGTCGATAATATGCTGAATTATTATGCCGGGGTGAAAGGCCGCCCGCTGGGATTGGATCTTTCCATTGTCAACAACACGGTCGACAGTCTCTATCTCCCGCTCAACCAATACCAGCATGTCTGGATGATGAACACACTGCACGAGATTCCCGACAAAGACAAAATGATCCGCAGCATGCATGCCGTGCTGAGAAAAGGCGGTGAACTCATCCTTTCCGAAATGCTGGCCCGGCCCAAACACGTGATCCATGGCGGCTGCAGGCAACCTTTGATGACCGAGCAGGAAATTCAGGCAATGTTCGAAAGGAATGGCTTTAAACAGGCCGATGCGCTGATGAACGCGAACAATGTTACCAAAGGGCCGAACCCTTTTTATATGGTGAGGTTCATAAAACAATAAGCCTCCGCGCAAACTCTGGCACCTCTCGTTCTCTGCGGTGAAAATTAACCGCAGAGAACAAGAGGTGCAGAGGAATCGCAGAGTTCACGACCCGCGCGCTCCAAACAGGAGGCTGCCGATCCGGACCATGGTGCTCCCCTCTTCTATCGCCATGCGGTAATCGCCGCTCATGCCCATGCTCAATATTGACAAAGGATTTTCCGGAGACATGAGTTTATCGCGAAGCATTCGCAGCATCTGAAATTCATCGCGCACGATGTTGTCATCCGAACTGAAGGAAGCCATGCCCATGAGCCCCTGTACCCGCACCTGCTTCAGCGAACTGCTTTTGGTTAACGCTTCAGTCAGTTCCTGTTCATCCATTCCGAATTTGGTCTCTTCGCGGGCGATATGCACCTGCAGCAGGCAATCGATCATCCGGTTGCACCGTGCTGCCTGCCTATCGATCTCTTCAAGTAAGCGGAAACTGTCCACCCCATGGATCAGGTGCACGAATGGTGCGATGTATTTTACTTTATTGCGCTGGAGATGCCCTATAAAATGCCAGCGGATATCGGCCGGTAATACAGCCTGCTTGTCCACCAGTTCCTGCACATAATTCTCGCCGAAATCCCTTTGCCCCAGATCATAGAGCGCCCGGATATCCTCTACAGGCTTGGTCTTACTCACCGCCACCAGCGTTACCTGGTTACTGGATAACTCGCTGCTGACACTTTTATATTGTTCAATATTTACCGCCATCTTCAAAAATACTCTACTCTGTGCAACTCTGTGTATTCTGTGGCTCTGTGGTGAAATAAGACTGGTGTTTCAAGAGGTACAGAGGCACGGAGGCTTTACCACAGAGTCTCAGAGCGCACAGAGATTCACAGAGAGAGCCCGCGCCGCTGGCGCCAGACAAGGTTTTCGAGTAAGAGCACATTGTTATAGGCCGGCGCGAAATAGTAGAACTTCCCCACACCCGCGCCTCCCATCCACTGCTTCAGCGGATCGGGCAGCATGGCGGCCATGTTGGCGATGAAGAAAGAGAATTTTTCCTCCTCCACCAGTTCCTGCAAGCTATTCGCCATTCTGGGCTTCAGCGCAGGCGGATCCACACCCCAGCGCAGCAGGGCAGTGCTCAGGATCACTTCGTCCATAAAAGTATCGGCGTTCAGTAAGGCGTTCTTTGCATCTTCTATCAGCTGCGGCCGGAAACGTTCCAGCGAAGGGATCGGTTTCAGCGCCATCAGTCGCGACAAATGATACAGGATATTGGGCAGCTTACTATAATGCGGCGACACATAGCCGGCCGCGGAAACATGTTTACGATCGGCCAGTATTTTTTCGATCAGCACAAGACTGGCTGAATCGGCTGCGGTCCAGCGCAGGTTATAGGCCTGAACAAAGTACAGCACATTCGACAGCACACAGATATCGAAATCCACGGGCATTTTCTGCCCGAACCAGGTAGAATACGCGCCGATACCGCGGTAGTCTTTGAATGTATTATGAACTTTTTTAGATGGGTTATTGATATACCCCTGCATCAGTTCGTGAACAGCTTTCGCAGTTGAGCTGTCTGCATTTTCAGCCAGCAGCATGATCACGGTATCGTCGAGATCGTCCGGCAACTGCTGGCTTTTGTCGAAAAGGTTCAGCCAGCCGCTGTTTGGGAAAATGCGCGGCGTATCGGTGGGCCAGAAATTATAAGTACTGCGACCTTTCCTGCTCTTGAATTTATCGAATACAGGAAGGGCATCTGCAATGATCCCGTTGGCGATCCGCTGCTGGTCAACGGGCAGCTCGCGTTTAATATCCTTCAGCGTAAAAACCACCAGCCCGGTAAAAAAAGCATTCACATCTGCTTTCAGCCGGTCTTTGTTCAATGCATACAATCGGTATGAGGGAATAGAGCCTTTTGGAAATACGCCGCCCTGCTTTGGCTGCAACTGCGCCACCCGCTGCAATAACTGCCGCATCACGACACTGTCATTGGCAGTGAGTTTCAAAGTAGTGAACAGTAAACAAAAACAGATCCACCTCATAGCTCCATGAAAATACGTCCGAACTTTCAGATTCTCTCCGTGCATCTCTGTGATGTCTGTGTTTCTGTGGTAAAGGCTCAGTGCCTCTGTCTCCTCCATTGCTTCTTCCGAAGACATCAGTCTTATTTCACCACAGAGTCACAGAGAACACAGAATTTCACGGAGTTATTTGAGGATGCTCCGGCTGATGACGATGCGTTGTACCTCACTGGTGCCCTCATAGATCTGGGTGATCTTGGCATCACGCATCAGTCGCTCCACATGGTATTCTTTCACGAAGCCATAGCCCCCATGGATCTGCACCGCTTCCGTAGCGGTCCACATAGCCGTTTCGCTGGCATATACTTTCGCCATCGAAGAACTGAGTGTGTAATCCATGCCCTGGTCTTTTTCCCAGGCAGCTTTGAGGCAGAGCAGGCGCGCCGCTTCAATGCGTGTGGCCATATCGGCCAGTTTGAATTGTATCGCCTGGTGATGCATGATCTCTTTACCGAAGGCCTTGCGCTGCTTGCTGTACGCCAACGCCAGTTCATACGCGCCGCTGGCGATGCCCAGCGCCTGTGAAGCGATGCCGATACGTCCGCCGGCCAGCGTCTTCATCGCGAACTTGAAACCGAAGCCGTCTTCAGCTATCCGGTTCTGCTTGGGTACTTTCACGTCGGTGAACAGGATACTGTGCGTATCGCTGCCGCGGATGCCCAGCTTATTTTCTTTGGCGGCCACGGTAACGCCGGGCCAGTTTTTCTCCACGATAAAAGTATTGATGCCCCTGCTTCCTTTTGAAGGATCCGTTTGCGCCATTACCAGGTACACCGATGCGGAAGAGCCATTGGTGATCCAGTTCTTGGTGCCGTTCAGCAGGTAATGATCGCCCATGTCTTCGGCTGTGGTCTGCTGGCTGGTGGCATCGCTGCCGGCTTCGGGTTCACTGAGCAGGAAAGCGCCGATATAAAGTTCTCCATCCTTACGGCCCTGGGCCAGCGGGGTAAGGTATTGTGTTTTCTGTTCGTGTGTGCCGTAAGCTTCGAGCCCCCAGCATACCAGGCTGTTGTTCACGCTCATGCATACGCTGGTGCTGGCGTCGATCTTGCTGATCTCTTCCATGGCGAGTACATAGCTGACGGTGTCCATACCGGCGCCGCCGTAGTCAGGACTCACCATCATACCCATAAAGCCTAGTTCGGCCAGTTTCATTACCTGTTCGCGGGGGAATTTCTGCTGTTCATCCCGCTCAATTACGCCTGGCAGGCATTCATTCCTGGCAAAATCGCGGGCCGCCCGCTGTATCATGAGGTGTTCTTCAGAGAGTTCGAAATGCATGGATCTAAAGGGTTTATGCTTTTTTGGTGCTGCAAAGGTAAGCTAACGCACGTTAGGATCGGGCGCTGTGAAGAATTTTTTGTTGTCCGGCCCCGGTTCGCTGGTCGGGCATCGTTGTGTCACTCACTTGGGCTGTGGGATCGGGAATGGGCGGGGTTGGATTTGCGCAAACCAGGCCGATATGGTTGCAATCAGGGGTTGGGTTGCGTATATTTAAATGTTAGCGGCAACCAAGTAAATAATAACCATCTTAAGTTTAATAAACCTTTTCACCTAGAATGTCAATCCTAGCTGGATTTTATCGAACGATCGATTTTTCCGAAAAAAATGTTGACGAGTTATGCAGACTAATTCTCTTGATAAATAAAACACTTACTGATGAAAACCTAGATCATTACATCAAGCATCTTTCGTTGATACAACAAGCAGCAAAGGAGAGAGACAAAAAACTATTTAAAAAGTTAGTTATGAATGCGCTCCTATTCGGTGGTGCAGGCGCACTTTGGGAACTTGACATTCCTGATAAACAAAAAAAGAAGGCATTTGATATTGCATTCTGTTCCTTTGTTGATCACTTAAAGATAATGGGAATTAAAAACGGAAGAATTAACCAAGTCCGAGATGGTTTTAATATTTAAAATCTGTAGTCATCGATTGGCAGTCGCTAACATCAGGTTGACAAAAGTTGGGCGACAAAGCCGGCCACGCAGTATCTTCTTAGAAAAAATCTGCGAATCTGCGGCTTTATCCGTCGTTAGGGATAGCCGATCTAATCTGCAATCTCCTCACAGCCACCTGCTGAAATGCGCAGACACTAATTTCCATTCCCTGTCCTCCCGCACATACACTTCCGTAAAAGCCATCCGGTGCCGGGCTTCATGATCATCAACTACCGTGGTAAAATCACCTTCGCCGGTAACTACAGCGGTAGTCTTTCCAAACACCCTGCAGGTAGCTTTATGAACATCGATATCCTTATACACTATTCTCTTGCTATGGATGCCATCGATCGCCTGCTTCCTGGACTCGATTTTGCCGTTGGCATGCACGATCAGCGCATTATCGTCCAGCAGGTCGCCGAATTCATCCATATCATTCTTCACCCACCAGCGGAATTTATCTTTCGAGCGTTTGATGAGCTCTAGTTCGGTTTCAGGATGATTGCTCATAGGAGTTGATTTAAAGTAATAGACTTCCAGACGGATTCCTCTGACTCCAAAAAATTTGTGCCCTCCCTGCGTTCCCTGCGCCCCTTGGCGTTCCCTGCGTTACCCTTTGCGTCCGGGAAAATAGTAACGCAGAGAACGCAAAGGACCGCAGGGAACGCAGGGGTAAAAACAGGTAGCCCCCTGAAATATGGATAACCTGTGCTTAAACACAGTCGGGCTGTGCATTTGCGGCCGATTTCTGTGGAGAGCCAGGTGCAGAAGCAGTGCACAACATCAGGCCCAAAAATTAGGAATGGCTGACAGGGCGATATACTTTTATATCACAATCGAGGAACGGAAGTCCTTCAAAAGATGAAAGCGAATCGAAAGTAGTTAGGATGCGGAAGTCCGTCAAAAAGACAGAAGCGACCTAACGAAAGCATCGGGTTAGTAAGTAGTTTGACTGAGCAATCAGGAAAATAAATACAAAACTTGATGCTTTCTTTTTTGCCCATACCCCAACGGAACAGTCTTCCGGGCGCATAGAGCGGTGAACGGCCCCAATAGCCAAACCTTCCCACCATACTCAAAACCAATCATCATGACCACAAGGACCGCCGCCATTATTTTTGGCATCGCATTTCTTGCCGTAGGCCTGCTGGGCTACACCAATAACCCGATCATCGCCGATTCGGAAACCGCCATGTTCCATGCCGACTCGGTTCACAGCATCGTACATATTGTAAGCGGGGTATTGTTCCTGCTCTTCGGACTTGCGGCGCCAGGCTCAGCCCGCGGGTTCCTGAAATTGTTCGGTATCATTTATTTCATACTGGGCGTGTGGGGGCTGGCTCAGTTCGGCACTGCCGGTATGGGCAAGCTGCTGGGCTTCCTGCATGTGAACGGAGCGGACAATTTCCTGCATATCGGCCTGGGACTTCTTATTTTCCTGGCAGGGGTATTTGCGAGGCCGCCGCAGTTGAAACCCTGACCGCGATAAAATATCAGAATTCCCGGGGCGTGAGTAAAACGCCGCAAATGATCAGTCCCAATCCGATCGGCAGCGCAAAAAGCAGGTGGATAAGTCCTATGCCTGAAACAATGATGTGCAGGATGGTGAGGCTGGTAATGAATATCCCCTCCATGATGGCCATGTAAGCGAACAGGCGCGGATAACGCCGCCGGCAAAGCACCCCTACCAGGCTGAATATGCCGATCAGCAGAAAGATCACCCATCCCAGGGCAGGGTAATTGGTGAAGACAGATATCTCTATGGCTTCGTCCGGATACGGGAACATCACCGAATCGCCGCCCGGGTCGCTGATCAGCCTGAGACCACGGGCAGATCCCAATAAAGTAGTCATCCACAATAAGAACACAGTTAGTTTGGCAGTCCGGCTCATCGATTGTAAATCTAACCGAAGTTTGGCGGTGTTTATTGTGCCGTTCAAAAAAAAACACGGATCCGCGCTGTTATGTTTTAACCAGCGTTGGTCCGTGCAATCATTCATCGAATGATTGGGTCTGTTATTGCTTAGCCAACAGATCTTTTCCGTTCGATCCTACCCGGATCGTTTTGAGTTCTCCATTCTTTTCCAGCGTACGCACCACATACTGAATGGTCAGATCATTGTTGCGCAATTCAGAGATATCATAAACGCAGTTGAATCTTTCCAGTACTGACGACACTACTTCTTTCGGCACCGCATTTTGCAGGATAGGCAGCCCGATGGGATAACTTTCGCCACGGGAATTATAAGCGCGCATCTGCCAGGGTCCTTTTTCGGTATAAGCCACCCACCACCAGTCATCGGCAACCCGGTACCATTGCGACTGAACAGCGTTGGGAAATTGTTTTCGGAATGCATGCTCCGGATAACGGGGCGCATTGAGCACGGCGGTGAAGCCGGAAACTGTAGTACGGTCATCATCTATGGCGAAGCCGTAGTAGCGGGCGCTGGTGGCATCGTAGTACCGCGGCATCTGGCACATGGCACTGCCGCCTGCTGCCATAAGCAGCAGTACGAGTATAGTTTTCTTCATTGCTTTATTTTTTACGGTAAGTTGAAGAGTAGGTCATATTCACTTACAAAAATCTTGTGCCCGGACTTTGCAAAAGATCGCCACAGTTGTTATCGCAATACCGGCATGGTATTGTAGTTCCTGAACGCGATGCAACCAGGCAACACATATCATCAGCCATTTGCCGACCGGCTCCAGGGCTTTGTCAGCGATCTTGCTGATTGTCTTGCAGATGTCTTTGAATCGGCTGGCAATACATTCTCAGAATGGCTTCGTCTTCCTCCAGGCTACGCACAGTCGTCACCGCTGAAGCGCTGTATTTTCAGTATTCCTGCCTGGTTCGGGAATATGATCGCAGGCATCGGGAACCTGCTGGGTGTGCTGATCAAAGCCCTTTTCGGCATCGCCGCGGGCATAGCCGGGGCTGGCATAAAAATGGTGTTGGCGCCGGCCCGAAACAACCGTGGCTTTTTGTCCGAAGCTGCAGCGGATCTTGTTTTTCCGATCACGGGCTCGCTCCTGTTGATCGGCGCACATAGTGTATCGCTGCTGCAGCGTTGCTTTCTTTGCCAGCGCTTCGATCGGAGATTGAGTGATGCCGAATGGAACATGCTGCTGCAGGTATTCGGAACTTCGGTGTCGTTGTATAATATCCGTATCGTGGATGGCTGGTCGAAGCTTTTCGGGAGTACAGGGTCTCGCGCTTTTACACTCGGCAACCTGATCATCGCAAATAAAATGGATTTTGTGCGGCAACCCTGGGTGCTTGTGCACGAATGCGTGCATGTATGGCAAAGCCAGCACCTCGGCAACAGGTATGCAGCTGAAGCATTGTTTGCGCAATGGCGTTACAGGCATCCCGGCGCCTATGACTGGACGGCAGAACCAGGCCGCGGAAAAACACACTGGCTGAAATTTAACCCCGAAGCGGCAGCAGAATTGATCGAGGATGCATGGCTGGAAGGATCGGCAGGAACTGATGCGGACCGTGGAAGGGGTACTTTCTTCAGCGCCGCAAACTCCGGCCGCATACCATTTTTTATCGCTTCAAAAGACAGGGTGGACCATACCGCACTAGCGCTGGAAGCCTGGCAGGCGATCAGATCCAGGCAAAGCTGGCGATGGTCGGGACGCATAAAAAATCCCGGCAGGTTTCGACCTGCCGGGAGAATTTGATTCGCTTATTTAGTTATTTAGCGGCCGGTTGCACTACAGTAGACTTAACCAGTTTTCCTGCTGTATCAAGCACTAATTCAAGCACCGCACCGGATGTATCCCGAACTCTGCGAACGGTTTGCCCGGCGGCATTCTTCGTTTCATTCAACACAGGCAGATCGGTAAGCCGGCCCAGGGTATTGGAACTTACGACTTTGCCCGTGGCATCAAGCGTTTTCTCAACAATATTGCCGGTAGCATCGAGTGTATGTGTTACCGTCTGGCCCAGCGTATTCACGGTCTGGCTGATCACGCCTCCGGGCTGCAGGGCCGTGTTGGCAACAGAACCCACGGTATTGACGGCATTGTCTACTGTATTGAGTACATGATCCAGTATCTGCGGGTTGTTGTTGAGCGTTTCGAGGGTCTTGTTCACGATTTCGCGTACATTGTCCAGCCTGACAACGAGCAGCGCCGTGGCCTGTACGCCTTTCAGTACGATCTTGACCTTGTCTACACTCACATCCACTCCTGCTTTCAATGAAACAAGATTGGCCACTTTAGCGTCAAGCGATAAATTGGCCTGAAGCTTATCTACCTCAATGGTAAGCGTGTCCAGTGAAACATTGGGAACATCCAGCAATACATCCGGTCTGTCGGTAGTATCGTTCTCTCTCGGACGGTACCGGCTCTGCACCGGCTGTGTCCGCTGATTTCTCGGAACGTTGGTACGAAGCGTTCCATTGATCGAAGTGTTCCGGTCGCCCCGGTTAAAGGTTCGTGTCGTGTCCTGCGCGCTTACAAGGTTAGAAAGCAGCAACAAGCAGGCAAGGCCACAGTTAAGTAGTGTCTTTCTCATGTGTCTCCATTTATGTATTATGTGGAATGATCTGCCGGTCTACGGCCATCGATCATTAACAAAAATCCTATGCCAGCGCGCCGCGTTGAATTTTGGAAACCTGGTCGCGTTCATACCATCGAAATGTCGCAATTACACCCTTTGCAGGTGGGATCATGCATTTATTTTTGTCCTGTCAAATCAATCTTCAGATCATATTAAATCAGCGACCATGGAACCAACCAACAACCCCATCACTGTTGAAACAACAGTCAATGCACCGGTGGAGAAGGTCTGGGAGATCTTCACCAATCCCGCACATGTGACCCACTGGAACAATGCCTCGCCTGACTGGCATACGCCCCGCGCCGAGAACGACCTGCGTGAAGGCGGTACTTTTACCTACCGGATGGAAGCCCGCGATGGAAGTATGGGTTTCGATTTCGGCGGCGTCTATAGCTCTGTGGTACCCCACCAATCCATCTGTTATACCATTGGTGATGGACGCAGGGTTGCGGTGTATTTTGCCGGAGAAGGCAACAGTATCAGACTGACCGAAACTTTTGAAGCGGAAACCGTACACAGCGCCGACCTGCAGCGCAGCGGCTGGCAAGCAATACTGGACAACCTGAAAGCATACACGGAAAACGGGAACTGATCAGAGCCTGTTCAACCTGCCTCCATCCACATCTATCATGGCGCCCTGTACAAAAGCGGCGTCATCAGATGCCAGAAAGGCGGCAACAGCAGCAATATCCTCAGGCCTGCCCACCGAATCACGGTTCACCGTTTCGATGCCCGCTTTGATATTCGGGTTTTCCCAAAGCATCGGCGTATCGATGGCGCCGGGCAGGATGGCATTTACACGGATGCCCCTGGCCTTGCCCTCGATTGAAGAAGACCGCGTGAGCGAGAGCAAGGCAGCTTTGGCGGCGGCGTAAGTGGCCACCATCGGCGTGGTTTCGATAGCATGGATGCTGGAGATATTTACGATAGCGCCGCCGCCATTCATTTTGAGGAAAGCATACTTGGTAAAAAAGAAAGCGCCCAGCAGGTCTACATTTAAGATGCGCGTCCAGTCCTGCGCTGTCTGTTCTTCGAGTTTTTTGAAGATCATCAGTCCCGCATTGTTCACGATCACATGAATGCCGCCAAGATGTTCGACGGCGCCGGTGACAGTTGCTTCCACCTGCGCTTCATTGCTTACATCGCATACGCTTTGCCATGCATCCGGAGCGCCGGCGGCCCTTACTTCGGTTTCCGCCTGCTGCAATTGCTGCTGATTGATATCTGCCAGCACGATCTTCGCGCCTTCCGAAGCAAATCTTTTTGCGGTAGCCAGGCCAATGCCGCTGGCCGCACCGGTTACGATCACTGTTTTATCCTGGAATCTCATGGTCTTGATTTTTCTGCCTGTAATAAACTGGGTGTGCTTTTATCGTTTTTCTCAGCAGCTTCCGCTTTGCGGTTGTCCTCTTTAATCGAACGGTTATCGCCGGGCATCACGATCGGTACATTCAAACAAACACTTTGTGTCGGCAATACCTCACGCCAGTCGCTGATCAGTTGTTTGAACGCCTCGCCTACCGGTCTTATCTTCCGGTCGAGATCGTAGAGGCCGAGCGGATTAACGCGATTGTTGTTTTCACGAAGCGCCGTATCCCAGTCTACCTGGTCTGTCAATGAATACCAGGTAAACCCTACAATGGGCATACCGTCGTTGCGGACGCGGATCACATTGGCCCATTCTTTCCACAGCCAGTTCACTGCCTCATCGCCATTCGGGCCCTGCTGGATATTGGTCTCGGTATGCATCACCGGTATCCGGTACCGGTCGTAGTACTGTGAAGTGATCACATGATACCCGAAGATCTCCCCAGAAGCGCGGGTGCTGCCATCTGCCGATACACGGTGTTCATTGGTGATATAATAATCGTTGCCCATGATGCAATGCCGCTTCAGGTTGTTCTCGAGAAAGAAATGGTATTCATCGCGGGTAAGACCATTATCCATCAGGTATTCGTACATCTCAGATTCAACACGCCGTCCGTAATTCAAATCGAGCGAGAGGAACCGGCGCTCATTCATCAGTTCGGCGGGTTTGATGGCTTTCGGATTTTCTGCATGGTAGTATTCGGATGATTCGCTCTGGATAAAGATGGCATCGGGTCGCACGTCAAGGATCGCTTTCATCGCCAGCACATTGGCTTTAACGATGTACTTAAGCGCTGTTACAAAAGAACGGTCGGTCGTGAGCTGTTCATTCCACCAGCCATAATAGGCGGAGAACAAAGCGCAGATGAACATCTCGTTCATGGGTGTATACAACTGTATCCACTGGTAACGCTTCGCAAAATCTTTCGCATACTGGGCAAACAGTTCCGGGAATTCAGGGTTTTGAAAATTGCCGATCCAGTCCGGCACTCCGAAATGACAGAGATCGATAATGGGTACGATCTTTTTCAACCGCAGCTCAGGAAGGGTCTGGTCCGGAAAACTCCAGTCGTAATGGCCTTGCCCCAGAAAACAACGGTGAATGGGCGGACCATAACGAAGAAAATTGATGCCCAGTTCCTGTACCAGTTCAAAATCCCTTTTCCACCAGGTATAGTGCCCGCATTTTTCCATTTCGTCAATCCTGGTGCGGCCATTATTGATGGTGGGAATGCTATTTTCGATGCCGGTGGCAAAAATAAATCCGCGAAACATAAGGGTCTGGGTACAAAGTATATGCCATCAGGCCAGCTTATGGCAGTATCGGTACAATTTGAATATGAGACCAGGTTGACCGCAAAGGCGCTGAGACGCAATGCTACGCAAGGGGGCTGTCACCGCGGGCTTCGGGCTTCCTTAGCGTTGCTTTGCGCCTCAGCGTCTTCGCGGTTAAATTCAAACTGTACCATTACCCTCGTGGCAATTTTAGCCCCGCTCCCGTTCCTGTTTTGTACATTTGTCTGAGCACCACGATCTCCCGCCTCACCCAAACCAATTGTATGGGCAAAACCTTCCAAGATCCGGGTAAGGACGATAGCCGTTCGGGCTTCGGGGAGTACGAGTCCCTGTTTCAGCAGGCTTCCGATCCCATACTGGTGACCGATTTCTCCGGAAATTTTATCGACGCCAATATGAGCATGTGCTCCATGTTCGGATACACCAAGTCCGAATTGCTTTCGATGAATATCAGCCAGCTGATCGATGCCGTTGAACTGGAGAGATCGCCGATCCGCTTCGATCTGCTGCAGGCCGGCCAACATCTTTTCACCGTTCGTACCATGATCACAAAAGAGGGAAAGCGGATCCTGGTAGAAGCCAATGTCAAAAAATTCGGGGAAGGGATGATAACGGCTATCGTGAGGGATATTTCCCAACGCAGGGCGATGGAGGAAAGCCTGGCGCGCTCCGAAAAAAATCTGAGGCATGTGCTGGCCAGCTCTGCCGAGAATTTTTACATGGTGGACCGGAATTTCACGATCACGCTCATCAATAAAGCGGCTGAGAAGAACCTCGGGAAAGCCTGGGGCAGGCCGGTTGAACTGGGCATGAATTTACTGGAACTGCTGCCCGACACTGCCGAACCGATCAAAGCAAGCTTCGACAAGGCGCTGGCCGGCGAAAAAGTGGAATACGAACTTCATATTGCTGAACCCGCCCTGCCTGAATGGGTACTGGTGAGTTTTATGCCTGTTCTGGATGAGCAGGAACAGATTATTGGCGTGTATGTAGTCACTAAAGACATCACGGAAAAAAAGAAGACCGAACAGGAAAAAGACAGGGTACTTTACCTGCTGAATGAGCGGGTGAAAGAACTGACAACGCTATACAGGTTCAGCCAGATATTGCAGGATCCAGACCTGCCCGCAGAAAAAAAGATGGATGAACTGGTTGCCATCCTTCCCGCCGGCTGGCAGTATCCCGTGATCGCTGCGGCCCGTATCGTATTGGGCGGACAGGAATGGCGTACGCCGAATTTTTCTCCCGATGCACCTCATAAGCAGTCGGCCGTATTCCGCAGCGCAGACGGAACGGAGGGAATGATCCAGGTGGTTTATCTCAAGCCATGTCCGCCGGAAGCAGAGGATGCATTCTTCGAAGAAGAGCGTTCATTGATCAACCTGCTGGGCGGGATGTTCAGGGTTTATCTGGACAGGAAAGAAGAGTCCGAAACACTGATCAGATCGGAAGCGAATCTCAACACCATATTCAACAATACAGATTCGATATACGTGCTGCTCGACCAGGAATTCCGGATCATTTCATTCAACAGGCCCGCTATTGAATTTGCGGTGCGTGAATTGAAGCATACGCCTCGCGTTAATGACAACATGGTCGATTATTTTCCTGCCGACCGGCAAACCAATCTTTTGGGTTACCTGAAAAAAGCGCTGACGGGCACACAGGTCAGTTACGAGACCTCGTATCTGCAGCCGGATGGAAATTTGAACTGGTATGATGTCCGGATATTCCCGGTGTCTGGTGACGAACTGACCACATTTGGTGTGATGTGCTCCCTGCTCGATATTACGGATAAGAAACTGCTTGAAGAAGAGATCCTGAACCATAAAGTGCAGGAACAGAAAAAAATTACAAGGGCAATGATCAACGCCCAGGAAAAGGAACGCAATCATATCGGTCAGGAATTGCACGACAATGTGAACCAGATCCTGGCAGGCACCAAGATGTTCCTGACAAGCGCCGGACAAAAAGATGCTAAAGTAAAAGAGCTGATCAAATATCCGCTCGAACTTATAGACAGCACCATCAATGAGATCCGGTTGCTGAGTCACCGCCAGGTTACTCCCTTACGCAATGTGGATCTTAAAGAACTGATCCAGGGCTTGACGATCGAGCTGAACCGGAACGGCATTGCAGAAATCGATCTTCAGTATTCGCTCGCTATACCCTTAGACGACGATCTGAAGCTGGTGCTTTACCGCATCATCCAGGAACAGGTTACCAATATCCTGAAACATGCGGCCGCGTCCAAAGTCATGATCCGGGTTGAGGCCGATACTGAACAGATCCATGCCCGGGTTACCGACAATGGGAAAGGTTTCGATCCGGCAAAAAAAAGAAAGGGCATCGGCATTGCCAATATGATCAACCGCATCGAATCCTATAACGGCGAATTCTCCATTACCAGTGAGCCGGGTCGTGGGTGTACGGTGGACGTAATGATCACTCATCCTCCGCCCCCCGAAGGGAGAATCAGGTAAAGATTGCTTCTGCTCTTATTCGTTCTTTCCTCGCTCGTCTGTTCCCTGTTCCTATGTTCCCTACCCTCTGTCTTCCTGATCGTGTCCCTCAGTTTTTACGATCTTGTTGTAAATGCCCATGATCAGAAATGGCGCAGCCCACTGGCCGATGAACAGGGCCAGGTGATCTTTCTTCAGGATCTTTAGGGTGGCAGAAGTAGCCATAGCTGTGAGGCCGGCAATCAGGTACACTGTTGAAGGTATATTGCCTGTTACGCTTTCGATCGCTTTGGTAGCTTCTCCTTCGGTGAATGGTGCTGTGAGTTCCATAAAAATGCTATTTAGATTAAACGATAATATCTCTGCGCAATGATACGCACCGGGTATACCAAAACTTTTGTGCCTTAACCCCTATCCGCAGCGGTTACCGGTCTGTTGATTTTATTCCACGTTGCATGCCGCAAGTTTTGCTATCTTGTCTGTACAACCTCACACCGGTGAAACGACTGCTTTCCCTCGATTTTATGCGCGGCCTTATCATGGTGCTGCTGGCGCTCGAAAGTACCGGGCTGTACGATCATCTGCTAGATGCCTCGGAGAATACGCCGTTGCAGGGATTCTTTATCCAGTTCTTCCATCATCCCTGGAACGGGCTGCGTTTCTGGGACCTGGTGCAGCCGGCTTTCATGTATATGGCCGGCGTTTCTCTCGCTTATTCCCTTCACAAACAACAGCAGCAGGGACTGAGCTGGGCTTATTCCTTCCGCAAAACCCTGCGACGATGCGGCTGGCTGTTCTTCTGGGGCGTACTCGGCTACGCGGTCCGCAAGAGCGGGCTTTCCTTCGAATTATGGAATGTGCTAACACAGCTCTCTTTCACCACGCTGCTCGCTTTCCTGGTATTCCGCTGGTCTTTCGGCGCGCAGCTGGCAGTTTGTGCAGGGCTGCTATTGCTCAACGAGATACTTTACCGCTTTACCAATGTTCCCGGCTTCGATCAGCCTTTTACCGATCAGCATAATTTCGGCAACTATGTAGACCTGTTGCTGATGAACAAGATCAACCGTGGCGGCTGGGTGGCGATCAACTGTATTCCTACTGCCGTGCATACCATTGCAGGGGCGATGACCGGCAAGCTGCTGATACGCGCACAGCCAAAACTTCGCATCCTTGTAATATCCGGGCTGGTTTGTCTGGTCCTTGGGCATGGATTGGATTTGGCCGGCATCACACCCATCATCAAACGCATTGCCACCAGTTCCTTTACGATCGTTTCGCTGGGTTGGTGCCTGCTGATGCTTGCGCTTTGTTACTGGTGGATCGACAAAAAGCATCACCAAAAACACCTGCTGTTTTTTACCATCGTGGGAATGAATTCGCTGTTCATTTACCTGTTCTTCGAAATTGTGGGCGGGCGCTGGTTCAACGGGTATATCGGCGCGATCAGCGGCGGTCTGCTTGGCTTCCTTCACACGCCGGCTATGCCCGCTGCGATCATTTCATCGCTGTGTATATTCGGACTGGAATGGGGACTATGTTATTTTCTCTATCGCAAGAAGATATTTTTCCGCATCTGATATCAAATAACGCCATGAATCTTTCCTTCAAAACCGTAGACGAGTACATCGCCGCAGCCGATAGCAGCCTGCGGCCAACCCTTCAAAAATTACGCGACACCATTCGCAAGTCAGCTCCCAACGCCGAGGAAACGATCAGTTACGGTATGCCTGCTTACAAGCTGGGCGGACAACTGGTATTTTTTGCCGCGTACAAAGGGCATATCGGCTTCTATCCCACTTCGCATGGGATCCCGCCTTTCAAAAAAGAACTGGCCAGGTATAAAACATCCAAGGGCGCCATCCAGTTCCCCATCGGTGAGGCTTTGCCCTGGGCGCTGATCACACAGATCGTTAAGTTGCGGGTAAAACAGAATAAGGAAAAACTGGCGATGAAAGCTGTGGTGAAAAAGAAGGCGACACCGAAACGCTAGAGCCCAATTATCAATAAAAGAAGAACGAAGTTTAAGAAGATAAAGAAGAGGTTATTCTTTTTATCTTCTTAAACTTCGTTCTTCTTCTATCGAAACCGCTCCGCAATTGCCGCAGCCGATATGCGAAAATAGTTTCGCTAAGAGTGGATAAGAGCAAAAGAGATAAGGAGACAGATAACCAGATTATTTGCCATCCCGCTTTGCCTTAAATTCAGAGCCCGCTTTCCATTTCGGCCAGTCTTTATCGAAAGCGATCCTCCGGCCAACGCGGAAAAGCAGTTCAAGGTCTTCCACGGCGCCATCCAGATTCCAGCGTTTAGGATCGTACTGATCTGCAGGCTGGTGATAGAGATTCTCATTGTAGTATTTATGGAATTCCTCGCCGGCCTGCTTTCCTTTTACCAGTTCGTCCACGCCGCTCGAAGTGGTTAGAGCCGGCACACCCACTTTGGCGAAATTGAAATGGTCCGAGCGGAAATATTCTCCCGCTTCGGGATGCGCTTCCGCAGCGATATACCGGTCTTTCGCTTTGGCTTCTGCCGCCAGATAGTCTTCCAGGTCCGATTGCCCGGAACCAATGATCTGGAAATCCTTTGTCCTGCCCATATTGTTGATCACATCGATATTGATATTGGCCAGCGTTTTGGCAACCGGGTATACCGGATGCTCTGCATAGTATTGCGATCCGAGCAGACCCTGCTCCTCCCCTGTTACAGCCAGAAAAATGATCGTGCGTTCCGGTTTCGCTTTCATCGATCTGAAAGCCCGGGCCATCTCCAGCAAAGACGCCGTGCCGCTGGCATTGTCGAGAGCTCCATTATAAATACTGTCGCCTTTGGCATCCGGCTTTCCGATACCGAAATGATCCCAGTGGGCGGTATAGATAATGTATTCATCGGGGTGTTTGCTGCCGGTGATCTTTCCGATCACATTCTTCGAATCCTTAAAATTCGCTTTCACTTTCATACTTGTACTCAGTTCTGCACCCAGCGACACAGCGGCGAATCCCTTTGTATTTGCCTTGCTCAGCATGGCAGTATCCTTTCCGGCGGCGCTGATGATCTTTTTGGCGGCAGCTTCGGTGATCCAGCCCTCTACCGGGCAACGGTAGCGACCGCTGCCCCGGGTATCGAGATGCAATTGCGATGTGCCCCAGGAATTCTGCACCACAGAAAAAGGATAAGAAGCCGAAGCGGTATTATGGATCACCAGGCAACCCTTGGCGCCCTGGCGCGCCGCTTCTTCGAATTTATAGGTCCAGCGGCCGTAATAGGTCATCGCTTTGCCTTTGAACAGGCTTGTATCGCCGATGCCTGCATGACCAGGATCGTTCACCAGCACCATCACTACCTTGTTCTTTACATCGAGTCCTGCATAATCATTCCATCCATACTCCGGCGCCACCACGCCGTAGCCGGCAAATATGACCTCATCATTGGTAAGCGAAACTTCCGGATCGGTGTTCTCCGTCCACATCACATAGTCGTCCATTCTTTTCAGATCGAAGCTGCTCTGGGGCAGCTGCACTTTCATAACCGGCGCCCCCTGTGGCGTGATCTCCACCATCGGCACTTCCTGGAAATAGCTGTTGCCATTGCCAGGCTCCAGTCCGGCAGCCGCAAATTGCTTCTGCAGGTAATCGACGGTGATCGTTTCGCCGGCGCTGAAAGGTCTTCTGCCCTGGAAGGAATCCGAGGCCAGTACCTGGATATGCGCTACCAGGCTATCCTTATTCAATGCGGCAATGCCATCATTGTCTTCGAACGGAGCAGACGACCGGCAGGCTGCAAAAAAGAGCAGTGAGGCGGACAAAATGAAATGGATCTTTTTCATGGCGGACATTTTACCCGAAGGAACAACTTCTCCGGTGGTGATGATATTACATGTATTTTTTCTGGAGATTGAACAGCACGCTCTTGTCTGCGTCATTGATCTGTCGTGTGGTATCCTGCAGAAAATGCCTTTTGAACGAACGGATCGCAGCGGCCGTATCCTTTACATCATATCCCACGATGCGTAAAGCCTGGATATAATTGAATCCGGCCGGCACTGTATCGCGCTTTTCGTCGAACCACAATCCAAAACCCTTATCGGCCAGTAATTTCCAGGGAAAACGGTAGTTGGGATCATTCTTGCGTGTAGGCGCGATATCGCCGTGACCGATAAAATTGGCCGCAGGGATATTGTAATCTTTTTTCAGTCTGGCCAGCAGACTCAGCAGGCTGTTGATCTGGGCCTGGTCGAACTCCTGGAATCCGTTGTTATCGAGTTCTATACCGATCGATGATGAATTCACATCTATCAGATTTCCCCAGCGGCTCACGCCGGCATGCTGTGCGCGGAAATAATCGTTCAGCATATGATGCACCGTACCATCCTTACAGATCACATAATGCGCGCTTACGGCTGATTTGGTTGTCGTAAAAGTGGTCAGTGTTTCCGGGCAGGAATTCTGCGCAGTATGGTGTATGATCACAAAATTGGGCTTACGGATGCCATAATTCGTGGTACCCACCCAGTACGGTGGCAGCTTGATCGTATCATTCAACGGGTCGGTCGGTTCTGCAAGGATGATCTTGGCATATTCCTTCGCCTGTTTGCGATAAGCCTTATTGGTGCTGCTGTAGGGCTTGGGACTGCAGGCAGCGAAAATGATCACGGCGATGATAGCAAGGCCTGTAATACAAAGTCTCGTCATTATTTCTAAGTTTTAAACGGGTTTGGTTGCATGAAGTTTGCGCTGTACGCGGCGATTGAGAAAATACATCATTACCATGGCTGCCAGCATGGAGCAGATGACCACATAGCCCAGGGTGTCATAGCGCTCCAGTTTGCCTGATGCAGCCTGGTAAACGATCAATCCTGCTATGATGGAAGCAATTCCACCGGAGATCTGCTGCGTGGAAGAGTTCACACTCATGAAAGCGCCGCGGTCTTTGGCATCGGGAATGGCGGTAAGCAATGCAGAAGAAGCGATCATCCGCGAAGAGATACCGATGAACAGGATCACATTGAGCGTGATCAGTTCCCAGAGCGGGGTGATGCTCATGCGCGTATAGATGGCCACCATCACGATCCCCAGAAATGTGCCGGCACAAAAAATATTGAATTTTCCAACCTTGTCACTCATTTTTCCGATGATGGGTCCGAAAAGGATCGAGAAAGCGCCGGTGATCAAATATACCAGCGGCAGCTGCTTCAGGGTGATCCCAAGATTATTGATCGAGAAAGCGCTGCCGAAAGGCATCAGCATAAAACCGCCTGTAGCCAGCAAGGTGGTGGCGAGAAACGCCTTTGCATAATCGGGCCTGGTGATCGTACTCCACAGATGCCTGAACGCATTCTGTTCGGTTTTCAGCTTCAGGTGATGGTCTACCGGGCGGAATTTCGCAACGATCACAAAGCCCAACAGCAGTCCGCCTCCGGCGATCATCCAGAATGGAGAATGCCAGCCGAACTGGTTGGCCAGCATCAGTCCGATAGGAAGACCCAGTACCTGGCTGGCGGCAAATGACATCTGCACAAAACCCATCACCCGTCCGCGCACTTCCATTTTGAACAGGTCGGTGATGATCGCAAAACTCACCGATCCGATCACCCCGCCGAAGATGCCGGTGACGATCCGTGCCCCGAGTAAAAATGGATAGCTTGGCGCGATCGCACAAAGCACGGTGCCGAGAATAAAACCGGCGTAGAAAAACAGCAATAATTTCTTGCGGTCGAATTTATCCGCAAAGCCCGCCGTGAGCAAGCCGGCAGCCCCGGCGCTGAATGCATAGGCCGATACCACCAGGCCGAACTGCGAGGGAGTAACATGCAATGTATCCATCAGGATCGCGCCCAGTGGTGAGAGCACCATAAAATCGAGTATCACCGTAAACTGCAGCATGGAGAGAATGATGATCACGAATACCTGGTAGCGGGTGAAGATCCGTTCTTTGGACTGGCTCATAATAAGCGGATAATTTTGCGCCTAAAGATATTGTATCGCGGCCCTCGGGTTTCAAATTGAGGCCCCTATCTTTGAAATAAACCAGAATACATGTCATTACAGCTCGGAAGAAGCCGGTTCGGCGATCCAGCCAACGCCGGCAGAACCCTCACGCGCGAAGAAGCCACTGCCCTGTTCAACGAATGGGTGCTCAATCCAAAACTCAAACTCCATATGCTGCAGGTAGCCGCCCTGATGCGCGCCTGGGCCCTGGAGAAAGAAGGGCTCGACGAATCCGGCGCCTGGGCCTGGGAAATGGCTGGGCTTCTGCACGATGCCGACTGGGATCAATGGCCCGATCTGCATTGCAAAAAGATCATTGAAGAGCTTGAGCATCGGAACATAGATCCGGAGATCATTCATGCCATTGCCTCGCATGGCCATCTGCATTTCGGCGTGATCCCCGAAACGAAAATGGATAAAATGCTGTATGCTTTCGATGAATTATCCGGGCTGATCCACGCCTACTCCCTGATGCGCCCCGGCGGCTATGAAGGAATGGATCTTAAAGGCGTGAAAAAACGCCTCAAAGAAAAATCCTTTGCCGCCAATGTATCCCGCGAGGATATCAACGATGCCTGCGAACGGGCATCCATCTCTCTCGACGACCTGATCGGGTTTATCATTCCGCGGCAGGCGCAGGTGGAGTGATCTGCAGGCGTGAGTCGGCAGACGTGAGACGTGAAGCGTGAGTCGTCAGTAACATGCGTGTCCCACCAAACCCACTCACGACTCACGACTCACGCTTCACGTCTCACGACTCACGCCTCGCGAAAAGTTAAATCCAAAAACCAAAGCTGCGCATCCATCGCTCCCGATCTCTTTCTTCCAGCAGGCAACCCACCCGGAATGCGGAACGTATTCTTTGGTGACGGCCGATAAATTAAACGCTTGTCTTCGAACTTTAATACGAACACAATGGAAAGAAGAGCATTTTTAGGAACCTTGTCAACTCCCGTACTCGCAGCCTGCGCAGTATGTATGGGCGCCTGCAGCAAGAACAGCAGCGGCGGCGGCGGCAGTGCTGGCGGCAGCGCCAATTTCACCATAGATCTTACCAGCAGCCTGCTCACGGTGGGATCGTCACTTGTACAAAGCGGCGTAATCGTAGTACGCATCGCGGCGGGTAATGTAGTGTCCTCCTTTACCGCCGTACAGGTGAACTGTACCCATGAAGGAACAAGTATTAATTACAATGCTTCGCAGGGGATATTCATCTGCCCGAATCATGGGTCTACATTCACTACAACCGGCGCAGTAACCCTCGGACCGGCCACCACCAATCTGAAAAAATACGATATCAACATCAACGGAACAGTGATGACGGTTGTTGGATAAGCGTTGCGAATGTTTTTACACGGGTTCCTGCTGGCTCAGGCAATGAAAGCTGCCGAGACCCCAGATAATATCGGTGGAGTCGATACCGACAACCGTTCTGCCCGGGAAACAGCCTTGCAGGATCTGCAGTGCACGATCGTCTTTTTTACTCTGGTAGGTCGGCACGATCACATGCTTATTGCTGATATAAAAATTGGCATAGGATGCAGGTAAGCGCTGGTCTTCCCAACTGATGGCATCGGGCATGGGAAGCTCGATGATATTGAGTTGTTTGCCGTTCAGCAAGCGCATCTGCTGCAACTGTTTCAGGTTGTGCTGCAGCAGATCATAATTCTCATCCTGTTTATTTTCTTCGACCACCGTCACCACGGTATCCTCATTCACAAAACGGACCGTATCGTCGATATGCCCGTCGGTATCGTCGCCAACGATGCCTTCATCTACCCAAAGCACCTGGTCGATACCGTAGTAGTCTGACAGGTATTGTTCGATCTGCGGCTGGTTCAGGTGGGGATTGCGGTTTTCATTCAGCAGGCATGCAGTGGAGGTCAGTACAGTACCTTTTCCATTGAACTCAACCGAGCCGCCCTCCATTACAATGCCCGGGTGATAGACAGGGATACTGAAATGTTTACCGATCAGGCTGGGGATAATATCATCCAGTTCATAGGGAGGATATTTGTTGCCCCAGGCATTATAGTTCCAATCTACAATGATCTTTTGCTGCTCCGCTTTAGGATTGATCAGGAATGCCGGACCATGATCGCGGCACCATGCATCATTGGTGGGATGGAAAAAGAATTCGACGCGGGAAAGATCCACCCC
>JAFBAN010000198.1 GCA_019247775.1 Chitinophagaceae bacterium | reverse complement strand
TAAAAGCGGATAAGGTGGGTCAGCTTGCGCCGGATATTATGGGTACATCAAAACCGGAACTACTGGATCAATGCGATCGGATTTTGCAACATAGTCGATACTATAAAAAGCATACAGCGAAACAATCGTGATTGGTTCTATTTCAGGAAAAATAATGCTAGGATGGAGGATGAAAATATTATCACGGCCCTGATTTATTTTGAATATGGAACCGAAAAGAGCGGTGTTCATGGGCCATACGTGTCAAAGGATCTTGACGGTTATAAGGTATATAATAAGATAAATTTCCGTGTCAGATCCAAGAATGAGATATCTAAGGTGATGGAATCAGCTGAACAAAAGGCAGCTTTCATTAAAGCCTGTAATAATTTCGAGTTTGGATTTATCAGGAAATTAAAAGAGCTAATCTCTAATTCGGATGATGATTCGTTTTCCACGCTAAATAAAAACCTCGACTATATTCTTGGTCTAGATTCGGGAAGAAGGACGCAGGTAAGCTTTTATGCACTTTGGTGCATTATGTATGGGATATCGTTCAGTACAATACAATCAGTTAAAATAGAAATCAGGGACGAAATACGACAACTTTGCCATTTGATGAATAATATCGATAGTAAAGAAGATTTTGACCGACAAATAATTGCATTCAGAAACCGGTATAAAGCGCCGCAGCCACACAGCTCGTTTGAAGATGGTCTAAGGGAAATGCCGCATGCGAAACTTACGGATATATCTAGCATCGCTGCTGGTAAGCCCATATTATCGAATAATGACAAGCAATTAAAGGGAAAAGTTCCATTCATAAAGAAATTAAAGGCAGATTCGTATATCATAAATCCTTCTGAACATTCTTTCACTCTTTGGCCGAATGATGGGAGCGTTTGGAAGCAATCTTTGAAAGAGAGAATATTAATTCAGAAGGGTGTTGAAAATAACAACATTGTATTATCACTTATAAATGTTCCTGCCGTTGTCGGTCAAAACATTGTATCCATTGTTCCGACTCGCCCCGGCTTTCATATTTATTATATATTCGGTATCCTGGCGAGCCCGGTGGCTTACCATTTACTTGGCAGTGGCCAAAAGGAAAAGAGTGAACTGGCCATTCATGCCATTAAGAATTTGCCAATACCGCTTATTGATGAACCGAATCAGGTGCCTTTTATCAGGCTCACCGAATACCTGCTTGCTTTGCCGGAAAAAGACAAGCGTTTTTTATTTTTCAAGCGATTACTAGATCTGATCGCCCTTGAAGTTTTTTTTAAGGATGATTTTAGGTCCGCAGGGGTTGAAATTTTGAGTCAATTGAAAAGTCTTCCTGCAATTGAATCAAACATAGAAGATGACAAAGATAAATTTGTCGATGTGGACAAAGTGTATAGTGAGCTTAGTGACCCTGCACATGAGGTAATGGCATTATCTCTAAAAGCATTGAATATTAATCCTACGAAGAATTGAACTTCAGGATATGCCAAATCAAAAGAAAATTATTTCAATTGAACTCGAAAATTATCGAGCCTACTATGGCAAATATGCGCCAATAGCTTTAGATGGTGGAGAAAATTTGCTTATTTACGGTGAAAATGGAAGCGGCAAGAGTTCTCTTTTTAAGGCGATTAATAATTTTCTTGCTAATTCGATCTCGGCTCAACCATTCATTAAAAACAGATATTTGTCAGCTAATGATGGGAAAATCCTGATCGGTTTTGATGAATTCGATGCAACAGGAAAATTAAATTTGCCAGTGTCCTATCAGTTTGGAGCGAATGTCAGCAATAATAACCAACTTTTCATCCAGAGCGCGGCGCTTATTAAAGGATTCCTTGACTACACCAAGTTGCTGGATATTTATTTTAAAAAAGAAGCCAAACCAAATCTCTTTAACCTGGTTGTTACAAATTTATTGGCTGACCACATTTCGTCAAGTACAGGAGCCACTTACAGATTCGGAGGTAAATGGAAAGAACTCCAGGTAGATCTAATAGCCAACGCAAGATCAAGAAGAAGCAGAAGCCATAAAGCTGCATTATTGGAGTTGCCGAATTTCGAAACCCATTTACGAGGAACGCTTGACCGGATATTCGTAGAATTGAATCGTTTGTTGCGGACTTATTTCACCGATCTCAACCTCGAAGTTAGTTATGATTTAAAGCCAATGAATTTCTTTTATGGATCTGGTAAGGATTCGTGGCATACAACGGCAATTTTTCACTTTATCGTTAAGAGGGATGGTATTGAAATAGCTGATAATTACAGTGATTATTTGAATGAAGCCCGGTTATCGGCATTTGCGATATGCATTTACCTCGCTTCTCTAAAAATTAATCCGTCCAATATTGAGTTGAAAGTCTTGTATCTCGATGACATTTTTATCGGACTGGATGCCGCAAACCGAGTTCCTATCATGGATATTCTTATGCGCGAATTTTCCGAGTATCAAATATTTCTTTCAACCTATGACAGACATACCTATGAGGTTGCCAAGCGTCAATTTGCGATGTCGAGAGAGAAATGGAAATGTATCGAATTTTATGTAGGGACGGAAACACTTGGTGCTATCTCTTTTGATAAGCCCATTATCGTTTCCGATGACGACAATTACACCCGAGCCCTGTTTTTTTTGCATCATGCTGTTAAACCCGATTACCCCGCTGCGGCTAATTACTTTCGAAAACATGCTGAAGATATTTTAACCCGGTGCCTGCCCGAACATGAGATCCGGGAAGACGATCTTTCCCAGATTGCAGGATACCAGCTTACGAAACTAGTAAATGCAGGAATAAGGTTTTTACGGAAGGTGGGAAAAGACGAAACATTGCTCCAACAATTGAAAAATGCTCTCCCGACATTGCTTCATCCTCTCTCGCATTTCAACCTAAGTTCGCCAGTTTATAAAAAGGAGTTGCTGGAGGTTCAAAACTTATTACCTAGAATTGAATCGTTTCTGGTTAATATTATTGATATATGTACGCCAACCTTTCATGCAAAGCATCCTTTTTTGCTTGATATCAGAGTGGCGATTGATCTGGTACACAGGTACAGAATTTTTCCAAAAGAAATGATATATGTTATGTCAGAGCCTGGGTCACCAAAACGTCTTTCAATTGGTGATTGCCATTGCGAGTCAATTCGCCAAGTGAACAATGTAGGCGCTGAGACAAATGAGATAGCCATACCTCCTCACGCTGCAAAATTTCAATACCAATCTTTGAGCGATGCTTATGATAAACTTTTCGATTTTAATTTGATTGCTTATCCTGCGCTGTTAAAGTCCGCAGATTATATTAATGAGTTTTCAGTATATATTAACCAGGGACTTCAACCGTTGGCGACGTTTATGCTTCCTGCGGTTGCCGTGGCTCCCTAAAGCGATATCTTAATTCCTTTCAATAGTTTATTTCGTGCGGTATAATGACAACGACACTATTAATAACGGCAACATATTTTTTCGGGTGAAAGTATCATCAAATCAGAAGGCCATGAATTTAGCCGGCCTTCTGATTAATCGTTTACCGAAAGAAGATCATCTCCTCCTCCACACATTATTCCCCGCGTTAAAATCCGGCAACACCTTATCCGGATTATAGGTGATGGACTCGATCTCCTCTGTTGAAGGATACTTGAATGTCCAGCTCGTATTTCTTTCCCAGATCTCAACCGGCAGTTTGATCCGGCTGGTTTTGCCGCTGGTGGTCTTGATCTCGAGGATCACGGGCATGGCCATTTTTTCGAGGTTGTCGAGGGTAATGAGCGCGCCTTTTGTAAAGTTGGTGCTGTCTACATAGCGTACGCCGCGCACGCTTACATCGAGTCTCCAGTTATTGGCAAACCAGCCGCGCCAGAACCACTGCAGGCTTTCACCAGCTGCATTTTCCATGGTGCGGAAGAAATCGTCGGGTGTGGGATGTTTGAAGGCCCAGCGATTGATATAGGTCCGGAACGCAAAATCGAAACGCTCAGGCCCGAGTATGGTCTCGCGCAGCATGGTAAGACCGAGGCCCGGCTTACTGTACAGCAGCGTACCATTGTTGCGTTCTTTCAGGTTATCGGCCCCGCTGGTGATCACCGGTTCAATGGCCGGGTTGGTGTAACCGGTTCCCAGACGTTCAACATCCTGCTTCGGATTCTTAAATTCTCCGTTGTTGAAATTATCCGTTGACAAAGTATTGATGAAAGTATTGAAGCCCTCATCCATCCATCCGTATAATCTTTCGTTCGATCCCACGATCATCGGAAACCAGGTATGGCCAAATTCGTGATCGTTCACGCCCCATAAGCCGCGGCCGCTGGCCCGTGCGCCGCAGAAGACGATACCGGGATACTCCATACCACCCGGGGTTCCGGCCACCGCAGTTGCCGCAGGGTAGGGGAACTCATACCATTTGGCGGAATTGTATTCGATGGATTTCTTCACAAACTCGGTAGAGCGTCTCCAGCCGGCATTGCGAAGGGTATCGCTTTCAATCGGGTAGGCAGAGATGGCGATCGATTTCTTTCCACTCGGCAGATCCATTTTAGCGGCATCTATTATGAATGCAGAGGAAGCCGCCCATGCAACGTCGCGGGCATTTTTGATCCTGAAATGCCAGGTCAGTTCCGATTTACCTGCAGGACGTGATCTGGGGTCTGTTACTTCTGCCGAGGAGCGGATCACCACCGTCTGCTCACTTTGCGCCGCCTGCGCCCAGCGTTTCTGTTGTTCGGGGGTATACACTTCCTGCGGATTCAGCAATTCGCCGGAGCATACCACTATGTCTTTTGCGTTGGCGGTGATATTGACATCGAAATCGCCATACTCCAGGTAAAATTCGCCCGGACCGGTATAGGGCAGCGTATTCCAGCCGCTCACATCATCGAACACGCACATCCTCGGATACCATTGTGCCACCGTGAATATTTTCCCGTTCGAGGTTTTCAGAATACCCATCCTGTCGGATCCGTAATCCGGCGATATGAATGAGTATTCGATCTTCAGTTTCAGCACGGCGCCGTTTGCACCCAGTTCTTTGGGAAGAAAAACCTGCATGCGTGTGTCTTCCACTAAATACTTTACATCGGTGGCTACATTGTTAGCGCCTACCACTTTTACCGATTTGATCTTGTATCCTGCATCGAAAACCTGCCCGCGGCCTGCATTGCGGCTGCCCGCAATCGGAACGATCATGCTTCCGCGTGAGTCCTGTTTGAAAAGATTCTGGTCGAGCTGCATCCAGATAAAATCCATTTTTAGCGGACTGTTATTGGTATAGGTGAGTACCTCCGATCCAATGATCTCATTGGTCTCGTCATTCAACCTGGCAGACAACTGGTAATCGGCGCGGTTCTGCCAGTATTTGGGTCCTGGCTGCCCGCTGGCTGCGCGGTATTCGTTGCCGTTCTTGGTGTAGAAGAACGGGGCAAAGGTTTCTGAATAACTGTATTTGGTTGGCGGTGCATTGGGATCTACCTGCTCGCCAAAATTGCGTCGCGGGGGGCGATTGGCATTGGAGTCTGTACGTGGCCTGTTGTTGTTGGGATTCGTGTCTTGTGCATTAAGTGTCGCCTGTCCTGCCAGTATCGCAAGAGCAAGGGATGCAATGAGCGGAAATTTCATTACAATAGTTTTAATTTAGGAAAGGGCAATGTTAGGACAAAAATGGCAAGCGACAGGCTGTGACGCGCCGTGATTTGCGAATGGGCAGCTGTTATTCGGTAAACGGCGTTCAGGTTCGGTAAAAAAGGCAGAGGGCTTAAGGCGTAAGGCGAAATGCATAAGGCACGGATCCGCCAATGCCGGTCGCCTCACCGGCATGCTGGTTAGCACTGGTTGTTGGTCAGGCGACCAACAACGGCTGGAGACGATGCCCCGGAACATGCCGTTCAGTATACTATTTAGTGGTATATTTATAAACCTCCATATGCAGTTAATTCTGAGAATGAGATCTATCAGGACCTAACCTTTCTTTCTTCAAAATTGAATATGAGATATTGGCTATTCGGTTTGTGCGTTTTATTTGTGACTATTGGTTGTAAAACGGCCAAAAAAATACAAACGCTTCAGGAGGCTATTTCAAAGAATGATACGGCAAAAGCAGTTATCGTCGACAAGCCCCTGCCTTTAGTTGACTCTTCCGCTATTATTAAAGGGTTGGTTAATAAAGTAAGGACCGGCAGAATCGACTATTCGACATTCAACGCCAGGATTAAAGTTGAATATGAAAGTTCTGAAAAAAATGATAACTGCATCGCGTACGTTAGCATGAAGAAGGACAGTCTGATCTCTTTAAAGCTTGCCGGAACATTTTTAGGTGCAATGGTCGTTGGAATGGAGGTGGTTATAACGCGGGATAGTATAATAATTATTCCAAAGCGTGGCCCTGACAGAGATATTATCTATAAGCCGATCAGCTATTTGCAGGAGATCACGAAAACGCCTTTCGATCTGAGAACACTGCAGGATATAATTATTGGCAATGCCATTTTTATCGACGGCAGTATTCAATCCTACCGGGTTACCGATTCCAGGTTATTGCTGTCGATCGTAGGAGAAACGTATAAACATCTTGTGACACTGGATCTTTCTGATAATAAGTTACTGCACAGCAAACTGGACGATCTTAATACACTCAGGAACCGGACCTGCGATTTTACATACAGCAATTATATGCCGCTGGGTCAATATCAGTTTTCTGCCAATCGGAGGATCAGTTTAGCGGAGAAATCCAGGCTCGACGTGTACCTCGATTTCAAAGAGTTCAGGCTAAATGAGCCGTTAAAATATCTGGTGGATCCACCTGTCAAAGCAAAACGAAAACACTAAACCTCAGCTTTATGCACTAGTTATCAGTCAATGTTGGTCAGACCCTGACAATGGCAACAGCGAACTTACTTCAATAAATCCCTGAACGCCGAGCCAAAGATAAGATATGCAGTGTTCCCGCCGATCGTTCCCTCATTCTGCCCCCACATAAATGGCCAGTCGTCGTAGTTCTCAAAATGGTCCGGCCTTCTGAACAGGATGCCCGGTGCAACATTGCCGGGAATGAACGAAAAATCAGCCCGGTTATTCCCATAGAATACCGCTTTGGGTCGGGCCGCACCCACCGCCGCCACCAGTGAATAATTGTGATAGGGATGGCAGCCGAATAGCCAGTTTGTTGTCTTAAAAGTCTCGCTGGCGTCGATGATATCAGGAAAGTATTTGCTGGCAAAACAATTCGTAGTTCCGAAGCTAACAACGGCGCCGCTTCCCGCCCAGTTGCCAAGCACAATAGGTACACCGTAAGGATTATTTTTTTCGAGCCCGTCAATGTATTCTTTGTATTTGACAATATACGGGCGCAGTTTTTCCTTGAAAGATGCATTCATATGCGGCACGGCCTCCAGGGCGGTAAGGATATTGCCGCTAACATTACGATCCAGTGCAGACCATAAAAGTTCCAGGAATTTGTCGGCATATGGTTGTTCGCCGGTTGAAATATAGAGTTGAAGATTGGTGCCCAGGTTTGCCGGTCCACCGAACCTGCCGGAAGAATCCTGTCCCTGCGTACCGAGTAATTGCGTTGCTTCTTTCAGCAGTCTTTTCGATTGCGTCAGGGCACGTGCCGAAAGATCGTCGTTGTAGCCCTTCAGTGCACGGCTTGCTGCAGCAAAAGTTGTTGCAGCCCTTAGATCGAGCCGGGGGTTGCGGCTTGTAAACGCCCACATATCATCCCTGACCCCGCTTGACCGGCCATCACTTGCTAGCTCGTAAGGCCCAAGCGCAGGGTTGTAAGGAAGTCCGTCTGTTATCGAAGCCGCATCACCGAGATGATGGTAGTTGTCGAGCACCGAATTGGAAAGCGTCTGCGACATATGACCGATGATCTCTGCCTGCGCTATCAGGTTCATTGTTCCATGCTCGATAAATTGCAGGATATCGGGCTTGCCATCGGGGCGATGAAGATCTACATAGCGTTGTTTCTGATCGATAAAGGTCTGATCGCGCAGCGGCCTGAAATACTCCCAGGTCTGCACAAAATTCTGGACTACGCCGATGTTCGCTCCCGTCTCGATATCGAAGTCGCCCGCATCGAAGAATCCACCTGTGTTCAATCCGGGGATCAATTCCAGCGCTTTGTATTTTGTATCGGTTGAGGGGCCCTGGCTGTGCATGTCGAAATGATCGGTGTTGGGCGGAGCCTGCCGGTAACCTTCTTTGAAAGGCTCACCATGCCATACCCGGTACGCCTCGTTCACGAACATATGATTCATGTGGATCGGGATCCAGATATCGCTGGTGGCTTCAGTGATCTTATCGTACACATTGTCTGCGATCAGAAAATTGTTCGTTGTAAAATCTCCATATTTGATATAGTAGATACCCGGTGTTTTAACTGAGGAGAAATCGAATTTCACATAGTGGTATTTGTAATAATCGCCCCAGGACCTGATATCGCCGCTGAAAACTTTAGAAGCATTGCCGTCGTCGCCAATTTTATATAGTGAAGCGCTTGCAAGCGGTTTGTCTTTTTTATCTAGCTCGATAACGGAGACTTTTGGCTGGGATGGCAAATAGCCTACCTGTGAAAAACCGATATTGGGTTCTCTTATCCAGTCTTTGATAGCATTCGGTTCTACCGTCCAGCTAAACACTTTGCCCGTTTTTCCGGAAGGGATCAGGCTGCGGACCACGAACCAGCCGTTCTGCGCCAGCATCCTTCCATCGAGCAGCATGAGATCGGCGTCATCGGAACTTATCTTCACCAGCCTTTCCGGTGCATCGGGCGCAAGAATAAAGCTGCGGCCTGTTTCGAGTGGAAGCGGATCCACGAATTTGCCGGTGCCGCGATCATCGGAAGTGGAGTATCCCTTGAACTGTCTGGTCTTTTCGCTGTTGGGTCTCGAAACACTATTGCCAGCTGTATATCGTGGGAAGCGGTTAAGTCGCCCATCCATCAGGTAAGTCTTGCCCCAGTATTGCGAAGGCAGGAACTCGAGATTGAACCCTGCATTTCCTTGCAGCGCTTTGGGAACGGGTTTATCCAGGTAGACCGAGATCTCCACAGCATTGCCTTTGACTGTAACAACCACCCTTGAATCAAAATCGTAGTCCTGGTATCTTAAGGTAACTTCAATGGATTTCGCAGCGCGGTCTACCTTCCGGTTCAGCACAGCTGGAACGAGATCCCATTGCTCCGGGGTGCTGGAAAGCCGTACGGCCCCGCCCTGTGCCGTTCTGACGCCATGGTGGATCAATTCTATGCCGGCGCTTTTTTCATCGTTAAAACCGCCGGTAAAAAGATTGTTGTACACCAGTACATTAACACCCTGTCTTTCGAAATATTCGAGCTCATTGAGTTTCAGCTCCTGGCCGCAAACGACAGTGGCGGTTAGTGCAATTGACGCCAGAAAAAGTTGTAGTCTTTTCATGTTAATAGAAATGAATTCTGCCAGGCCGATGGCCGACCGAACGTGAAACAAAAGTGTTGGTAAATAGGGATCAAAGACACGGATGCCGCCTGGCAACGGTCTATTGCACCAACGCAGGAACTACTGTTGGTGATCTTAGGCAGGTCAGGGCAAATTACAGAAAAACATTGGAAAATTGGTGGGGTAATGGTACAGTTCAAATTTAACCGCAAAGACGCTGAGGCGCGATGGAACGCGAAGAAAACCCCCGCGGCAGCTCCTGGCGTGTCATTGCGTCCCGGCGTCTTTGCGGTCAGCCTGACCTCAATATTCAAAGTGTACCATTGTCGCTCCTTGTTTGGCGCTAAGCGGTTCCACGCAAATAAATCATCTGGAATCCGGTAACTAATGAGAAGTTTGAGCGTTTAGAGCGTAAACGCTGTCTTATGATCGGGAACTATTTCAAAATCGCGTGGCGCCATATCATGCGTCATAAAGGATACGCCAGTCTCAATATAGTTGGGCTCGCTATCGGTATTGCTGCCTGCCTGCTGATCCTCCAGTATGTATCTTTTGAACTTAGTTACGAAGACTTCCATGTCAATAAGGACCGGATATACCGCATACAGCAGGACCGTTATGATAACGGCAAGCTAAGCACCCAATGGGCCGCCGGTGCTTTCGCGGCCGGCAATACTTTCAAAGACCAGATCCCGGAGATCGAGGATTATGTTAAGGTATTGCAACGCGGCGATGTAACGACGGAGGTTGATAACCACCCGGTCAAGATCGATAGGATGTTTTACGCCAGCTCCTCTTTCTTTTCCATCTTTTCATACCCGCTGATCTCAGGTGATAAGAACAGTGCATTAAAGGAACCTTATACCGCGGCTATTTCAGCGACCACTGCAAAAAGAATATTCGGGACCACGGAGGCCGTTGGTAAAACCTTGCAATTGAACAGAAAGGACAATTTTACCATATCGGCTGTGTTCGAAGATGCGCCGGCAAATACGCAGATCAAACCCGACCTGTTGATCTCCTACAGCACTTTTGTGAAACGTGTATTGCCGAACAACAATCCGGAAACAGCCTGGCAATGGGATGGATGTCTTACCTATGTACTGCTGCGAAAAGGAGCCGACCCGGCAGCCGTTGAAAAAAAATTTGTACCGATCGTTCAAAAGGTGGCCGGTCCGGACCTGAAAAAATTCAACGCCGCTGCTGTTTATCACCTGCAGCCATTGAAAGATATTCACCTGTATTCGCATTACATGCAGGAGCCGGAAACCAACGGTGATGGCAAGACCACCTACCTGCTGTTCGGCATTGCGCTGTTTATTGTTGTAATAGCCTGGGTCAACTATGTGAACCTGGCTACGGCACGTGCCATCACAAGGGCAAAGGAAGTTGGTATCCGCAAAGCGATCGGATCCCGAAAAAAGCAGCTGGTGGTCCAGTTCCTGTCGGAGTCTGTGCTGCTCAACGGCCTGGCGCTTGTGCTGGTCATGGTGATCATGCTAATTTCAATACCCGGATTCAATAGTATCACCGGGCAGCATCTATCCCTTTCACTTTTCGTGAAACCGGATTTCTGGCTGGGGATTACCGCTCTTTTCATCATAGGCGTATTTTTTTCAGGGCTTTACCCGGCTTTTATACTTTCCGGCTTTAAACCTGTTGAAGTACTCAAAGGAAAAATGAGCGGGACCAGGCAGAGTGGCGGTTTGCGTAAATCCCTGGTGGTTTTTCAGTTCACCGCATCACTTTTTCTGTTGATCGGCACTGTAACGGTTTACAGGCAGATCCAATACATGCGAACACAGCAACTGGGCATCAATGTAGACCAGACCCTGGTGATCAGGCCGCCGGTCGTGGGCATCGATTCCACCTATCCCAGTAAACTGATCGCTTTCGAAGAACAATTGCGCAAGCAGTCGTCGGTTGGTAATATAACCGTATCCACCAGTATACCCGGTGAGGCAGTTGGCTGGAACGCGGGTGGCATCAAACTGACCGGCGCTGCAGAGTCCACGCAGAAACAATATCGTGTGATCGGCGTCGATTACGACTATATTAAGACCTATGGCTTAAAGATCATTGCCGGAAGAGATTTTTCCAGGGAATTCGGCTCGGATGATAGCGCCGTCGTATTTAACCGCAAAGCCATCGACCAGCTCGGTTTTACCAAACCGCAGGAAGCGATCGGTAAAATGATCGATTTCTGGGGAGCAAAATATACGATCGTGGGCGTTACGGAAAATTTTCATCAGCAGTCGTTGCGGGAGAGCTTTGAACCGCTGATCATCCGGCATATTAAAAATGTAAGGGGATTTGTTTCCATCAAGACCAAAGCATCAGGTGCAGGCCAGACCATCGATCAGGTGAAAGCGGCCTGGAAACAATACTTTGCCGGAAACACATTTGAATATTTTTTCCTTGATGAACATTTCGACGAGCAGTATAAGGCCGATCAGCGTTTCGGTAAGGTGTTCGGATTGTTTACCGGGCTTGCCATACTTGTTTCCTGCCTGGGCTTATTTGGTCTGGCGTCGTTCACAACGGTGCAACGCACGAAAGAGATCGGGATCCGGAAAGTATTGGGTGCCTCGGTGGCGAGTATCCTTCAACTGTTATACAGAGAGTTTGCCGTGCTGCTGATCGTTGCTTTCCTCATCGCGATCCCTGTTGCATGGATAGCGATGTACGCATGGCTTAACAATTATGCGTTCAGGATAAATATGCAGTGGACCTATTTCCTGGTGCCTTTTTTAGTGATCGCGATGATCGCCCTGGTAACGGTAAGTTTCCAGTCGGTGAGGGCGGCGACGGCTAATCCGGTTAAAAGCCTGAAGACGGAGTGATCTGACTATGTTTTATCGGACCACTTCGCTGATCTGCACCACCGGCTGTATATCCGTATAATTCGGAATATCGCCCCGGATCTTCTCGGCATTCGATCTGAAAGAATTCTGGTAGGCCGATAGCCTGTCGAAGTATAAATAGCCGATGGCTACATAGGGGATCGGGTCTCCGGGATTTCTTCCGGCAACGCCTTTATCGATCCCGTATGATTTTAATGAGTCGCCCAGTAAGCTGGCAACCATGGGCATGTGCTTACTTGAATAGTAATCCATATCAAATTTTTTGCCTTCAGCATTCGGATAGAGTATGGTTACTTTGATCATCCCTTTTTTTGGCTGGGGTTCTTTCGCCGGCGTTTTCAGCCGGAAGGCGAGGAGAAGGCCGACGAGGGCAACGAGTCCTACAAATAGAATTACTCTGGTACTCATAATAGCTGGTTTAAGTTTGGTTTCTAAAGTCTCTGCCTAATGTCAGTACACGGAAGTTTCAGATTGCTTTTTAGACCTGAATACTTCAACATAAAATAAAGCAAGTGATATGCATGCGGTTATTAGACTTAGTATGCTAGAAATGTTTTTCCAAAATGTGTTATCGAATTCATTGTACCTGATTTTGGTGTCGTCAACCACCAAATCTCCATCTGCTACGAATTTCCACTGTGCTTCATTTTGCTGTTCATCAGCCAATGCGAATATCATCGGTTGATTGTATGTTTCATCATTGGTAATGTTTATTATTGATACCTGATTCTGACCGGTCAGCGGTATGGATTTCAACCCATACCTCAAATTCCCACCTGTCTCAGCGGAATGCAATTGCGAAAGGTTATGTGTGTATACGTATATCCCGTTTGTATTGAATATGGCGGGTAATCCCCAGAAGCCGAGCTTCTGGGGCGCGTGATAAATTTTTCGAAAATCGTCCCATGCTCCCATTGTATGTATCAGCTGCTTTAACTTGGTAAAGCGGTCATCCGATAATGTCTCGCCGGTAAGCGATAACAACCCTTTTGTGCTTTTGTACATTATATTATAGGCAGGGGTGTCGACCTCAAGCTTTAATATTGAACTGTCTATCTTTAAATGGCTAACACGCAAATTCGGTGCCGCATCAAAGACCATAATTGCAGTGTATGCTGAGTCGTGTGGATCATGTAAATAGTATTGATCGTTTATTCTTAAAGTGCCTCCCTGAGCTACGACTACAGTGCGAGGACCAAAAAGGTCAACATCTGGAAGTTCGCATCTTTCTTCGTCACTGCAATGGGTGTCATACGACTCCGTGATTTCAAACTGGGGATTCTCATGTGAATATGAATCATGGCCCTTGCTCAAAGTAATCTTAGAGTTTTTAACTGGCAACAAAGCGGCAATGGGAAAACTATCAGAGGTGTAAATCTTCAGCTGATTACTTTTTGTCGTTAACATGATTATTGCGCTTGAATCATAGCTAATTTCTTTTAGAATAGAGTCTTTTGAATCCTTAATATCCCGATATTTAAACCTCAGGGAACCTCCTTTTAACAATGTATCGATATCAACCCTGTCTGCGTCCTTTGATTTTAGCAAGTAATATTTGGCTTTTACTTCCAAGTAGGGGTAAAATCCGTTATGATCCTGCGGCGAAAAAAATGTAAACTGATGCAAAGAATCTTCAGCCTGATAGGACGTGTCTGCAATTTCATAGTTTATAGTTTTACTAAAGAACTGGACGCCCCGATGTTCTCTTGTTAACAGGCATCCGCACAGTGGAGTTATTTTCACCTCAGTTGGGTCCATGTTTTTCTGCATATCTCTTAAGGAAAAAGTGACATTGTCGTTTATTTTCAATTCAGATTTTATTTTTTGAGGCACTCCGCGGTTAAAATACAGGTAAGCGCCCGAAACCGTTAGAAAGCAAAAAAAAGTAACTCTGAATGAGAGAGATAAGTTCTTAACTATTTGAGAACAGGCTCGAAAAAAATTCCTGAAAAAAGGTGTTTTGGGATCGGAAAGATGCTTCTTTTTCAGACGTTTTTGAGACAATAAAATTCGTCTGCGGCTTTGACGACCATTAGTTGCCTGAGCTTTTTTGTGTTTTGCCCCCATATAATTCAATATGAAATTCTTGCTGACTATGAAAGTTCAAGGGGGATGTGTTAAAATAATATGCAGTTCTCATAATAGCAAGCGAAATATAATTATGTTAGTGATTGTCATCCCCCGCTGTTAGCATAGCCCAGTTTGTTTGTGCGGTCCTGCGTACATTTGACCAGGCTGCCTATCATACAACCAATACCAACTGCCATGACCGCTCTCCGGAAGAAGCAAACGCCTTCTTCAGGCATCAAGACCTATCATTTCCTGCCCCGTAAATACGGGCGGGACCTGCTGCTGGATATCGGGCGGATCGAGACGTTGAAAGATTTTGTAAGGGACAGCACCCCGCATACAATCAGCTTTTACGAGATCATGTTCATCGAAAGCGGCAAAGGCGTGTTTGAGCTGGATGAACATAGGACGACACTCGCACCCCGAACAGTGATCTTCACCTCGCCCGGCCAGGTGAGACGCTGGCGGGCAAAGGAGGTGCGAGGCTATACGCTTTTCTTCGAAAAGGATTTTCTCAGCCTGTTCTTCACCGATGAGCTGTTCCTGTACCGGCTCCAGTATTTTCACCAGTACGCGTCTCCCACCGGACTAAAAATGCCCGCAAAGACCTTTGAACGTGTTTTCGAACTGGCGCGCAGTATCGATAATGAATTCAACCAGCTTCAGAACGACAGCAGCCACCTGCTTCGGGCAGTATTATACCAGCTGCTGATCGTACTCAACCGCTATTATGCGGACACCTACATGGTGCAGGCAGATACGCAGATCCATCCCGATTTTCTCCGCTTCCGCCTGCTGCTCGAAAAACAGTTTGCCTCACACCGGCAGGTAGCGGCTTATACGCGGATGTTGGGTATCGGTGCTACGCATCTCAACAGGGTGTGCAGACAGTACGGCGGACTGTCTGCACAACAGATGATCCACCATAAGCTGCTGTCAGAAATTAAAAGAGAGCTCCGGGGCACCAGGTCTGTCAAAGAGATCGCGTATTCCTTCGATTTTTCCGGCCC
>JAFBAN010000147.1 GCA_019247775.1 Chitinophagaceae bacterium | reverse complement strand
TGATTTTTTCTCCGCGTCTTTGCGTCTTTGCGGTAAAAAAATTCCCGCACATCAACCCATAAGCAAAACAGGCGGCATTCTCATCGCCTTCCTACTGATCTTCTCAGCCCATGCCCAGCAGATCAACCCGACCTTACTCAACGGCGGCTGGTCAGCCCAATGGATTACCGCCCCCGATGCAGCACCCCGCGACTATGGCGTCTATCATTTCCGGAAAACATTCAGGCTCGATAATACGCCCGCCAGTTTCATCGTCCATGTTTCTGCCGATAACCGCTACCGTTTATTCATCAACGGCAAACCCGTCTGCAGCGGCCCCGCCCGCGGCGATCTGTACAACTGGTATTTTGAAACGATAGATATTGCGCCGTTCCTGAAAGCGGGCGAGAACACCGTTGCTGCACTTGTGTGGAATATGGGCGTTTATGCTCCCGTAGCCCAGGTCTCCAATCAGACTGCATTTATATTGCAGGCGAATGACAAGCAGAACGAGTTCATCAACTCCGGCAACGGCTGGAAAGTTTTTCATGATCTGTCTTACACGCCATGTTCAACTGATAATGGTTCGAGATTAAGGACCTATATGGTGATCGGCCCCGGCGATGAGGTAAACGCAGCCGCTTATCCCTGGAACTGGGAGCAGCCTGGCTACAATGACTCTGCCTGGTTGCCGGTACGCCGTATTGCCGGCGCCGTGCCCTCAGGTTATGGCTCCGATAATCTCTGGACGCTTCAGCCGCGTAATATCCCCTTGATGCGCGAACAGCAACAACGTATCCAGTCGGTGCGCAGAACGGGCGGTGTGAACCTCACGGATGATTTTCTGAAAGGAGGCCATCCGCTAACGATCCCCGCCAACCAGACTGCCAGTATTCTGCTGGATCAGGGTTTCAATACCGTTGCGTATCCGGAGCTTGTGATGAGCCAGGGAAAAGCAGCATCGGTTAAACTGACTTACGCTGAAGCACTGTTCACTACAGACAATAAAAAACTCAACCGTAACGAGATCGAGGGCAAGACCATCAAGGGCAATTATGATATTTTTCTGCCGGATGGCAGCGATAAACGCTTGTTCCGTCCGCTATGGGTGCGTACCTATCGCTATCTCCAGCTCGATATCACAACAAAGGATGAGCCGCTGGTGATCGAAGATCTCTATGGCATGGCGACAGGCTATCCGTTCACGGTAAAAGCTTCTTTCAGCAGCAATGATGCTTCTTTGCAGCAGATCTGGAATATCGGCTGGCGTACGGCGCAGCTGTGCGCGGGTGAAACTTATTTCGACTGCCCGTACTACGAACAGCTGCAGTATGAAGGCGATACCCGTATCCAGTCGCTGATCTCCCTGTACGTGACCGGTGATGACAGGCTGATGCGGAAAGCATTGCTCGATTTTTATCATTCCCGCGTTCCCGAAGGACTCACGCAAGGCAGGTATCCGAGCAACCGCCTGCAGGTGATCCCGCCGTTCTCGCTGTTCTGGGTATCGATGATCCATGACTACTGGATGCATCGAAAAGACGATGCGTTCATTTCCGATTTTCTGATCCCGGTATCCGGCGTGCTCGACTGGTTTGAAAAAAGGATCGATGGTTCTAAGAATATGCTGGGCCCGATGAAATGGTGGAGTTTTGTAGACTGGAACAATGCCTTCCCCGGCGGTACGCCGGATGGTGCAATGGACGGCAACTCCTCGATCATAACGTTGCAATATGCCGCTACGTTGCAGCAGGCGGCCGAACTTTTTTCAGCGTTTGGAAAAAATCGGGAAGCAGCGCATTACACGCAACTCGCAAACCGGCTGAATGATGCGACTTACAAATATTGCTTCGACAAACAACGGAATGAGATGGCGAATACCCCTGCGAAGAACAGTTTCAGTCAGCATGCCAGCATCAATGCCGTGCTCTCCGGCGCCATACCGAAGGGAGAGATGCAGAAAGTGATGAATAAAGTGCTCTATGACACTTCGCTGAGCCAGGCCACTTTTTATTACCGATTCTACCTGAATCGTGCGTTGAAAAGAGCCGGCATGGCCAATCTCTATTATAGCCAGTTAACGCCCTGGCGGGATATGATCGCGAATGGACTCACTACATTTGCCGAGAATCCCGATCCGACTCGTTCGGATTGCCATGCATGGAGCTCGAGTCCTAATTATGACTTTCTGGCTACCATCTGCGGTATCAACCCCGGCTCGCCCGGTTTTGCTTCCGTGCGTATTGAACCTGCATTGGGCGAACTTACCCAGGCCAGCGGCCAGGTGCCGCATCTTGCGGGGATGATCCAGGTTTCATTGGTGCGTAAAGGCAAGGATGGGATCGATGCCGATATTACGCTTCCTCCAAATGTAAAAGGCGAATTCATCTGGCATGGACAGCGGGTACAGTTGGAAGGGGGGAGGCGAAGGGTTGTGATGCAGTTGCTGGAGAAGGGGAATTGGGAGATTTCGAAGATGTAGGGTTTCCTGCTAAGGTTGACGTCATGACAAAGCAAATAAGCCGCAGATTCGCAGATTTTTTTCTTTAGAAGAAATCTGCGAATCTGCGGCTTTATTATCTTTTGGTCTCCGCAGAGTCTACTTAATCACTTACACCGGATAGGTCTCCGCAGATGTCTCCCCAAAGGGGGACTCTGCGGTGCACTCGCAGCAGGCCTGCTGCACTTCACATATCAGGTATAAACCGCAATTGGTGGGGCTGCGAGGCGGTGTAACTTAGTCTCATGAGCGTTAGAAATAAAATAGAAGTGCAGAACGGTGTATTTTTTATCACTTTCACCTGCGCAGGCTGGCTTCCGTCTCCGCAGAGTCTACTTAATCACTTACACCGGATAGGTCTCCGCAGATGTCTCCCCAAAGGGGGACTCTGCGGTGCACTCGCAGCAGGCCTGCTGCACTTCACATATCAGGTATAAACCGCAATTGGTGGGGCTG
>JAFBAN010000125.1 GCA_019247775.1 Chitinophagaceae bacterium | reverse complement strand
GTTATCGGACTATGTGTTCTACTATTCCTATTGTTCCTATGTGTTAAGCATTCGCGTGATCGGGCTTTCCGCTGTCGCAATACTCAAATATTTACCACATAGGGAACATAGGTAGATAGGTAACATAGAATTCGCGTAATACCAGTTAACTGTATCGCGCTCTCCGTGAAACTCCGTGTATTCCGTGGCTCTGTGGTGAAAAAAGAATGTTTCGAGGCAACAGAGACACAGAGCTTTACCACAGAGCCACGGAATACACGGAGGTACACGGAGAAAGCCATAGGGTTTACTAACGGTTATTAGTACCGTTCCCAACAATTTTTCCAGAAGTTTTTAAAAAATCATTTGTCTATCAAACTTATGGACTATATTTACCCCATCATTTAAGTAGACTAATGACCGAAGCCAAGAGATACAAGCCTGTTTGCGCAATGCTACCCTGCTGTTGTTGCTGCTGATCCTACACATTACCAGCATCGATTCTTTACAACAACAGCCCATGGAAACCCCTTCGACACAATTTCTCAGCACACTACAGCATACGGTGGCCGAACTGCCTCCGGAAAAAGCCCTGTCCATACTCGCGGAAACATTTCCCGGCAAAATATGTTTCTCCACCAGCTTCAGCTTCGAGGACCAGCTCATCACGCATGCGATACTCGATCATGTAATTCCTATCGATATTTTTACGCTCGACACGGGCCGATTATTTCCCGAGACCTACTCCGTATGGAACAGCACCAATAACCGCTACCAGACCCGGATCAAAGCTTACTATCCCAATGAACATGCATTGGAAGCTTTTGTACAGTCAACAGGCCCCAATTCATTTTACGAATCGGTAGACAATCGCAGATCCTGCTGCTCCATCCGGAAAGTGGAACCATTGAAGCGGGCGCTATCAGGAAATGCAGTATGGATCACCGGCCTTCGTTCGGAGCACTCTGCGGCACGGGAAGACCTGCAGCAGATCGAATGGGATGCGGCGAACCATATTATCAAGTTCCATCCCTTACTCCACTGGACAACCGCTGAAGTGCGCGCATACATCGACCTGCACAACATTCCTTACAATCCCCTGCATGACCGCGGTTTTGTGAGCATCGGATGCGCACCCTGTACCCGAGCCATAAGGCCGGGTGAAGATTTCAGGGCCGGACGGTGGTGGTGGGAAGAGAACAGTAAAAAAGAATGCGGACTCCATGAAAAATCAACAGCAATAACCATCAATCAGTGAAGATGAGCCAATACCGTTTAGATCATTTGGAGCAGCTGGAATCGGAAGCGATACATATCCTGCGCGAAGTGGCCGGCCAGTTCGAGCGTCCCGCTTTATTATTCAGCGGCGGAAAGGATTCGATCACGCTTGTGCACCTGGCTTTGAAAGCATTCAGACCCGGGAAATTCCCTTTCCCACTGGTGCATATCGATACCGGCCATAATTTTCAGGAGGCGCTTGATTTCAGGGACGCACTGGCTGCGCGCATCGGAGAAAAATTGATCGTGCGGCAGGTAGCCGATACGATCAGGGTACACCAGCTGACCGAGCCCAAAGGAAAATTCGCCAGCCGCAATGCCCTGCAGACATTCACCCTGCTCGATACCATCAGCGAATTCAGGTTCGACGCCTGCATCGGTGGCGCCCGCCGGGATGAAGAAAAAGCGAGAGCCAAAGAGCGGATATTCTCCGTGCGCGACGAGTTCGGTCAGTGGGATCCCAAACTGCAAAGACCCGAATTATGGAGCACCTATAATGGAAAGATCCACAAAGGCGAGAATGTGCGCGCATTCCCGATCAGCAACTGGACGGAGCTTGATATCTGGAACTATATCCGCCGCGAGAACATCGAATTGCCCTCTATCTATTTCGCCCATGAACGCGAGGTACTCGAACATGAGGGGCAACTGGTAGCAGTTTCCGAATTCATTCAGCTGGAAGAGACCGATCGCGTGAGCATAAAGAAAGTGCGCTACAGAACGGTCGGTGATATGACCTGTACTGCTGCAGTAGAATCGGAAGCTGCATCCGTGGATGAGATCATTAACGAGATCATCGCCACCAAAACCAGCGAACGCGGCGAAACCCGCATCGACGATAAAGTGTCGGAAGCGGCAATGGAGGATCGTAAAAAAGGAGGATATTTTTAAAGAGTGATAAGTTCTAAGTAATAAGTTATAAGAACTTGCTACCTAAGACTTATTACTTAAAACTTACTACTTAAAACTTACTACTTAAAACTTATTACTTACAACCCAAATGGACATTCTAAGATTCATCACCGCAGGCAGTGTAGACGACGGCAAAAGCACGTTGATCGGGCGGTTGCTGTACGACAGCAAATCGATCATGATCGATCAGCTTGAAGCAATCGGGCGGCAAACCCGGAACAGGCAGGATGGGGATATCGACCTGGCCTTACTTACAGACGGTCTGCGGGCCGAACGCGAGCAGGGTATTACGATCGATGTTGCCTACAAGTATTTTTCGACGCCCAAACGCAAATTCATCATCGCCGATGCACCCGGACATATCCAATATACCCGCAATATGGTTACCGGGGCCTCCAATGCAGACCTGGTGATCATCCTCATAGATGCGCGCCATGGTGTGATAGAGCAGACCAGACGCCATGCGATCATCGCCTCGCTGCTCAGGATCCCGCATGTAGTTGTGGCGGTGAATAAAATGGATATGGCAGGTTATTCGCAGGATGTTTTCAACAATATCCTGATCGATTTCGCAGCATTAGCGGCTTCTTTAGAGTTGAAGAACATCAATTATATCCCCATCAGCGCACTCGATGGCGACAATATTGTAGAGCGTTCGGTCAATATCGATTGGTATGATGGCGATCCTTTGCTCTCGATCCTGGAGAACATCGAAGTGCAGGAAGATATCGATCTGAATCACGCGCGGTTTCCCGTTCAATATGTGATCAGACCACAAACGGAGGAACTGCATGATTACCGCGGTTATGCAGGCAAGCTGGTCAGCGGGATCTATCGCGTCGGCGATGCCGTCACAATTCTGCCTTCGGGCCAGCAAAGCCGGATCAGCGCTATCGAGACCGGGGGACGGGAAGTGCAGGAAGCTTTCGCACCCCAAAGTATTATCCTGCATCTCGAAGACGATATCGATGTAGGTCGCGGCGATCTGATCGTGCCTTCAGGCGACCTGCCCAGGCTCGACCAGGAGCTGGATGTTTTTTTGTGCTGGATGGGAACCAAACCTTTAACCGAAGGCAATAAATACCTCTTGCAGATCAACAGCAGAACGGTGAAGACCGTAGTACGCGATATCCGGTTCAGGCTCGATGTGAATACACTCGAACAGCAGGCTTCACCGGGAACCGTACAACTGAACGATATCGTGCGGGCCACGATCAGAACGGCGGCGCCGATTGCTTTCGACGACTATGCATCGCTCAGGGCCAGCGGCGGCGCAATATTGATCGATGAGACAAGCAACGTGACAGTGGGAGCGTGCATGATACAATCACAGGAATGAACAGAACATTAAAATGAACACAGTAGCCGATAATGCCAAAGTGATCCTTGCCGGCGCAGGACCCGGTGACCCGGACCTGATCACGGTAAAAGCCGCCATGCACCTGCGTGAAGCCGAAGTAGTGCTGGTGGACCGGTTGGTGAGCAGCGAAATTATCCGGCGTTACGTTAACCCCGCTGCCCGCGTGATAGAAGTGGGCAAACAGTGCAGGCGCGGCGTGTCAACTCCGCAACAAACGATCAACGAACTGATCCTGCGCTATGCCAGGCAGGGTAAAAAACTGGTAAGACTGAAAGGCGGCGATGTTTCTTTCTTTTCAAATATCCTGGACGAACTCCAGGTATTGCTGAGGAACAATATCCCTTACGAAATTGTGCCCGGGGTTACAGCCGCTTCCGGCGCCGCAGCTTATGCCGGCATACCGTTAACGGCAAGAGATCATGCCACCAGTGTCCGGTTCCTGACCAGCTATAAGCCTTCGGCGATCACAGATAACTATTGGCGCGAACTCAGCGCTACAGATGATACGCTGGTCTTTTATATGTCTTCCGAAACCATCGACGCGCTGGTCGATAAGCTTGTCATGCACGGAATTGCTGCCGACAGGCAGCTGGCAGTGGTGGAGCAGGCTACAACACCGCTGCAACAGGTCTATGCGGCGCCTGTTCATTCGTTCAGGGAAAAATTCGGGGGCAGATCATTCCTGTCGCCTTCGTTGATCATAGTAGGGAAAGTGGTTGCATTGCACGCATCCTTTCAGTGGTTTAGCGGAAAGGATCTGGGGGATCATTATTTCAAACCGCTGACCGCGCCCGTTGAATCATTGCCGGAGATCACAAAAAAGAATTATGCTGACCGCGCCTAAACGAAAGATCATTGAAGAGCTCGTGGCCTCTTCCAGCCGCGAAGAGCTGGTATGGCTTAGCGGCTACCTGGACGGCATGCTCGCGAATGATCTGCCTGCGCAACCTGTATCGCCCAAAAAACAGACGCCTGAGCCAGTTGCTGTAACGGGTTCACGGAAAATGACGATCGTCTATGGCACGGAAACCGGGAATGCAAAAAAACTGGCTACCGATCTGGCGACCAGGGCCAAAAAAAGGAGCCTGCCTGTAAAGCTGGTCAGCCTCGATCAATACCGACTCACCGATATCACCAGGGAAGACAACCTGTTCGTGGTCATCAGCACCCAGGGTGATGGCGAGCCGCCTGCAGCCGCAAAGAAATTCTACGATCATATCCATCACAACGGCTTCAGGCTGGATCATCTCAAATACAGTGTACTCGCCCTTGGCGATACCTCCTATCCTTTATTCTGCAAAACAGGCGAGGATGTAGACGCTCAACTGCAGAAACTGGGAGGTAAATGCATTATTCCCGTCAGAAAATGTGATGTTGATTACGAAGCGGAAGCAGAGAGCTGGTTTAATGAAGTGCTGCAGGCGGTGGAGCACAGCGCCGGAACTGCACCTGCACCAGCAGTGCAGCCAGCTGCGGAGCCCGTTCTGAAATCGAACAAAAAATTGTACAGGGCTGAACTATTGGCCAGTATTAACCTTCATGATAAAGGCGCAGCCAAAGAAACCTATCATATCGAGCTTGCCGTAGCAGAAGCCGTAGACTATCTTCCCGGTGATTCGATCGGCATCGTACCCGAAAATAGTGATCGCGCCGTGCAGTCCGTTATCGACCTGACAGGCATCGATCCCGACAAAACCGTTTCGCATAAAGGCGAGCAGTTTTCTGTCAGGGCCTTGCTGCGGCGAAAATTAAACATCAGCAACCTGCACGAAAGGGTAGTAAAAAAATATGCGGAGCTGGTACAGCAGGAGATCCCCGAAACAAAAATGCAGCTGTCGGACCTGTTGCGGATCTATCCATTGAGAGATGCGGGCCAGTTTGATGAATTGCTTCAGTTGTTGCCGGTTCAATCGCCGCGCATTTACACGATCGCTTCTGCGCCGGCCATGCACGCAGATGAAATCCACCTGACTGTTGAAAAAGATGTTTTTACCGTTAACGGGAAAGAATTTACAGGACTATGCTCCGATTATCTCGGGTCGCTGCAGGCTGGCAGCGGATTCGAATTTTTTGTCCAGAAGAACAAACGATTCAAACTCCCGGCCCCGGATAAGGATATCCTTATGATCGGCCCGGGTACCGGTATTGCTGCGTTCAGGTCTTTTCTGTATGAACGGGATGCCACTGGCGCTACCGGCCGGAACTGGCTGTTCTTCGGCGAAGATCATTTCGTATCTGATTTTCTTTACCAGACGGAGATCCAGAACTGGCATGCCACCGGTCTGTTGGGTAATATCAGTCTCGCTTTTTCGAAAGACTTCCCGAATATCGGCGTACACCACAAACTGCTCGAGCAGGGTAAAGAAGTGTTCGCATGGATCAATTCCGGTGCTTATCTCTATGTCTGCGGCCAGAAAGCGCCCATGAGCGTCGAGGTGGAAAATGCACTGCTCAGCATCATCGAACGATACGGCGGATTCACAGCACAGGAAACCGCCGCCTATTTTGAAAAGCTAAAATCGACCGGACACTATTCCAAAGACGTATACTAAAACCCAATTCACCATTGACCATTGACCATCCACGCCTGGCGCCTCACGTTTCACGCCTCACGCTACACCCAATCACTCAATAAATCCCCATGCCCGATAATTCCCAGCCATCGTCCATCGAAAAAATAAAAGCAGCCAGCGACGGCCTCCGTGGCACGCTGAAGGAGAGCCTGCGTGATGAGATCACCGGCGCTATCCGGGAAGATGACCAGGCCCTGATCAAATTCCATGGCATGTACCAGCAGGATGACCGCGACCGCCGCGAAGAGCGTGCGGCCAGAAAACTGGACCGGCTATACTCTTTCATGATCCGGCTGCGATTGCCGGGAGGGTTGCTGGAGCCTGAAAAATGGATCGCCATTCATGATATTGCCGGTGAGAATTCAACCGGAGTGATCAAGATCACGTCCAGGCAGACCCTGCAGTTGCATGGCATCCTCAAATCGAAGATCAGGCCCACCATTAAAGCATTCAATGCGGTAAAACTGGACTCCATCGCTACCTGCGGGGATATCAACCGGAACGTGCTCTGCAGTTCGCATCCGAAACAATCTGTAATCCACGAACAGGTTTTCGCGTACGCCGGTAAGATCAGCAGCCTGCTGATGCCGAAGACCAGGGCCTGGTATGAGATCTGGCTTGGTGAACAACAGCTGGCGGATAAAAAGGAAGAGCAGGACCCGCTTTACGGAGACCGCTATCTTCCGCGCAAGTTCAAGATCGCTATCGCCATACCACCCAACAATGATGTGGATGTGTTAGCCAATGATATCGGGCTGATCGCCATTATCGAGAACAATGAGTTGAAAGGATT
>JAFBAN010000122.1 GCA_019247775.1 Chitinophagaceae bacterium | reverse complement strand
CATCCGCCTGTGGTACGCCGGCCTTGCGGAAATATTTTTGAGCGAGGATATCCGTCGCGATCTGACTCCACTGTTTAGGGACCTCCACGTTATTCATCTCAAACACTTTTTCGCCGTTCGGGTTCTTGATCACGCTGTCGCGGTAATCATACTCGAACATATCGAATGGGCTTACTCCGTCTTTGGTGAATCGGCGGCTGAATGCCAGGCCTTGGTTAGCGCGGGGGTTTGACATAGTGATAATGCGGTTTATGCGGTTATTTTCTCAGTGGTTGTATTAATCCGGGTAACGAAAATGTTAAGCGGGTTGACGAAAATATCTTTCCGATCTGATAGTTCCGATTTTGAAATATCCACTGTTTGTGGATAAGGAATGTGCATTCCGCTGCACCCCAAATCCCTGCTGCATTTCCGGGGAAATGCACACCTGTAGAAAATAAATCGGGATAAAAAACGTTGCCGGACCGGATAATTTCCGTAAATGTTGTACGGCTAAAAAAGTGAGAATTTTACAATAAAATGCCTTCCCGATATTCGGGCCAGATATATAATAATATGCTATCTTTCCATTCAGTAACAGGGCATTACTATGCCCATGCCCCGAAAAAGAAACTTTTTCGCATTTTTGCAGGGACATTTATCCGTTAGCCGAATGAAGCAAACGCTATATAATCAGTTCATAGAAAGGAAGAAAGCAGGCAAAAAGTCTTTTGCTGTCCTGATAGACCCCGATAAGGTAGATCCGGACAAGATAGATCAGCTGGTGAACCTTGGCACGGAGGCTAAAGTGGATTATTTCTTTGTGGGCGGCAGCCTGGTGATCTCCAGTTACCTGGACGAATGCATCCGGCAGATCAAGGCGGCCTGCGATATTCCGGTGATCCTGTTCCCGGGCTCTCCTTCCCAGGTGAGCAAATATGCAGATGCCTTACTGTACCTGTCGCTGATATCCGGCCGCAATCCCGAACTCCTGATCGGACAGCATGTGATCAGCGCTCCTTTTGTGAAAAAAAGCGGGCTGGAGATCATGCCCACCGGCTATATGGTGGTCGATGGCGGAGCGCCTACCACGGTATCGTATATTTCCAATGCAACGCCTATCCCGGCAGACAAAAATGAGATCGCTATGTGCACGGCCATGGCGGGTGAAATGCTGGGTATGAAACTGATCTATATGGATGCCGGCAGCGGCGCCAAACGCCCCATCACCGAACTGATGATCGAAAAAGTAGCCCGCTCCATTGAAGCCCCGCTTATCGTGGGCGGCGGCATCACCGAGCCCGAAAAAGCCTACCGCAACTGCAAGGCAGGCGCCGACGTGATCGTTGTAGGCAATGCCATTGAAAAGGATATCAACCTCATTAAAGAAGTAAGCGCGGCGATACACAGTGTGCCGGTAAAGGCGTAGGGCTGCGCGAGTCTGGAGTTAGAAGTCTGGAGTCTGGAGTAAAAGAAATTAAAAAAATAGCGGCTGTTTAGCCGCTATTTTTTTGTCTGCATGATCTACTCCAGACTCCTAACTCCTAACTCCAGACTCGAAACTACCGTAGGCTCGACGTATCTACTCTTGTCGGCGTTTCCTTACCGCTTACGATACCTCTTGAGCTTAACGCGATCGATTTAATGATCATGGCCATATTTTCCATATCGAGTGTGCCGATCTCATCGCTGGCTTTATGGTAATTGGGCTCGCTGTCCATCTTGGAGGTGGAAATGGTATGGGCGGGAACGCCGAGCCTGGCAAGCGTTGCATTGTCGGAACGATAAAACAGGTTCTCCTTGGTGTAAGGATCGGGGTAGAATGTAAAGCCGGTGCCTTCAAGATTTGCCTGCAGAATTTTTCCCATATCCGTTTTTTCATAGCCGGTGATATAAGCTGAATTCTTACCCCATTTGCTCTCCGTGCCGATCATTTCGATATTGAACATGGCTTTTACCGATTCGGGGTTGTATTGCTTGGAAAAATACTGCGATCCGAAACCGCCCACTTCCTCTGCAGTGAAAGCGGCGAATACCAGGGTACGCTCATTGTTGCTGAGTGCTTTGAAATATTTTGCCAGCATGATAACGGCAGTGGTGCCGGCCGCATCGTCGTTGGCCCCGTTATAAATTGAATCGACGATCGGATTGCCATCCCTGTCTTTCCCGCCGCGAACGCCGAGATGATCGTAATGACCGGAAAAGATCACATACTCATTTTTCAGGCTTTTGCCGGGAAGCACGCCTACCACATTCTGCAGTTTCGCTTCGGGAAAATGCGCTTTCACAGAAAATTTCTGTGGATCCTGCGTGGTAGCAACAAAGATCACCAGGCGATCCGACTGGTTGGAAGCCCGTCCTCCAAACCTTGTCAGCAGGCCGGCAAAAGAAGTATCCACGATCACGAGTACGGGTTTCTGGGACGAGGCGTATTTGCGGTATTCCTGCTGAAAGTTGGCGCCTTTTGCGATGGTGGCTTTCTCGAGCCCGGAGTTCTCGTTTACATCTACATCGAATTTGCCGCTGAGCACCAGCACATTTTTCAGATCAACATCACTGCCATCCAGTTTTACAGAAACGCTCTGCGCTCTGCCTCCCACCATCGGCGGCAACTGCTGAATATAGCTGGGGCCGCCATTCCAGGTCTGCAGGCCAGCTTTCCTGAACTCTTCGGCAATGAATGCAGCTGCCTTGTCGTTACCCGGAGTAAACGTAGCGCGGCCCTGCATATCGTCTGCCGAAAGTGTGCGCTCGATGCGCTCCACTTCCTTCGCATTAATGATCCGCTCAACGTTCTGTGCAAATGAAAATGCCGCTATCGTAAGTGATAACAGCGTAAATACTGGTTTCTTCATGATCTTCTTTTTGGGGGTGTGGGTGTGAGGTCAGCTATTAGCTATTAGCTTCCTTCTTTCTGGCTAATCTTTAACAGCTAAAAGCCAACAGCTCTAAAGACTCATCATTTCCTTAAACTTCACCGTCTGCCTTCTGCTTACTTCGATCTTTTCGCCGCCTTTAAGGTCAACCAGCAGGCCGCCATTGAAATAGGGTTCGATCTTTTCTATCCAGCGCAGGTTGATGATATGTTTGCGGTTGGCGCGGAAGAACATGCGGTCGTCCAGTCTTTCTTCCAGTGCATTGAGTGATTTTAAGATCAGCGGCTTATGGGTACCGAAAAATACTTTCGCATAGTTGCCCACGCTTTCAAACAGCCTTATCTCGCCCAGCTTCACAAACCAGCAGCGTTCGCCGTCTTTCACAAATACCTGGTCGAACTCGGTAAGCGGGCCGCGGTTACCGCCGTTGATACCGACATTCTCCTTGAATATTTCTGCCTGCAGCTTCTGGATGGCATCCGCCAGTCTTTTGGGTTCGATGGGCTTCAGCAGGTAATCCAGTGCATTTACTTCAAAAGCTTTGATCGCATATTCGTCGTATGCGGTGGTGAAGATCACCCGGGGTGCTTTCTCCACTTCGGCCAGCAGGTCGAAGCCTGTTTTGCCGGGCATCTGGATATCCAGGAAGATCAGGTCGGG
>JAFBAN010000118.1 GCA_019247775.1 Chitinophagaceae bacterium | reverse complement strand
GTTATCGGACTATGTGTTCTACTATTCCTATTGTTCCTATGTGTTAAGCATTCGCGTGATCGGGCTTTCCGCTGTCGCAATACTCAAATATTTACCACATAGGGAACATAGGTAGATAGGTAACATAGAATTCGCGTAATACCAGTTGACTGTATCGCGCTCTCTGTGAACCTCCGTGTATTCCGTGGCTCTGGGGTGAAATAAGGCCGATGTTTTAAGAGTTGACAGAGATACAGAGGCTTTACCACAGAGCCACGGAATACACGGAGGTTCACAGAGGTTATCTTCTTCTCCGTACAAACTCATTCGCGATGATCTCGTCCAGGTTGTTCACCGGCCGTTCTATATCGTAAGGGATGGGCTGCCTGCTGAACTGCTGAAAATACTGGAGCATGCCATCTTTCCACAGCACAGCATTGATCTCCTGGCTGCGCAGCCGCCGCTGCACGGACCTGAAGCGGGTACTGTCTACAAATTTTTCCATCCGGTCCCAGGTTTTCTGAAATCCGCGCACCTGCTGTACGCCTTTATCATAATGATAGCAGAGTTCCTGCCAGAGCGTGCGGCCGCTTTTCATTTTATGGTCCCAGGACACATGATGGAACCACAGCAACAGATTCTCAGGGCAGGTATTCGGATCATTGTATATCGATGCAAGCGGCTCATGGTACTGGCTCACCGCATCGCTTCCTTTTTTGGTGCGATCGAATCCGACGCCATCGGCTGCGGCTTTGTGATAATAAGGCGGCGTCCAGTCGGCCCGGGTGCGTGCAGGCGCCCACCAGGCTCCCGGCCCGTAGTGATCGTTGGCAGAGAACTGGTGATGAAGTCCCAGCGGCATCATATAATTCACCGCGGCTTCACGGCTTTCGAGCATCATCTGTTTAACGGGTACGAGAAAATTACTGGTCCAGGAAGCACTCGCTGCCGCATTGTTTTTACTCGCTGCAGGCGGGAAAGTTAATTTGATCCATTCATCTGCGATCTGTTCGCTTTTGAGCCGGTTATTCCAGGCAAGCCTGCCGAAAGCGTACCAGTTGGCCTGCGCAAAATCATGACCGCACCAGTTGGTATCGAGGCCGATATTCGCCACCCCGGCGATCGCCGAATGCGACTGCGGAAAAATGCTGCCGTCCGTACACCGGGCCACCGTACTTCCTTTGCCGGCCTGGTAAGTATCGCTCTGCAGACATTCTTCCCACATGGTAGACAGGAACACAAGATGAATGGACTGCCCGAGATATTCCTGCGTGATCTGGAACTCCGGCATCACCGGGGTTTTCTTCATCGCGCCGAACAGTGGACTGAATGGCTCGCGTGGCTGAAAATCTACCGGCCCATTCTTCACCTGAATGATCACATTGTCGCGGAATTGTCCATCGAGCGGTACGAATTCGTTGTAAGCCTGTTTGGCCCGGTCTTTTTCGTTGGGCTTGTATACGAATGCCCGCCACATGATGATACCGCCAAAAGGTTTCACCGCGTCGGCCAGCATATTGGCCCCATCGGCATGGGTGCGGCCATAATCCTGCGGACCAGGTTGTCCCTCGCTGTTCGCTTTCACCACAAAGCCTCCGAGATCCGGTACATAGGAATAAATCTCTTTCACTTTTGTCCGCCACCAGTTGATCACCGAGTCCGCAAGCGGATCGGTAGTACTAAGTTTATCGAGCACCCTGGGCGAAGCGAAATTGATCGCCAGGTATGTTTTGACGCCATATGGCCGCAGCACATCTGCGATCGCTTTTACGCGGGCCAGGTACTCTTTGGTAAGAATGCTGGGGTTGGCATTTACATTGTTGATGACTGTTCCATTGATCCCTATCGAGGCATTGGCGCGCGCATATTCACGCCAGATCAGCAGGTTGCTGTCGCTGACTGCAAGCTTACCATCACGGCGCCAAAAAATGGATGGCCCGCCAAAACCGTGCTCCATACTTCCATTCAGGTTATCCCAATGGTTCAGGATCCGGATCTCATAAGAGGGATTGACCAATTCATTTGCAATGGTCTCACCTGTCTGTTGACGGCGCAGCAGTTCATAAACTCCGTAGAGGATGCCCGCATCGTTAACAGCCTCGATGCTTGTGGCGCCCAAACGAAATCCGTCTTTTTTAATGGCTTTATCGCTCACGATCCTCAATGATACCATTGCACCCGGTTTGCCATGCCAGCCCTGTTCCAGTTCCTGCCGTGCAATGGCGAGGGTAGGGGAACTTGCAGCGATGTTGACCGACACATGTTCGGCAGTATTATTCCCCAGCCACAGCTGGTGACCGGACTGCGCGTAAGAAAACAGGGATAGCAGGCAGAAACAGAAAATGGCGGCGAGTGATTTCATAAAACAGTATTTCAGGTCATTAAATATAGATACTGAAGTATGCAACCGATTTCATTATCGGGGAAAATCGGAGCTGGATCGGCAAACCATGGATTTGGCTTCAGAGCCGAATTTCGCAAAATCGGACCGGAATTTAATGCAACCGATTACATTTATGCTGAATATTATTATTTTAGAGAGATCGAAAATCAGGAGATTTTGGATTGAGATGGCAGATTTTATATCAAATAGTTGCATTATGAAAAAATATGGAAAAGCGCTTATACCGATAATTGCCTGTGCCTTAATGATCCAATACGGCGCGGCGCAGAACCCCATCATCCGCAACCAGTTCTCCGCCGACCCCTCGGCGCGGGTGTTTGGTAATCGTGTTTATATCTATCCCTCGCACGATATCCTCGCAGCGCCCGGCAAAGGGCGGGTGGGCTGGTTTTGCATGGAAGATTACCACGTGTTCTCCTCCGAAGACCTGGTGAACTGGACAGACCATGGCATGATCGTTCAGCAGAACGCGGTGCCCTGGGTGCGTCCCAACAGTTACAGCATGTGGGCGCCCGACTGTATCGAGCGGAACGGGAAATATTATTTCTATTTTCCAACTTCACCGAAAGATACTGCAGCGTATGGCCGCGGTTTTACGGTAGGTGTGGCGATAGCGGACAAACCGGAAGGTCCTTTTGTTCCGGAGCCCACGCCTATCAAGGGCGTGCGCGGAATCGATCCGAATGTGTTCATCGATAAAGACGGTCAGGCTTATTTATACTGGTCGGCCGGAAATATCTATGTGGCAAGGCTGAAACGGAATATGCTGGAGCTGGATTCCGAACCGCAGATCGTTGCCGACCTGCCATCAAAAGGACTCAAAGAGGGGCCTTACCTGTTTGAGCGGAACGGTATTTATTACATGACTTATCCGCATGTTGAAAATAAGACCGAGCGCCTGGAATATGCGACAGGCAGCAGTCCGTTAGGTCCATTTAAGGTAAGCGGCGTGATCATGGACGAATCGCCCACCGGCTGCTGGACCAACCATCACTCGGTGCTCCAGTATAAAAACCAGTGGTATCTTTTTTACCATCACAATGACTACTCACCTGCATTCGATAAAGCAAGATCTGTGCGCGCCGACAGTCTGTTCTTCGAAGCCGATGGCAGCATACGCAAAGTGATCCCTACATTGCGGGGCATTGGGATAATGCCTGCCACACAGCAGATCCAGATTGACCGCTATAGCCGGCTCAGTGAAACCGGCGTTACGGTTTCTTTTCTCGATACCCTCGATAAATTCTCCGGATGGAAAGCGGTGTTCACTCAACCCGGCGCCTGGCTTCAGTTCAATACCGTTGATCTTGGGAAAAAAGCATTGCGCAGCATCGCCGTCAGGGCCCGGGCTGCGGAAGGGAGCGTTTTGAGAATTCATGCAGACGGTGTGAGCGGTCAGCTGATCGCCGAAGTGAAGATCCCGGCAAAAGGCGATTGGGATACTTTTAAAATGCCGGCTCAAAAACTGCCCACCGGCATTCATAATCTCGTGATCGAATCGAAGGGCCGGGCTGTTGAAGTGGACTGGATGATGTTCCAATAAGTGCTTCAACTTTGCGTCCCCTGCGATCCTTTGCGTTCTTTGCGCTACTATTTAGCTGCTGATTTGTAACGCAGGAAACGCAAAGGATCGCAGGGAACGCAAGACAATGCGCGTCACTCTGATCTTAGGCTTTCCACTGGGTTCGCTACCGCTGCTCTGATCGCCTGCGCGCTGATGGTGACCAGCGCAACAAGTGTAGCGGCTGCAGCTGCCAGTATGAATACCCACCAGCCAAGCGTGGTACGGTACTCGAAGTTCTGCAGCCATTTAAACATACCCCACCAGGCAACAGGGACTGCTATCAGTACAGCGATCAATACAAGCTTCAGAAAATCTTTCGACAGCATGACCACGATATTCGACGCGCTGGCGCCAAGTACTTTCCTGATGCTGATCTCGCGGGTGCGTTGCTGCGTGGTGTAGGCGGCAAGTCCGAGCAGGCCCATGCATGCAATAAAAATGGCCAGTGCGGAAAAGATGGTAAATATCTTCTGGGTGGTCTGCTCGCTATGGTATTGTCTCGCCAGCGTCTGGTCGAGAAAGGAATAATGAAAAGGCCGGTCGTTCACAAATTTCTTCCAGGTATTGGCGATGCTTGCAATCGCATTATCGAAACGGTCTGAACTGATGCGGACCGCGGTCAACCCCGCCTGTTCGCCAAACCTGCCCGAATGATTGATGAACAACGGCGTTATCTTCTGGTGCAGCGACTGGAAATGAAAATCTTTCACCACGCCGATCACCGTGTAGATATAAGGGCTGCCATCAGGCGCATTTAAAACGCCATCGGGTGAACTGAGCCTGGCGCCGATCGGTTTATCGAGCTGCAGTTCTTCCACCGCTTTTTCATTCAGCACAACAGCCAGCGTATCGGTTGAAAAATCCTTCGAGAAAAAACGGCCTTCTTTCAGTTCAAGTCCCAATACCCTTTCATAAGAATCATCGGTGAAGATACCACGTCCGGTAACTTTTTCGTTGGACGCGGCTTTCTGGTAACTGACCCCGAAAAAATTCCGTTGCCCTGGCACTGCGCTGGTGCCGCTGACTGATTCTACGCCTGCGATGCCGGCGAGTTCGGTTTTAAAAGCTTTCGATTGCTGGTTCAGCAGGTCCGTTCTTTCCACCATGATCACATGTTCTTTCCGGAACCCGATCTTCTTGCCGAGCATAAAATCCAGTTGCCGGTTCACCATGATCGTGCTTACGATCAGTATTACCGAAATGGCGAACTGGAATACCACCAGGCTGTTACGCAACAGGATCCCGAACCCGCGGGATCTGACCCCGCCGCGAACGATAAGAATGGGTTTGAATGCAGACAGTACAAATGCAGGGTACAATCCCGCCGCTGCACCCGTGACTATGGCAAAAGCCATGATCAGCAGCAGCCTGGCAGGAGCAAGAAAATAAAGGATACTAAGCGTATTGCCGGAAAGCTGGTTGAATAAAGGAAGCAGCAATGCGATCAGCCCGAAAGAAACCAGCACGCTGAATACACTGATGAAGATCGATTCGAGCAGGAATTGCAGGATCAGTTCTTTGCGGCCGGAACCGAATGTTTTTCTCAATCCTATCTCCTTGGCCCTTTCCATAGAACGCGCAGTGGACAGATTGATAAAATTAATCGCGGCCAGTACCAGAATAAAAATGGCGATGATGCTGAAAATATAAACAGCCCTGATGCTTCCATTCGGCCGCATCTCGGCTTCCGCGTCTGAAATAAGATGGATCTTCTGCAAAGGCTGCAGGTGGTATTTGTAACCATTGCCGGCTTTATAAAAATCTGCCACGCTTTGGCCGAAGCGTTTTTCGATATCCGGCGCCACGTATTTTGTGATGATGGCGGGGAATTTCGCTTCCACATTTTCAGCGCTTGCTCCGGGTTTCAGGAGCAGGTAAGTATAAGCGGAAAAATTCACGTAATTCAGCTGCCTGGTAAAGGCAAAACCTGAAGTGGAGATGAGCATGTCGAACAGGAAATGTGAATTTTCAGGCCAGTCGGCGCAGACAGCCGTTATCTGGAATACATTATTGTTGTTATTGTTGCCATCCACCTGGAAGGTCTTGTTGAAAGCCGCTTCGGCCGAACCAAAATATTTTTTGGCAGTGGTCTCATTGATCACTACCGAATTGGGTTTCATCAGCGCCGTGGCCCCATCGCCCTTCAGCATCTGCGCACTGAATACCCGGAAAAAATTTGAGTCGGCGCCGAATACCCTTTTTTCTTCGAATATTTTATCACCGATGCGCAACATAAAATTGCCGGCGTCTCCCGCAAAATTGAATAGCCGCACACTTTCTTCCACTTCCGGCATTTCCGCTTTGGCTGCCGCGCCGATAGACTGCGGAATGATCGCATATGCAGTGGTGCGTCCCGGATAGATCCTGTCGAGCGAAATGCGGTAGATATTTTCTCCTTTTTCATGCTGCCTGTCGTAGCTCAGCTCGCTCCGCACAAAAAGGGCGATCAGCAGGCAGGCGGCCATTCCGGTGGCGAGTCCCGCTACATTGATAAGGGTATAGGATCTTCTTTTGAGCAGATTGCGGAGAGCTACTTTAAAAATGTTCCTGAGCATGGGAGAGGGATTGGGTGATTGTGTAAGAAATATAGGAAGAATAACGCGGATATTGAGGATTGTTACGACCGTTCATCAAAAGGCATCGCCTGTAAATTTTCAGTAATGGTACAGTTTGAATACTGAGACCAGGTTGGCCGCAAAGACGCCAGGACGCAATGATACGCAAGGGGCTTTCACCGCGGGTTTCCTTCGCGTTGCTTTGCACCGCAGCGGCTTCGCGGTTAAATTCAAACTGTACTATTACCAAATTTTCGGATCGGCGTACACATTATAGGTCCTTTTGTTATCTTGGATACCAGCGCTTCGATTATGCCCCAGAACGATACTATTTATGACGCCATCGTGATCGGTTCCGGTATCAGCGGCGGATGGGCCGCCAAGGAACTTTGTGAGAAAGGCCTGCGTACCCTGGTGATCGAACGCGGCCGCAAAGTGGAGCATATCAAAGATTATCCTACAGCCAATAAAGCCCCCTGGGAACTGCTGCACCGGGGATCGATCACCGATGCATTCAGGAAAAAAAATCCGCTGATCACGCGATCGGCGGGATTCGGAGAAGACAACGCGCATTTTTTTATCGAGGATGCTGTTCAGCCCTATGTTCAGGAAAAACCTTTCGACTGGATACGGGGTTACCAGCTCGGCGGCAAATCCATTATCTGGGGAAGGGCCTGCCAGCGATGGAGCGATTATGAGTTTACTGGTCCCGAGCGTTTCGGTTATGGCTTCGACTGGCCTATCCGTTACCGGGATGTGGAGAATTGGTACACGCATGTAGAAAAATTCATTGGGGTATGCGGTAATAGGGATGGGATCGCATCCATGCCCGACGGTCATTTTCTGCCGCCATTCGAGCTGAACTGCGTGGAAGCGCATCTTAAGAAAGTGCTGTTCGATGAATTCGGCCGGCACCTGGTGCACGGGCGCTGGGCGCATATCACCGAACCGCAGCCCGTGCATCTCGAACAGGGCAGGGCCAGATGCCAGGCGCGCAACCTGTGCATGCGCGGATGCCCGTTCGGCGGGTATTTCAGTTCTGTTGCTTCCACACTGCCATGGGCCGAGCGCACGGGCAACCTGACCATACGCACGGATGCAGTAGTGCATTCGATCCTGTATGATGAAAAGCAGCAGAAAGCTACAGGCGTACGTGTGATCGATGCACATACAAAACAGCCGCATGAATACCATGCCCGGATCATTTTCGTGAACGCTTCAGCGCTGAACACGAACCTGATCCTGCTGAACTCCATATCGGAGCGTTTCCCGAATGGACTTGGCAATGATTCGGGACTGCTCGGGAAATATATCTGTCACCATAACTACCGCGCCTATCTCAATGGCAGGATCGACGGGTTCACGGATAAATATGTTTTCGGAAGGAATCCTACTGAAACCATTATCGCCAACTACCGCAATCTCGACAGGAAGGATGCAGATTTCCTGGGCGGCTATACCACGTTTGCAGGCGCGTACCGCGAGCGTTCAGACGAATCCACTACGCCGGAAACCATCGGCGCGGCCTTCAAGGAAGCGATGCAGGAACCCGGCCGCTGGCATGTGTACGCCTACATGCAGGGCGAAACGATACCCAAAGAACGAAATCATGTGAGACTCAGTGCCGATAAAAAGGATCCTTTCGGTATTCCCCAACTGGTCATGTCGGTAGACTATGATGACAACGACGACAGAATGGTTGCCGACTTTATTGAGCAGACTACTCAGATGTTCAAAAAAGCGGGAGTATACGATATCAGATCCAACGACAACCGCCAGCCTCCCGGCCTGGATATCCACGAAATGGGCGGCTGCCGCATGGGCAAAGACCCGAAAACCTCCCTGCTGAACGAATGGAACCAACTGCATCACTGCAGGAACGTATTTGTTACTGATGGAGCATGTATGACAAGCACCGGCAACCAGAGCCCGTCGATATTGTATATGGCATTAACGGCCCGGGCGGTGGATTATGCGGTGGGGGAGGTGAGGGGAAATACAATTTAAACCAACAACTTCGGTATCGTTTTATCTGCGTTCTACTTAAAAGCATTGCTTTTAATCCTGAGTCTGCCGTTTTTTGCAGCCTCCCACCTGAATAATACCGCTCATGGAATAGCAAAAAATTAAATTCGTACATCTATAGCACAAAAATTACATTGCAGGGCAATTCCGTTCGCCGGTATTTTTCCTTTCCCTGCCGATTTTTGCGGGAAAAAGATTTAGGTCATGCAATTTATTGCTGGATTAGGCTGTCTCGGCAGCACGCAGTCTGGGACGAACGATTGTGGATTTGATAAAACACCAAAAGTCAACTTATGAGAAAATGGAAGCTTTTCAGTGTAGTCATGCTGACTATACTCAGCCTGGTTACCAACAGCCTGGTAGCACAGGACATCCCCTTCAGCGGAACCGTGGTTGCGGAAGACGGTACCCCGCTCGCCGGCGTAACAGTTACAGTCAGCGGCGGAAGCCGGTCCACTATAACAAACAGCACGGGCAATTTCACCATCAGCGCTCCCAGGAACTCGAGCCTGGAATTCAGCTTTGTGGGTTATACCACCCAGAAACTGAAAGCTGCGGCGGGCATGAAAGTGCAGCTGGCCACAAGTTCCTCCCAGTTGAACGACGTAGTGGTTACGGCCCTCGGCGTTAAAAAGGAACGGAAAGCCCTGGGCTATGCCGTTACCGAACTGAATGCGTCGGAGCTGATGAAAAACAAGAACACCAACGTGGTGAACTCACTCGCCGGTAAAGTACCGGGTGTGAACATTACGCAGTTCAGCGGTTCGGCCGGTGCAGGTGCTTCCATCACCATCCGCGGCGGTAACTCTACTTCTGAAGGCAGACAAAACCAGCCTTTGTTCGTGATCGACGGTATCATTTACGACAACTCTACCAGCGTTACCGGCAACACCGGTACCGATGGCCTGTCGCGCAGCAATACCACCTATTCCAACCGTGTTATGGATATCAACCCCGAAGACGTGGAAAGCCTCTCGGTACTGAAAGGCTCTGCAGCTGCAGCCCTTTACGGTTCCAGGGCGGCCGACGGTGTTGTGATCATCACTACCAAAAAAGGAGCGGAAGGCGTTGTGAAAGTGAATGTAACCAGCAAATACAGTACTTCCTGGGCAAATAAACTGCCCGAAGTGCAGACACAGTTCGGCAACGGTATTTATTCCAGCAACGGTGTTTTCAACAATACCTCTTCTTACAGCAGCTGGGGAAATAAACTCACTGCTTCAGATGTGGTATACGACAATATCGGCAACTTCTTCCGGCACGGCACTATCTATGACAACAACGTGAACGTTTCCGGAGGTACCAAAAACGGCTCTTTCTTCCTGTCGGGTTCCAACTTCAAGCAGGAGGGTATCGTACCGAATACAAGTTATGATAAGACCACTTTCCGTTTTAACGGCGAGCAGAAATACGGTGCGCTTACATTGAATGCCAATGTTGCCTATTCGGTAGCCAATATCAACAGGACACTGACCACGGCCGGCTTGTACGGAAGCGGCGTGGGCAGCATGCAGGCACTGTATACTTTCCCGCAGACCTTCGATATCAGGAATTATATCAATCCTGACGGTACCCAGCACAGGGTATTTGCCGGAGTGGTTGCCCTGGAAAACGATATCGATAATCCTTACTGGATCATCAACAAAGACAACCTCACTTCACAGACCAGGCGGATCACCGGCGGTCTGAACGGAACCTATAAGATCGCGCCCTGGTGGGATGTGATCGCACGTTTGGGTTATGACCAGTACTCTACCAATGACTACACTTATATTTCCAACGGGTCTGCCGTTGCTCCGCTGTACCAGAACGGTCGTCTGAGCAAAGACCTGCTGGATTATACCTATACCACCACTACCGTCATGAGCAATTTCCATAAAACCTTCGGCGCGTTCGATGCGCACCTGATGATGGGAACCACCTCTGAGAACACCAAAACGGTAAATCAGAACCATTGGGGCTACAACTTTATCACTGCAGGTACTATCAGTTTTAATAATATAGCCACAACCAACAAGTTCTTCACCGACGGAACCACGAGGAAGCGACTGATAGGAGCATACGGAGAAGCCGGCGTTTCTTACAAGAGCATCGCTTTCCTTACCGTAACCGGACGTAACGACTGGTCTTCTACTTTGCCATTGGAGAATAACTCTTATTTCTATCCTTCTGTTGCCGGTTCTTTTGTGTTTACGGAACTGCTGCCGAGGAATTCGCTGCTGTCTTTCGGCAAACTGCGGGCCAGCTGGGCAAGAGTGGGTAAAGATGCGAATCCTTATGCCACCAATACTTACGTAAATCCGCCGATCACCATCGGTTCGTTCACAGGCATCGGTAACCAGTACTATTCAGGCAACCCCTATATCATTCCAGAGATCCAGGATTCATGGGAGATCGGAGGTGAGCTGAGGTTCCTGAAAGGCCGCGTTAACCTGGATTATACCTATTATCACAGCGCTACCCAGAACCAGATCGGGCAACCCCGTCTGGCCCAGTCCGGCGGCTTTATCTTCAGTACCCTTAACTCCGGATCCGTGATCAATACCGGTATGGAGATATCGCTTAATGTTAAACCAGTTGTGACAAGGAATTTCTCATGGGATGCGACACTGAACTTCTCGTATAACAAAGGCAGGCTGGGAGATTTCCTTCCCGGCGTAGCTTATTTCTACCCTACAGATGCCCAGTTCGGAACAGTGAAAGCGGCATCCATTCCTAACGGCGGTTATTTCCTCGGTATGACAGGCCAGCCTTACCTGCGTGAAGTTGATGCGAGTGGAAATGAGATCCCGGGCGGACGTTACCAGGTTGATCCCAACACTGGATTTTATAAACTCAACGCCAATAACCCGGTGGTGGGTAACCGTGAGCCTGATTTCATCGGCGGCTTTAATAATACTTTACATTACAAGAATTTCACCCTGTCATTCCTGTTCGATATCCGTAAAGGCGGAGATGTGTTCAACGGTACGGAATACGCACTGGTTGCAAATGGTCTGAGCAAGCTCACCACAGCCAATGACCGCCAGTCTGTAACGGTAAGCGGCGTTAACAGCGTTACCAAAGCCGATTTTACCCAGACTTATAACGCAGGCCAGAATTATGTGATCAATGGTACTACTTACTCAGGCAACTACCTGATCCAGCAATACTGGGCTAATTATGCGGCCAATTCGTATAACTTTATTACCTCGGTAAACTGGCTGAAACTGCGGTCGCTGTCGTTAAGCTATGATTTCACCAGCATGCTGAAGAATAAAAGGGTGTTTAAAGCGATCTCCGCAACATTGGTCGGAACGAATCTGTGGACCCTGACAAACTACAAAGGAATGGATCCTGAAGTAAGCGCTGCGGGTGGAACAGGTGGTTCGGGTTCTACGGGTATTGATTACCTGGGCGTGCCTGCAACAGCCAGTGTCACTTTCGGTGTAAATATTACTTTCTAACCACGAAATAAAACTGATTATGAAAAGTCTAAAATATATAATGCTGGTTGCCCTGGTCGCACTCGGGTTTACCTCCTGTAAAAAATTCCTGGACGTAAATTCGGACCCGGATAATCCAAATAACCAGAGCGTACTCATCCAGAACCGTCTTCCCTGGATCGAACACTTCTACCAGTACACGGCGGGTGTTACCAACTATCGTACCTCCTGTATGGCGGGCGTTTATTACACCAATAATGCCAGCCCGAATACGTTCAGCACTACCTGGGCCTGTACGAACGCCAACTCAACAACTCCCTATCAGACCTGGTTTGTAGAAGTATCTTCCAACCTGGTAGATCTGTATAACTCGGCCTCAAAACAGAATGCCTACCATTACATGGCCGCTGCCGATGTATTCCATGCACTGGGATATATGGAGATGCTGGACCTGTACGGAGAAATGCCTTATACCCAGGCGGGAACTGGTAACCCAAGTCCTGCGCCTGACGACGGCAAGACCATTTTCAACGGATGTATGTCAAAACTGAATGAAGCGATCAGCCTGTTCAGCAAAACCCAGGATGCAGCCGCTCCTTCATTCGCTACCGGTGATCTTTGGGGTGGTGGAGATGTGAACAAATGGATCAAAGCATGCTGGGGACTGAAAGCCCGCTACATGCTGAAGCTTTCTAAAAAGGCGGATCTGTATAACGCAGACTCTATTTTATACTGTTTGTCAAAAGGCCCTCAGTCTATTGCCGATAACCTGGTAGGACCGGGCTTCAACAACAGCACCGTTACCGATTACCTGATCGGCGACCCGGTAGTTACCAATGGCAACTTCGACTATGTGGCTTTTGGCAGCACCGTTCGTATTTCGCAGTATTATTACAACCTGCTGACCAATATGCGCAATTCCGGAGTAGTGGATCCGCGCATGTCTAAGATCGTTCCTTCTTATATGACCGGTGTTCAGCTGGATGCAACCGGCAGGGTATCGTCCTATACCTGGACCCGTTCGTTAGGGGTTGATTCTTACGGCCCGGCAACGCGACTGTTGAAGGTCGGACCTACTTCTATCGTAACGCCGGTATATGCCGCTACGAATACAACGATCACTTATGCCATTGCAGACGCAACGGATCGCGCGAATTTTATTGCTGCGCAGACCGCTGCAAACCGCACGTTTACCACATCAGGCAATAACGTAGCGGTGACGTACAAGGCTGGTTCTATTTATGTCAACAGCACCAATTACCTTGTTGCAGGCGATACCGTGTATGTGAACATGCGCAGCAGCTCGATCGCCACTTCCGGCATCGCTGCCCAGGGACAAACGGATGTGAGCTGGTATCCTTCTGCGGCCGCATTTACAGCGGGTGTGGTTGGTTCTACAGGTTCATTCCAGGTTCGCCCGGTGTCTGACCAGGAGATCCTGACCTATCACGAAATGTGTTTCATCAAAGCTGAAGTGTACATGCGCAAAGGCGATGCGGGAAATGCCTATACTGCCTACAAAGCCGGTATCCAGGCGCATATAGACATGATGCAGGCCAAGCTTACACAATGGAAAGCGGCGGGTTATACTGCTACCAATCCTGATATGGCCCCGATGGACCAGACTGCCATTACCAACTATATGAACAGCGCAGCTGTTGCGCCCGGAGCCCTGACCATGTCGGATATCATGTTGCAGAAATATGTAGCAATGGGTTGCAGCATCGAGAACTGGAACGATATGCGTCGTTTCAATTTCAGCGCGGGCAATGTAGGTGGTTTCGGTGTTGTGTACCCCGGCTACCAGCGCGGACCTTTATTCACCGGCCAGGCCCAGTTAACAGGTACCAGCCCTACCGATGTGAGGTACTGGATGCGCCGCTGGGCATTGCCGCCTACCTACGAGATCAATTACAACTCTGTAAACACGCTTGCTTTAAACCCGCATGCAACCGATCCTAATATCTGGAGCATGCCTGTTTGGTGGGATTGTGCTACGGATGATGAATACTATGGCTACCTTAAGAAATAGTCACTATCTGATCTATACAAACAGAACCCCGCCATTTGCGGGGTTTTGTTTTAATGTGAGCAGCCAGCCGTTCATAACAATCATCGGTATCGGCTGGCCGGAAATGGTATTTTTAAAGCAAAACCGAATTCATGCGTGTTATTGTCATGCTCCTGTTTGTTTTCTCAACACTGGCGATCGCTGCACAGCCATCGCAGCGGAATGGTGAGCGGATAAAGATCGATACGGCCACGCTCAGCCTGAAAAATTTTGCCGACAGCATCAGCGGATCGGGCGATGATTTTACCCGGGCCCGTAAACTGCTGTACTGGCTAAGCAGCAATTTCGATTGGCTGGCGACGGATTACCAGGTCCGCACGGTAAATGAGATCATGAACCGGGGCGGCGGCAATTGTTTTGAACTGGCTAAAGTATATGTTGCGATGATAAAAGAAGCCGGCATCAAATACCGCAGCACTCAGGAGATCAATATTCACCCGGTAACCCCGCGCCGGCAGGTCAGCGCTGCGGACCTTGTGAAACAGAGAGGCAACCGGTATAGTGTTTTTGGATTGCAGCACAATGATCATCGCTGGGTGGAGATCTACAATGCCCGGAACAATACCTGGGAGCCCGCCGATCCCTCGATGGGCGTTATCGGATTAAACGATTGGTTGAAGGCCCGTGTATGGTTCGGTGAGCGCAAGACGATCGATACCGCCATTACCAATGAGATGATCGTTCCATTCGCCATATTTGTTACAGATGGCAAAGGCCAGCCCGGCGAGAGCCGGAGTAAATATTACCTGGTAGATAAGTTCGATGAGTTGTATGATCACAAATTGTCAGGCCTGCCGGAGTGGAAAGATTGGACAACCGCCGTAAACAAGCTCACCGATCCCGCGAAGAATGCATTTCTTGGTGAGGAAAATCTTCATCTTCACCAGGATGCGATCAGGCGACTGGCTGATATTTATCAGTCGCTAAAAAAAGCATATTTGGCAAACAACTGAGTAATTAAACTCTCCTTTCTTTTTTTCCTGCTTTTTATTGCATTTTGAAATAAGGGTTTATATATTGTGTAATCCTCCCGGTTATTGTAAAGCATACTTCCGCAACGGATTTTGTTGTCGGCTGTTTATGCCCAGTATTATTTAACCTACAATAAAAGGAGGAAACATGGTTAGTCAAAACGGAGTCAATCTTCAGTCCGCAACCGGCCCAAACGTTGTTTTGCGGATGGATGGTGGAAACTGCAGTACAACAACAGGCGCCGGATGCGGCACTGTGAACAGTCAATTTGGAGCCGGTCCCTGGGAATTTGTAAACATCGTTGCAAATGCAGATGGTACAGTTTCCATAGCGTCGGTACATTTTCCCAATGTATTTCTCCGGATAAATGGTCCGGGCGGAATTGTCAATTGTCAGTGGACCGCCGGTCCCTGGGAGAAGTTCACTCTGGTTACCAATTCCGACGGGACTGTCTCGCTGGCAACAACGGCTTTCAGTCAGGTTTATTATCTGAAATTAGATCCCAGTACAGTTACTAAGTTCAATCCTGCAGGATGGAATACCGTTAGTTGTGGTACCACACTGGATAGTACTGCAAAATTTTCCATTATCCCAGCAAAACAGGGAATGGCAGTCAGCAATCTTGCCCTTACTTTTGACAGGGCCTGGAAAACAAATAACAGGCTTTTCGGGCATATTTCGATGACAATTACCAATAACACAGGAACTGCTTTCCCGGCCTCAGGCAGTTTTACATGGGTGAGCCTGGATGTATATGCATCATTACAGAGTAGTGTGAATGCCAATATGAAAAAGATCGGAGAAGTGCCTGCTAACCTGGGACAACTTGCCGCAGGTGCAAGTTTTGCATTCAAAGTGCCCGAAAGCAATGAGAATGATTTTACAAAAAGGGTCATGGAAAAAGGTTATCTGCCTTCCGGGAACTATTATATCTATGTACAAAGCAGGGATCCTGATAATCCAAATCCGATAGATGGCAGGGGGGCATTCTCCAGTACATCATTTCAATTGCCCCCGACAGACTCGTAAGATACTCTGACAAAGAGCCGCTCAATGATATTGGGCGGCTCTTTGTTTATCGCTTCATGATTGGTTTTAGCAAGGTCGTATTGATCGAGAGACCAGGTGTATATCAACGGGGCGCGGACGTTTGTTAAACCTGCCCAGGCTCAAAATGACAAACCTGACAAGGTATTCACGATGTATTGCGGCCTGTAGCGGATGATGCTCATTTTAATGCGATCTCCCTGGCCATCACTGAATACCCGCATGCATGCATCCGGGTTATATCCCATAAAATTGGTGACCGGGTCTTTCCCCTCATCGGGACAAGAATCGGCAGATTCATCACACCCCGTCATATAACAGATTTTCTGGCCAGGTGTGTCGTCGACATAATCGCCCGGACTACACCCATTGTTCGCGCTCGACCCGCAATCAGATGCTCCCCCCTCGAAAGTATGATAAAGACCAAGATAATGACCTACTTCATGCACCATTGTTTTTCCGGAATTGTACATTCCATCGTAAAACGTAGTAGGCCCACCGGTAACGGTATTATAATGAATAACAAGATAGTCTCCGGTGGAATTGACCGTATTATACCACGGAAAAGTTGCTTCGCCAAGGACCGCACCGGGCGCTAACAAAAATACGTTCATCATCTTTTCGGGGGTTTTGCTTAAAGCCGAAGTCATTTGCTGTAACGCATTTTGGTCGGAATAGTAGCTGGCATTCCTGAACCAGTTGTCATTAGTGGTAATATCAATAGAAGCCAGCAAAAAGTGGATATTAAATCGGCCGTATTCACTGTTTAAAAGCTGGATCTGCCGGCTGATCCTGTCAGTCATATCAGGGCTCTGCCCTTCTCCATGACTATTCTTGATAATATGAAACGCGACAGGAATTGAGAACTGATAGTAATCCAGCGACACCATTCGCATTCCGCGGGCCGCGGGAACGCGTCTTGCGGAGATGGGTGCCCTGTCAAAAGATGAGCATCCACGTAGAAGCGTTGTAATGGTATCCAGTACGGCAGAAGAGTAGGGCCTGAAATTCGGATCGGCGTCCCATCTTGACAACAGAGCGCGTTCAGTGGCCATCAGTCGCCGCAAACCGGCACTGGAGGAGATATCGGCCTGCAGGTTGTCTACATGTGGGAGTACCTGTTTTTCAAAATTAAAATTAATAATTGCTGTATCCACTGCTGCGCTCGTGTCCATAGCAATGCGTGACAGTCTATTGGTATATTTTTCAAGATCTGACTCTTTTTTGCTCTTGCAGCCGACCAGCAGGACTAATATGGCGGATAATAAAATTGAAACGATTTTCATATAGACAGTTTTGGTGCGATACATGATTTTCTAAAATTTGATACCGGGCAAAGCAATACTGATAACGAAACCGGACCGGCGTTTATACTCGACCACATCCCCCAGGTTGCTGATGTTTGCGGGTAGTGGTGCGTCTACTTTTGCCCCGCCTGTAAGTCCGGCAGGAGATAGGGTATAACCATAGCCAAATCCCACTCTGAAAATATCTTTGAACGAGACCGACGCGCCGAGCAGGAAACTGCTTGACTTGCCGCCTGGCTGTAAGGAATAACCCAATCCAATCCCTAGGCCATATTCCCTATATTCCCCGAATGAGTGAATATTGCACAGGAGCATCGTGCCGAACTCGAACTTGGCATCGTCGTCTGCGACGCTCCTGACCACACCATTTTCCAGGGTAAAAGCCTGCCTCTTTGACTGAAAGACGAAATTACCCACCGGAACCAGCTGAAGCCGTTTCCTTTCATAGAACGGAAGTATCACAGCTATTTCTTCATCTAACGTTTCCCTGGCGCCGTTTGGCTGACTGTCATTTTTCTTAATGATCAG
>JAFBAN010000165.1 GCA_019247775.1 Chitinophagaceae bacterium | reverse complement strand
AAGATTGAGGAGAATAAAGGGATAAGCGTCCCAGTGTCGCACAAAGCCAATCACATTAAGTACCATCCAGATGGCAACGATAATGGTTTGCCAGATGATAAAAGTCCAGGAGCCCATGCCGCGGGCAACATTGTCGGCGATGCGTGCGCCAAAACTCAAAGTTTCGGTATGCCGGGCATGCCAGTTTTTTTTATCCATAGCGGTCAGTTTATATTGGTGAGAAGCTCTAAAGATCCTGCACTACCAACTGCCGCCCGCGCCACCGCCGCCTGTGCTGCCGCCTCCGAAACCGCCGAAGCCGCCGCCTCCAAATCCGCCACCACTGCTGCCCCAGCCACTGCTGCCGCCGCGGCCGCCGCCCAGTAATGAACCCAGTATCATACCCGTGGCCACATCGCTGAAACCGCTGCGACGCATCATGCCGCCGCCGCCGCCCCCGCGTCCGCCGCGGGTGCTTGCAATAATGATAACGATAAGGATCACGATGAACCCGAGTATGGATCCGCCGCCTTTACCGCCGGAGGAAGATTTTTCTTTTTTGACATGGTATTCGCCCGCCGCAGCTTTTGCCAGCGCATCGATGGCGTTGTCGATGCCGCGGTAATAATTATTTTGCCTGAACTCAGGCACCATTTCATTCCGGTAAATACTTGATGCCATTGCATCCGGTATCGCGCCTTCCAGCCCGTACCCGACGGTGATCCAGATCTTGTGATCATCCATCGATGCCACGATGAGTACACCATTGTTGGTCTTCTTGTTACCGATGCCCCAGTCGCGGAAAAGTTTCACCGAGTAGTCTTCTATGGCATTTCCATCCAGAGATTTCACCAGCACTACGGCTATCTGGTTGGAAGTGCTGTCGTCCAGCGCCACGAGTTTGTGTTCGAGGATCTCCACCTGCTCCGGCGAGAGTACGCCGGCAAAATCATTCACCAGCCGCGGCGGATTGGGTCTGGCCGGCACCTGTTGCGAAAAACCGGCCACCGCTGCCAGCGAACAAAATAGTATGAGTAATAACTTCTTCATGGTTGCGTCCGGTCGGTGCCGGGCCGTGGTGTTTTTTTGAACCTTGTTGCCGCGCCGAAGTTGGTTATCCGAACACGATATCGTCCGGCAGTTCATTCTTATCCGTTGTTCCGTCGTAAGGAAAATGGGCAGTCAGCGCCTCGCCGATATCGTGCACGATCTGCACAACGCCGGCCGCATAATTCTCGCGGTTGAAATGCATCAGCATTTTCCCTACCTCCTTGTTCCAGAATTCGCTGCCCACCCGCTCATGAATGCCCTCGTCGCCGAATACGGCCAGCTGCCGGTCTTTGAAAGCCACATACACGAGTACCCCGTTACGCTCGGCAGTTTCGGTCATCTTCAAAACATAGAACAGTTCTTTGGCCCGCATAACGGGGTCAACAAAACGGCAGCGGCGCTCCACGAATAACCGTATCTCGCCGCTGGTCCGTTGCTCCGCGCGCTGAATGGCTTCAACGATCTGTGTTTTTTCAGCGTCGGAAAAGAAATGATCTGTCTTGCGTTTGAATAAACCGAACATGAGCGCTTACTTGATGTCGAATTTGATATCAGGATTTTTCTCCGATCCGGCATCGGCCTGGTAATAGGCTTTCTCCTTGAATCCGAAAATGCCCGCGAAGATATTGTTCGGGAAAGTTTTCACTTTCAGGTTATAGTCTTTCACCTTGTCGTTGTAATCACGACGCGCAACATTGATCCGGTTTTCGGTGCCTTCTATCTGCGCCTGGAAATTCTGGAAAGCTTCTGTTGTTTTCAGGTTGGGATAAGCTTCCGCAACCGCCATCAGCCTGCCGAATGCGCTCTGCAACTGGCCCTGTGCGGCCTGGTATTTCTGCAGGCTGGCAGGATCGTTGATATCCACTTTTACCTGGGTGGCGCTGGCCCTTGCCGCGATCACTTCTTTCAGGGTTGATTTTTCAAAATTGGCTGAACCCTCGATGGTCTTAACCACGCTGCTGTACAGGTCGGTACGGCGCTGATAGTTGGTCTCAACATTGCTCCAGGCAGTTTTTACTTCCTGGTCGGCTCCAACCAGGCTGTTATACCTGCTGCAACCGCATCCGCCCAATAACAGGATCAGGCCAGCTACAATGATAAGGGTGAGGTTCCGGGTCTTCATGAGTGTTTAGTTTTAATGTAATTTACTTGTTTGTAGATAAACTGGCTTAAATATTACAAATCCTATTCCACGAGCCCGGATATGGCAAAATGGCTGATGCGCCGACACTGGCTAATATTACCGAAAGGCGCAACGACGCAAAGCTGCGCGAGGATAGTGCTGTTCTCCCCGCGCGCCTTCGCGTCGTTGCGCCCTGGTGGTAAAAAATTGCTAATTGGTCTTTACACGATTCGCCTCAGCATCTGACCCGGTGCTGCGGTTGCGCACTGCTTTCAGTTTCTGGTTCCCGAATGAATAGCTGAAAGTCAGACGTACGTTCCGGGTTTCATTGGCCTGACGGAAAAGCACATTAATGTCCTGGTACTGGATGCTGCCCCTGCTCCGCTGCGAGAACAGCAGGTCATTGAAATTAAGTGTAAGCCGTGCCTTCTTATCCATAAACACCCGCTGTATCGCCAGGTTCAGGTTGCCCAGTTCCCCGATCTCGATAAACTCGTTCAGGAAATTGGTTGTATAGAAACCGGATACTTCAATATTCCAGCCGGGCCTGGGTTTATAAGCCACCTGCCAGTAAGCCTGCCAGTTCCATTTTGAGCGGTTATAGGTGCTGCCTAGATAATCTGCCTTGTAATGATTATAGATGAACTGGTTGCCGCCAAACCCGCTGATCTTTTTTCCGAACTGGATCGGGAAATTCAATTCGAACACCACATTTTCGAAGGCAGCCAGGTTCTCCGGCATGGTGTAGGTAAGATTGCCTTCCTGTTTGGGCGCATCCTGGAAGATCACATCGGCGGTGCGGTTATAACTGATGGAGAAGAAAGGCTGGTTTTGATAAGTGACCAGGAATTTATACGCATCAGATACTTCGGGCTTCAGATATGGATTGCCGCGGGTATATGTGAGCGAATCGAGGTATTGAATGAATGGATTCTGCTGCTGAAAGCCCGGACGGTTCACGCGCCTGGTGTATTGGCCCACGGTGGCAAAATTCTTATCGATTCGCTTTGTGAGAAAAATGGAAGGGAAAAGCTGCCAGTAATCCCTGTTCAGTAATTCGGTGGTTGCATTCTTGCCCTTGGCCACCGTCTGCTCGGCACGCAGGCCCATATTCAGTTCCCAACTGTTGAACTTTCGCTGGAAGCTTCCGTAGAGCGCATTGATATTTTCTGAGTATTCGAAATCGGTGCTCCTGGAGAGGTCGATCACATTCGATTTGCGGAACGTGAGGTAATTGTCGATCGTTGCCGCGCTGATCTTTCCACCCAGTTCCATTTTACTGTCTTTATTGAACGGATGCGTATAATCCAGTTTGAACACCGCAAAGCGCACTGGATTATCGATAAGCTGGTTATTTACATAGCTGGTGCCATTAGACAGGCTGTTGACGATATTGCTGGTATTGTTGATATGGAAAGACGAATAATCGAAATCGATATTCAGTTCCCTGCCGGCGGTATCGAATACATGCTTCCAGTTGAGGTCTGCGGCGATATTATTGCGCCCGAATGCGGTATTGTTGAATGTTTTAAAACTGCTCAGCTGGTCGCCGGTAGAAGCTTTCAGCTGCTGGGTGGTATTCTGCGCTTCGGTACTGCCCGTAATATGGAAACCACGTACCAGTACGCCGATGGTATTCTTGCTGTCTGCATAGAAATCCAGTCCGGCGCGGTAATTCTCTGCATCGCGGTGACCGGGGGTATAAGTGGCCTGTAAGAAATTATTGGGCTGGATCAGCCGCTGCAGTTCCATGTACTCGAACTGATCGCGGTGTACATAACTTGCGCTGCCGAAAATATTGAGTTTTCCCTTGCGGTGATTGAGCGAGAAGGAAGGAGAATAACGATAGAAATTACGGTCCACACCGTATTTCCCTTTTTCGTAGAGGCCGGCAACGCCTGTGAGCTGCACGGTACCGTTTGTGCCGAGATTGGCAGTCTTCTTCAGGATGATATTGATAATGGCGCCGCCCGCAGCATCGTATTTGGCGCCGGGATTGCTGATCAGCTCTATCTTTTCGATATTGGACGCGCTGAGACTCGCCAGTACCTGGTTGATATCCGTATACTGCGACGACTTGCCATCGATCAGAATATTCACGCTGCTTTTACCGGCCAGGGTTACCTGCTCGTTGCGGATGATAACGCCAGGCACTTTCTGCAGCACTTCCATAGCGGTTGAACCCGCAGCAGTGGCGCTGCCTTCTATATTTACCACAAGTTTATCGGCGCGCTGCTCGAGAAAAGGTTTGGTGGCGGTAACTGTTACTTCACCCAGGGTTACAACGGCGGGTTGCAGTTTGGTCTCGGGCAGCTCGAGATCTTTTCCGGTAACGGTAACCGGCTGCAGGCTTTTTTTATAGCCGAGCATGTTGATGGCTACAAAATATTTTCCCTCTTTGGAACTGAGACTGAAATTGCCGCCCGCATCGGAGAGGGCTGACAAGACCAGGGTGGAATCTTTCTGATGTAATAGTAATACGGTGGCGGCCTTAACGGGTTTCTGTTTCTCGTCCGTTATTTTACCGGTGATGGTGTACTGCGCGTAGCCGGTGGCAAATGCCAGGCAAAGCGCCAGCAGGGTGATCGCTTTTTTCATATCAGGTAGTGGTAGTTGGGGGTGTAACGGGCGAGGTTCTGAAAAGTTACACACTCTGTGAACCTCCGTGCATTCCGTGCCTCTGTGGTGAGATAAGGCTGATGTTTCATGAGGTAACAGAGACACGGCGTTTTACCACAGAGGCACGGAATGCACGGAGGCTCACGGAGGATCGCTACTTAGCGGCATCATTGATGGCGGCGATGCCGGGGAGGGTTTTGCCTTCGAAGTATTCCAGTAAGGCGCCGCCGCCGGTGGAAACATAGCTGACCTTATCGGCGAAGCCGAACTGGTTCACCGCCGCTACGCTGTCGCCACCGCCTACCAGCGAGAAAGCGCCGGCATCAGTAGCCGCTGCAATGGCCGTGGCGATGGCTTTGGTGCCGTGCTGGAATTTTTCCATCTCGAATACACCCATCGGGCCATTCCATAAAATGGTTTTGGAGCGTTTGATGCAGTTGCTGAACTGCTCGCAGGCATTGGCGCCGATATCGAGCCCCATCCAGCCATCGGGAATATGGTTGCTGGGAGAAGAAGAAGTATCTGCATCGGCGGCAAACTTATCGGCTATCACCGAGTCGGAAGGCAGGTGGATGCATACGCCTTTGGCTTCCGCTTTTTTCAGCAGTTCAAGTGCGGTGTCGATACGGTCTTCCTCACAGAGTGAGTTGCCGATGGTGCCGCCCTGCGCTTTCAGGAAAGTGTAGGACATGCCGCCGCCGATGATGATATCTGTGGCCCGGTCGAGCAGGTTTTCGATGATGAGGATCTTGTCGCTCACTTTAGCGCCGCCGATAATGGCGGTGAATGGCTTCTGCGCTTCGTGCATTACTTTTTCGGCGCTGGATACTTCGCCTTCCATTACATAGCCGAACATTTTTTTGCCTGCCGGAAAATTGTTGGCGATCACCGCGGTGGATGCATGCGCGCGGTGCGCGGTGCCGAAAGCGTCGTTCACATAGATATCGCCCAGCTTACTCAGTTTTTCGGCGAATGCAGGATCGCCTTTTTCTTCTTCCTTGTAGAAGCGCAGGTTCTCGAGCAGCAGTACTTCGCCGGGCTGGAGCGATGCGGCCTGTTCGGCTGCCGATGCGCCGATGCAGTCGTCGGCAAATTTTACGGTAACGCCGCCGAGCAGGTCACTTAAATGGTTTACCAGGTGTTTTAATGAATATTTTTCTGTTGGACCGTCTTTGGGCCGGCCCAGATGACTCATCAGTATCACGCTTCCGCCGTCTTTCAGGATCTTTTGGATGGTGGGAATGGTGGCGCGCATGCGCGTGTCGTCGGTGATCCGGTAGTCTTTATCGAGAGGCACGTTGAAATCTACGCGGATCAGGGCTTTCTCGCCTTTGAAATTATGATCGCTGAACTGGCTCATGGGTTGCTTGCTTTTGAGAGCGTAAGTTAAACAGATAGGAACATAGGAAAGGAAAAGGGCGTATAGTTTTTTTCTTATGTGCCCTATTGTAGCTATGTATCTATGTGTTTCGGCTGCTCCTGGGTTAACACATAGGAACATAGGAAAAGAAAAGAGCACATAGTGAGTTCTATGTGCCCTATGATACCTATGTATCTATGTGTTTAACCCGCACTGCAGCCGAAGTGAGTGACCTCGCTTCGCTGAAGCTTCGCGAAGCGAGCACAACGAAGCTCAATGCTATCCTGCAGCCGGGACAATACTATTTAGAGATCAGTCCCGCGAAATATTTCACGGTGCGAACCAGCTGGCTCACATAGCTCATTTCATTGTCGTACCAGCTCACGGTCTTCACCATCTGCGTATCACCGGCGGTAATCACTTTGGTCTGGGTGGCATCGAACAGGGAGCCGAAGCGGATGCCGATGATGTCGGAGCTTACCAGTTCGTCTTCGGTGTAGCCGAAGCTTTCATTTGAAGCGGCTTTCATGGCGGCGTTCACTTCTTCCACGGTCACTTTTTTAGCGAGGGTGGATACCAGTTCGGTAGAAGAGCCGGTAATCACGGGCACGCGCTGGGCGCCGCCGTCGAGTTTGCCTTTCAGGTCGGGCAGTACCAGTCCGATGGCTTTGGCCGCGCCGGTACTGTTAGGAACGATATTGGCGGCCGCGGCCCTGGCGCGACGAAGATCACCTTTGGGATGCGGGGCATCGAGTGTGTTCTGGTCGTTGGTGTAGGCGTGGATGGTGGTCATAAGGCCTGCGAGGATGGTGAATTTATCGTGCAGGGTCTTGGCCATCGGCGCCAGGCAGTTGGTGGTGCAGGATGCGCAGGAGATGATGGTCTCGCTGCCATCGAGAATGGAATGGTTGACGTTGAACACAACGGTCTTGAGATCGCCGGTAGCAGGGGCGGAGATGACCACGCGTTTGGCGCCGGCTTTGAGATGGGCTTCGGCTTTGTCTTTGTCTGTGAAGAAGCCGGTGGATTCGATCACCACATCAACGCTATGGCTGCCCCAGGGGATCTGGGCGGGATCTTTCTGTGCGTATATCTTAACGGTATCGCCGTTTACGACGATGGAATCTTCGGTAGCGGTTACTTCTGCGTCGAAGCGGCCCTGGGCGCTGTCGTATTTCAGGAGATGGGCGAGCACTTTGGGGCTGGTGAGGTCATTGATGGCCACCACGTCGATGCCATCCATATTATAGATCTGGCGAAAAACCAAACGTCCGATCCGGCCGAAACCATTGATCGCAACTTTTACTGTACTCATTGATTGCTTGTTTTGGGTTGGAAATTTAACGAAGGGCAAAATTAGGTTATTTGGGGTTAATCAGCTGTTAGCTTTTAGCTGTTAGCCGTCAGCGTTTGATCCTTCGGGAGGGGTTGAAAGCTAATGGCTGACGGCTAACAGCTGCCTTTTTAAATTTCTTTTGGCCGAGAAACTCCCTAAACCTATTTTTGCGTCCCGATTGACAAAAAAATGCCCGGTTCGTCTATCGGCTAGGACAGCCCCCTTTCACGGGGCAAAGACGGGTTCGATTCCCGTACCGGGTACGACTTAAGCCGCTGAATTTCAGCGGCTTATTTGTTTTATATGCCGGCCAGACGGGTGACAGCCTTTTTCACTGCATCCTGATTTATTTCACCATTTCTGAGAATAGTAGAGGGCCAGCCATCGCGAAACAAAAACTGGCGTTGCGGGTTGTAGCCAAAAACGGTGAAAAAGCAACATTTACGCAATTATTGGTCCGCAACTGCATTAAGTTCTTGCCTTGAGAGCTGCGCTAAAAGGATTTGGACTTCAATAAAACATTGGGAGAATGTTTACAGGATGTAAGGGAATAAAAGCAGACGGGGTGAATACAGCCGGGAAACTGCCAACGACGGGCGCTTATGGGCGCCAGTTGTTGGAATTTTGCGAGGGCTGCGGTAATTTGGGTTTAGCTATCGAGGCCACCATATTCTCTATGACAATTTGTGCCAATGCTAAGTTTTTTTAGAGGACTTTTTACAACAAAAGCCGCCAAAAGCTCATTCCCAAAAATTTCCCTGGGATTTAGAGGCGAAGATTTAGAATATGTGACCGAAAACGACTCGTTGTATATTAGCTCAACATGGATAGATGGGCGTAGAGTTTTTATGGACGATATTCAGAAATGGAAAAGCAGTAACATCATCACTGAGTTTGATAAGCGCGTTATTTTCAGGGACATTCTTGAATTCTTCAATAAGAAAGCAAAAGAAAAGCCAATTGTTGTTATAAATGTGGACCACGACAAAGAACTCTGGGAAGAGCTTTGCCAGGAATATAAAGAGCAAATCAGTTCTGTAGAGTATCAGTCTGACAAACAAAAAGATCAATTTGCATATGATTGCATGCTTGACAACATTCGAAGAGGCGGTTCTCTTATAGATGGAAATGAAATTATCACAACAGAAGAACAGTTTTTGGAATATTGGAAGGTCAGGCAAAAGAAATAAAACTGCTGCCAGGAAATAATACACAGGCGTAAAATGAAGAATTATATTTTAAAACGGATCGTTCGGAGTATTCTCATTTTTGTCAACGCGGGGATTTTTTTCGCACTTTCTATATTGCATTTTTACTGGGCTTTCGGCGGTAAACTTTGGTATGACCTTGTTTTACCGACAAGTTCAAATGGGTTACACAAATTCAACCCGGGTAAGGCAGCCACGTTAATTGTTGCTTTTAGCTTGCTGTGTTTAATTTTAATAACAGTAGGTAACAAAGGTTTTTTTGACAGATATATAAGGAGAAAGTATTTCCACTATGGTACTTTGGCCATTGCAGTCGTATTTCTTATCAGGGCGATTGGGGATTTCAAATTTGTCGGCTTTTTTAAGACTGTGAAGTGGACAAAGTTTGGAATAAGCGACACGCAAATTTATTCCCCGCTATGCTTGTTTATTGCCTTATCCAGTGGTTTGATCTTTATTTTTAATAAAACACCAGGTGCGAAAATTTGAAACTATTTAACGGGAAAGCAGAACACCGGCAACAAAATGACTTAAATACAAAATCATTTCCATGACAATCGACGACATCCGCGAAATCTGCCAAACGCTCCCCGCAGTAACCGAAGACATCAAATGGGGCCAGGACCTGGTGTTTTCGGTAGGCGCTAAAATGTTCTGCGTGGCGGGACTGGAGCAATCGCCGGTGACTGCATCATTTAAGGTGAGCGATGAAGAATTTGAAGAAATGTGCCAGCGGCCAGGTTTCAAGCCGGCGCCGTATATGGCCAAGCATAAATGGGTTTGGGTGGATGATATCAGGAAAATGAAGAAAACGGAGTGGAAAAAATATCTGGGGCAGGCTTATGAGCTGGTGAAGATGAAGCTTTCGGGGAAGATGAGGAGGGAATTGGGGGTAGATTAGCTAACGGCAGCCGAAGTATTCGTCTTCTTTGTAATTTAATCAGCTACAGTTTCGGCTTAACTTACCGGGCAACCAAAACTAATATTTATGCAGCGAAGGGTATTCATCAAAAACTCAGCGTTAACAGCCATCAGCACCAGTGTTTTCGGAGCATTGAACTGGAACGGGAAAAGTTTTGAAGGCAATACACCCACTACAACCGATATTCTCGGGCCGTTTTACAGACCGGGTTCGCCGATGCGGACAAACCTCAGGGTTGCAGATTCAAAAGGAACACCGATCGTGTTGCACGGCTGTATTTTTAAGGAAGATGGGAGAACGCCTATCAATAATGCTTTGGTCGAGATCTGGCATTGTGATGAGCATGAAGTGTACGACAACACATCCGATGAATACAGGTATCGCGGCCAGCAAAGAACAAAACCCGATGGAAAGTATGCATTCAAATCCATTTTGCCCGTTCCCTATATGGCCGTTCCCAATAACGATCTGACCTGGCGTCCCGCTCATATTCATATGCGGGTATCCGTACCTGATCAGCAGGACCTGATCACCCAGATCTATTTTAAAGGCGGTAAATATGTTGATACCGACAGATGGGCTTCTGCCCCGCAGGCTGTAAACAGGATACTCACTGTCAGTAAAAATAGTTCAGGCGAGCAGGAGATCATTTTTAATGTGATCATGAATAAGGAAATCCCCCTTGACAAAAGTGTTTATGAAAAACTGACAGGCCTTTACGATGTGGGGGGCAATAACTTTTTTGAGTTCACTAAAAGCGATGATCTGCTGTTCATGAAACAGAACGGTCAGCTGGCAGCGGGCCTGAGGTATATCGGCAACAACACATTCGAAGGCGGCGAAGGTTATCCCAAAGCGAGCTTTGAATTACAAAAGAACAATATGGCGAAGGTGGTGATTGTTACAGAAATACCAACACAGCAAACTTATCATGGTGTCAAATATCTGAAGTACAGTTAAGACAGTTGCTGCAAACAGGTAATTGCTTATGAAATTCACAAAACTCGTCCCCAATATTTTCTACGAAGACCTGAAAGACGGGCTCGAGCTTTTTGTGAACTGCCTGCAATTCACTATCGGCTACAACGATCTTGATTCGCAGGAGCCGTGTTGTGTGGTGCAGAAAGATGAGTTGTCCGTTTTCCTGTTTCAGAATAAGGAATTCGCGTTGAAAGACCGGCCCGAGATCAGGCTTCATACGGACAATATCGAAGAGGCGTATGCCGTTATTGCCAGATCGCATCCGCAGTTCCTGCATCCGAACCTGAACCGGGTAACGCGGAGGCCCTGGGATGCAAAGGAGTTTGCATTGAGAGACAAGACCGATGTTTGTGTGATCATACAGCAATGGTGTTAGCCGTTGTTAGCAAGTAAGCCCAGCGTGAGAATCGTAGGATTTTTTCAGCTTCTTTTGTACATTTATCAGGTTATCTCCCAAGTCGACACTTCAATAAATGTGATGACAATCCTGGAGTATCGAAAACGTTTTTATAGTGAGGAGTTGGGAGGGTTGTGAGTTATATCAGGTGAATTTGATAAACAGCGATCCCTGTACTTGCCCGACGACACATTTGCCGTCAAGGAAATTATCAGTTTCTTTTGTTCAGGGGCGGAAGTAAGAAATTGTGCGTTATTCGGACAACTTATTTTATAACTCTCTATGGATAGCGCTCAACGGAAGAAAAGCAAGTTGTTAGTTTTCACATTGGCTACTACTGTCATAGTGTTAGCCCTATTAAGTATTTTCTTTCTTTTTCCTGATGTCAATGTCGGCCACCCTTTAAGGCAAACGGGAAACTTGAGTCAATTGCGAGATGATTTTAAATTGGTTTTAGAATCGTATACAAATACGATCCAATTGGTGATAACCGCTTTTGGGGCGGTTGCCTTTCTTGTTACATACCAGCAAAAGCAAGGAACTCAGCTGTCTATCAAAGCGTGGTCACTACTTAGCAGCGGAATAGTTGCTTTAATCGGAGCTTTGATTCTTTGTTTTTTTGGAAAGGAATTGTTATTGAAAATGATAGATAATAATGTTATAAGATTTGACATGGGAGCGTTAAAATACACTAGATGGGTTTCCTACATTTGTATCATATTAGGTAGTGTATTCATTGGTTTTTTTGCGACTGAAATTGCAATAATTTCTAAAAGATCAAATCCGGATACCGATGAAAAAAGCATTGAGAGCTAGCCTTACCAAATATTTGCTAATTGCATTTGCAATTTCTCTGGGCGACGATATTGAAGCTCAGAAGACAACTGTTATCGTGAGTATAACTACGATAACTAAACCTCTTGATAGTGTTTCGGTTGTGCTCAGGAATGTCGTGAAAACTAAGCCTATTGTTAACAGAACTGCAGTCTTTGATTTTGATTTGAAGTTAAAAGGCAAGCAGGTGGTTAGAGTGATCTACGGCGATTTTTTATCGTATTATGATTCTTCCAATTTTTCTGGTATTGGGCTTATCGGGATAAACATTCGGAACAGATCAACAGGAAAAGCGGGCCCGTTAGCGACGGTAATGGAAATGCAGGAATATGGACAAGTTACTCTTCAAAGCTCGGGGACTGGAATTGACTTCATGATCGACGACGATCAAGATAGTCAGGGAAGTACAAATGATATTCGAAGCATCAAACCAGCGGTTCCCCACACTATAAGCTGGAAGCAAAACAATTTTGTCCTTCTTAAAACGAATATTGAGTTATGTTCCGGATGCAGAAAAATCTTGACCTACAACCCAAAAACAAAAAAAGTAACTATTGAGTAATAGTTGAATCGCATAAGCGGCCCAATTGGCATACGGGTGCAATACAACTCGTCCAAAACCGGAGTGTCGAATGAAATACTTCCCTCAAGACGGCTTCCCATATTACCTCCAGCTCGCAAAAACCGGGGATCTCCAATCGGTTTTTGGACCATCGGAAACCTTGCGCTTTTTTAATTCCATCCCGGAAGAGAAATCCAATTACCGCTATGCTCCGGAGAAATGGAGCATCAAACAGGTAGTCGGCCATATCACCGACCACGAACGCATCAAAATGCAGCGTGCATTCTTATTGAGCAGAAAACAGCCCGTTGAACTCTGGGGCTACGATCAGGAATCGCTCGTGCGTAACAGCCGTTTTGATGAATTGCCTTTTCATCAACTCATAAAGGATCTCGAAAATGTGCGCAATGCCTCCATTAGTTTTATTGATTCCCTTTCCGAAAGCCAGCTAAAGATCACGGGCTCTGCCCGGCAATACGAGGTGACGCTTGAGGATTTCCTCAGAACGATTATCGGGCACGAAATACATCATATCAACATCATTAAAGAAAAGTATATTTAGAGGTGGTTGGCCGGTGAGGCCTATTCACCCGGCCATCCTCCGCGTAACTCTGCCGCTCCTGTTCTCTGCGGTAAAAGCGTTTGAGAATTTAGGCCCGCCACAATTTCAGGGCTTTTTTACCGCAGAGAACATGAGGAGCGGAGTTTGCGCAGAGGTGTAATGAAACCGGACGATGCTGTATCAAAAGCGGACAGTGCTGCGAACAGGCGCCGAAACTTTTTGCTGATAATCAACAATCAATAAATCTGGTATTTTTTTAGCGCATTTTTTTCAAAGCCATAGCTATGTTCGGTAATTCCTTTAAGACCGCGTTCAGGAGTCTGATCCGGAACCGGAACTATACTATTATCAATATCGCCGGACTGGCCGTAGGCATCGCAGTCTGCATGATGATCTTCGTGATCATACAATTCCAGACAGGCTTCGATAGATTTCACAGCAAGAAAGATCGCATTTACCGGGTACTGACCGAGCATCGCGCCGACGCGGCCAATGTTTCCGTTACGAACTCGGTTCCTTTTCCCATGCCCAACGGACTGAAAACAGGCTTGTCGCAATTGGAACAGGTTGCCCCGATTTATGCAAGCCATAATGACCAATTGCAGGTGCTCGATAACGATGGAACGCCGGTCAAGAGTTTCAAAGAACAGAGCGGGGTTTTTTATACGGAACCTTCGTTCTTTAAAATATTCGATTTCCCGCTGCTGGCGGGTTCTTATGCCTCATTGAAGGATCCGAATAATGTGCTGCTCACCAAAGAAATTGCCGAGACTTTTTTCGGCGACTAGAAAGCAGCTACAGGCAAATCCATCAGACTTACAGGTTCATACCGGGTAGGCTCGGTCTTTTTCCAGTTCCCTCCGGTGGTACTGAAAGTTTCGGGCGTTCTCGCAAACATACCGGCCAACAGCGATTTTCAGCTGAAACTCGCGATCGCTTTCGGGACCGATTTTACGGGAGACAGGCAATACGGAGTACAGAATCCCGATTGGAATGGTACATCACCCGATTTTGGTTGTTATGTATTGGCGGCGCCGCATGTTTCGGCAGCCGAGATCAACCAGCAATTGAGCGCCCTTGCGCAAAAAATGCAGTCGCCCGACAAAAAGGACAGCTACCGGGTACAGGCTTTAAGCGATGTTCATTATGATACGGAAGTGGGTAATTACAGCAATAAGACCATCAGCCATGAGCTGATCAATGTGTTGTGGCTGATCGCGGCATTCATTCTGCTGATCGCCTGCGTCAACTTCATTAATCTGTCCACGGCGCAGGCCGTTAACCGCGCCAGGGAAGTTGGCGTAAGAAAAGTGCTGGGCAGCAGCAAATCCCAGTTGCGCGTCCAGTTCCTGATCGAAACATTCCTGATCGTTGCGGGCGCCGTGGTACTGGGGGCGTCGATCACCATACTTGTTCTGCCTTCTTTGAATCACCTGCTCGAGCTTTCGCTCAGTTTCAGGATATTCGGCGATCCGGGAATCATTCTGTTCCTGCTGGCGCTGACGGTTGTCGTAACCGCGCTGGCCGGTTTTTATCCTGCCATTGTTCTATCGCGTTTCAATCCCGTCAACGCATTGAAAAGTAAATTTGCAGCGAATAGTTCGAAGGGAATTTCATTGCGGCGGGGGCTGGTCGTTTTCCAGTTCGTCATTGCCCAGGCATTGATCATCGGCACGCTTATCATCGTGAACCAGATGAATTTTTTCATGAGTCAGCCGCTGGGTTTCGATAAAGATGCCATTGTAAATCTGCCTTTCCGGCCGGATAGTACCGGCAGTAAGCTGACCGATTATCTCCGGCGGCAGCTGGGCTCCCTAAACGGCGTGAAGGCAGTAAGCTTCAGTTCAAATACGCCGGTTGAAAATGACAATGATGTACTCACCAGTTTCAAATTCGATCATGCCATTAAGGAAGCGGGCTTCCAGGCCATCACCAAATTCGCAGACGACGGTTATCTCCCGGCTTACAAATTGCAACTGGTAGCCGGCCGCAACCTGCAGCTATCGAATATGACCAGGGAATTCCTGGTGAATGAATCGTTCGTAAAAAGCCTCGGTTTTAAAAATCCTGAAGCTATCCTCGGCAAGGAAATAAGCATGTTCAACGACCTGATCAAATGCCCGGTGGTGGGTGTGCTGAAAGACTTCAATGACCGGTCTTTGCGCCAGAGCCTTGCACCGTTGATGATCACCACGAACAGCACCATGTACCGGCAGGCTTCGGTAAAACTCGCCACCACCGATATTGCTGCTACCATGCAGTCTGTTAAGAAGATCTGGCAGGCGGCGTTCCCCGACTATGTGTATGAATACCGGTTCCTGGACGATAAGATCCAGAATTTTTACAAACAGGAGGACCAGCTGGCGCAACTTTATAAGATCTTTTCGGCCATAGCGATATTCCTCAGTTGCCTCGGGCTGTATGGCCTGGCTTCCTTTATGGCGGCGCAGCGGATCAAGGAAGTGGGGATCCGTAAAGTGCTCGGGGCCAGTGCGGGCAGTATCGTCTATTTATTCTCGAAGGAATTTATTTTGCTCATCGGGATCGCTTTTGCGATCGCTACACCGATTGCCTGGTATTATATGAACCAGTGGCTGCAGGATTATGTTTATCATATCCGGATAAGCTGGTGGGTATTTGCCGTGGGCGGACTCGCTTCCATTGTGATTGCACTTGTAACGATCAGTTTCCAGGCGATAAAAGCAGCAGTGGCGAATCCGGTGAAGAGTTTAAGGGTGGATTAGGAAGATTGTTTTATGATTTCTCTGATATTTTCCCGTTAATACCCCGCGCAGCTATTACCCGCGACAGTTGACAATAAAGAAAATCTTCCCCTTTCTTACTATAATCGGTTCGGTATTTTCTATGATCGGGATGAATTGGCTGAATTTAGCATAGCAGCAATCAGGAGGAACCGTAGCATTTATAATAGCCATTTGAAATTCTCCCCGGCTTGAGTAATTTGGCGAGGCGCCGCAATCCCCCGGCGGCCATTATCCGTTTATTGGATAAAAGCAAACCTAAATTGTTACTTATGGCACAAACAATCAACCAGCGCATGACCGTCCGCCTCGAGGGCGATTTCGTGGTCTTCCTGATCGGCATGCGTATCAACCGCTGGTGGAAATTCAATAAGTGGCTGCCGGTAGCCCTGGCTATGCCGAAAATGCTGAAGGAACTTTCGCAGAAACCGGAGAGCGGATTCCTCGGCGCCGAGACCAGCCTGACCGTTATCGTCCAATACTGGAAATCCTTCGAGCACCTGGAAGCTTATGCCAAAGACAGGAACGGGCTGCATTATCCGGCCTGGAAAGCGTTCAACACCAAAGTGCGGAGCAATGGGGATGTCGGTATCTGGCATGAGACCTATAAGGTGAGGGCGGGAGAATATGAATGCATCTACAACAACATGCCCAGATACGGGCTGGGCAAAGTGGGTGAACTGGAGCCGGCGGTGGGTAGGAGGGAATATGCGGCGGACCGTATTTCCGCGGCCGGCTATCAATAGCTAATTTTAACGGATGAGTATGGCGAGACCGGGCTCAAGATGAGCTACGCATAAAATGCGGCTGTAAGAACATAAAGTTGTATCGATATGAGAACTCTGCTATTCATTTTATTGCTCGCGGTTTCCGGATTCAGTTCCGATACCCGGTTCAATACCTACTGTAATTCAAGGTTCGAGTTCTGTATCCAATATCCGGGATCATTCATTGCCCAACCCGAGTCGGCAAACCATGATGGCCGGACATTTATAGCTGCAGATAAAAAGGCGGAGATCCGGGCTTTCGGAAGCCTGGTAACAGAAGGAGCGGGCAATATTGCGCGGCAGTTCGCAACGGCCACAGCCGGCCTGAAAATAACAACGAAAACGGTTAAGGACAGCTGGTTCCTGTTTTCCGGAGTTGATGCGCAGGGAAACATTGTCTGCAGGAAAACCCGGACGAAAAGACTCAGCCGTTCGCGGCTTACCGGCGGCACGGCATATCAAAGCCTGATGATCATTTACCCGGCTTCGCAGAAATTATTATACGGCTCGTATTGTGAACTTATTTCAAAATGGCAATGAGCTACGGCAGATCATTCCTAATGAAACTTCAGCTTCTTTTTGTTGCTGCATTTTTATTTTCTGCCTGCGGAGATCATACTCATCCGAAGATGACCGGAAATCCGGAAAACGAGTATCGCAGCGAAACAAAATCGTTTATCGATTATATCAGAACTACGGAATCTCCTTATGGCACCATAGTGTTAGTAGATACACCGGCGATGAAGCCGCTTATGGCGTGCCAGGATTTTTTGTCCCGCTCCATTATTTCATTGAACCCCGACGAGCAAAAAGCTGTCAAAGCACAGTTCAGCGATCCGCCGCTGAAACTGTGGGATACCAGCCTGGTAAAAGCAAGGATCCTCAGGGGTGATACCCTTGCAGTTATTCTCAAAGACCGCACGAGGTGGTGGCGCTTTCATGAACAATATGGCGGATACGATTACTATTCAGCGCCCATCTTCCTGCGGAATTATACATTATGCGTGTTTTCTTCCTACCATTACTGCGGCAGTCTTTGCGGCGAGGGAAAGATCACCCTGTACCAGAAAGAAGACGGCCAATGGAAACCGGTTGAGTCGTTCTGCCGTTGGATCAGTTAAGACTAATCCACCACTTCATAGATCGTTACCGGCTGTTGCTTATTCTTCAGGTTCACTTCGCCTATCCTTCTGCAGTTGAATGAATCTTTCACCAATTCATAAGCCTGTTCGGGTATCACGATCTGCCCCGGGCCCGCTACACCCTGCAACCGCGATGCTGTATTCACCACATCACCTACCACGGTATAGTCCAGGCGCCGCAGGTTACCTGACCCGATATTGCCCGAGATCAATTCACCGCAATTGATGCCGATGGCTACTTTGGGCATGAAGTCCAGGTCGCCGGTCGGTCCGGGTATCTGATCCAGCCGTGCACGTACCGCCAGGGCAGCGTCTATCGCGCGATCGAGATGGAATTTGCCCCGAAAAACCGCCATCACCGCATCGCCGATGAATTTATCGACATGTCCCTTCTGTGCGATGATCTCCTTTACCATTACATCGAAATAAGTATTGAGCATGCGTACCACCGTATCGGCCGGCTGCGATTCGGTGATGGCAGTGAATCCGCAGATATCAATAAAGGCCACGCTGGCTTCCAGGATCTCGTTCTCCATCAGCGAGTGCTCGAATTCGCGGCTGCCCATGAACTTCAGTACGTTTTCATCCACATACATCCGCAGGATATTGTTCTCCTTCACGGCCTGCAGCGTATCATGGATCTGCTGCACATGCTTCAGCGTTTTTTCAATCGTGATCTCAAGGTCTTCGAAGTTCACCGGCTTGCAAACAAAATCGAAAGCGCCGCGGTTCATGGCAGAGCGGATATTGTCCATATCGCCATAAGCGGAAACCATCACCGTTTTAAGTATCGGGTTGGCATCATTCAGATTGGATAATAAAGTAAGTCCGTCCATCTCCGGCATGTTGATATCGCTAAGCACCAGGCTGGTATCGGGGTGCTGCTGCAGTTTTTCCAATGCATCCCGTCCATTGATCGCAAATACAAACTCGTATTTTTCTTCCCTGATCTGCCGCCTGAACTTCTGGCGTATCAGCGACTCCAAGTCCGTTTCATCATCAGCTACTAAGATCTTCGTCATAGTCAGTGTATTTTCAGTTTGGTTTTTAAGATAGCGAAATCAACCGGTTTGGTAAGAAAATCATCCGCTCCCAGCTGCATGGCCTGGCGGTAATTTTCCTCATCGCCATAAGCCGTGATCATCATTACCACCGGAGGCGGCGTATGGTATTCGGTTTTGATAGACTTCAGCAGTTCAAGCCCGCTCATGCCGGGCATATTGATATCGGACAATATCAATACCGCCTCATGGTTATTCTTTTTCAGGTAATCGAGCGCCTGCTCGCCCGAAAAAGCGAAGGCGAAATCTACTATGCCTTCCCGGATCTCACGCCGGAACCGCTGTTCGAATAATGCCTTAATGTCCTGTTCATCGTCTACTACAAGAATTTTCATGCGCTTTTTTTATGCTGTTAATGATTGATACCGGCTTGTGCATTGGCCGGGATGCGGATGATGAATGTACTGCCTTCACCCTCGGTGGTTTCTACCAGCAATTCACCGCTATGTCCTTTGGTGATAATGTCGTAACTGAGACTGAGTCCCAGCCCCGTTCCTAATCCTGTTGGCTTCGTGGTGAAGAATGGCTGAAAGATCTTGTCGGCGATCTTTGCAGGTATGCCATTCCCATTGTCCGCTACGCGCAGTTCTATTTTTCCGTTGACACGCTTCGTGCTGAGCTGTACGGTAGGCGTATAACCGGCTGCCGCTGTTGTTTTCTTTTCACTTACCGCGTAAAAAGCGTTGTTGATCAGGTTCAGCACGACACGACCTATTTCCTGGGGAACGATCTGCACCAGGCCGGCTTCGGGATCCAGATCGGTAAGAAAGGAAGCATTGAATGATTTGTCCTTTGCCCGAAGCCCATGATAGGCGAGACGGAGGTACTCATCCGCAAGAGCGTTGATATCTACAGATTCTTTGATGCCGGTACTGCTGCGGCTGTGCTGTAACATCCCTTTTACGATAGAGTCGGCCCGTTTGCCATGATGGGTGATCTTGTGCAGGTTGTCGATCACATCGGCCGCAAGCGCTATCGCCTCCTCTGTATGGCCTGCTTTCAGTTCTTCCACCAGTTCCTCCGTCAGCTCGGCACTCACATCGGAAAAATTGTTGACGAAATTGAGCGGGTTCTGGATCTCGTGCGCAATGCCTGCCGTGAGTTCGCCCAGCGATGCCAGCTTTTCCTGGTGCACCAGCTGGCTTTGGGTGATGCGGAGTTCGGCCGTCCGCTGTTCAGCTTCTTCCAGCAACCGGTTCGTTTTGTTGAACAGGCGTGCATTCTCGATAGCCGTTGCAGCAAGCGGGGCAAACATATTCAGCAGCCGCAGATCGTCGTTACTGAACTGGCGTCCTTTTTCATGATGAACGCTGGCAAGAGCGCCCACCAGCTGATTGCCGGTAAGCAAAGGCACTACCATTACACTGTGCACAATGGTTTCGGAATATTTATCGGAGCGCCCGGTCCATTGCTGGTAATCGGGAATGATCAACGGCTGTTTGGTTTCAGCTACCATACCCATTGCACCCTCGTTGTGTTTAAGGTATACGCCGCCTGAATTCATGCCGAGGTTATGACTGGCCACCACTTCCAGCAACCGGCTGTCCTCATGGTAGATGGCCAGTTCGCCGCCTGTAACGGCAAGCAATGCCACGGCACGTTCAAGCACCGCATTGAGCAATTGAGTGAGTTCGAGTTTGCGCGAGAGATCGGCCATGGTATCGAGCAATGCTTTCTGCTCATCGGCACGGCGGCGTTCTGCTTCGAACAGCCGCGCATTCTCGATAGCGGTAGCAGCCAACGGAGCGAACATATTCAGCAGTTTAAGATCCGCTGCCGTAAAAGGCCTGTTCTCTTCATGATGAACGCTGGCGAGTGCACCCACCAGCCGCTGACCGATCATTAATGGCACCACCATCACGCTGCGCACATTGGTTTTTTCATATTTTCCCGAGCGCTCCGCCCATTGCAGGTAGTCGGGGATGATAAGCGGCTGCAGGGTATCCGCCACTTTGCCCATGGCGCCCTCGCCATGCTGCAACCGGATACCGCCCGAGTGGATGCCGAGATTATGACTCGCTACCGATTCGAGGGTGCGACTGTCTTCATGATAGATAGCCAGTTCGCCGCCGGTTACCCCGAGCAATGCCACCGCCCGCTCCAGTACGGCATCGAGCAGCGTTTTCAGCTCCAGGTTGCGGGAAAGATCGGTCATGGTGTCCAGCAATGCTTTCTGCTCATTGGCCCTGCGGTACTCGGTCTCGAGCAACCGGGTATTCTGCATCGATACACTGATACTTCGGGCCAGCGTGTTCAGCAATTCGATATCGCCGGCATCAAAAACGGTTTCCCTGGTATAGTGCTTGAGGCTGATATAACCCCGCACTTCGTTATCAACCACAAATGGAGCGAACACGAATGATTTGGGAATATCGATGCCCGTCTGGGATATATAATCCACGCCAAGGATATTCTGTACAAAGCTCTCGGTGTTCTCGTTCACCAGCAGCTGCGTATGTGTTTCGATCAGGAGTTTCCTGATCTCATTGTAAGGCCGTGGATCGGGGAAAGCGCGCGCATTGTTTTCAAAATGGTATTGAAAATATTCAACGCCGGATTCATGGTCAAAAGTGGCGATAGACACTACATGCCCTTCAAACATCCGGTGCAGCGATTCGCCTACCATCTCGTAGATATACGGCATCTCTTTCTGCATCAGGAGAGCTTCCTGGATGGAAGCCAGTAAAGCCAGTTCGGCCTTACGCTGCTGTTCTATGGATGTTTTATTGTTCATGACCTAAAGTTTGCCGGGTTGCCGGCATATCCGCCAATATTAATACTGAAACCTTATTTTTCCCTGCTCAACCGTGCTTGTCAGCTTTTTACCGGCAATCCCACGGTAAACACGGTACCCTCTCCCTCTACGGTTTCAACCCGCAGTTCGCCGCCGTGCCCTTTCGTAACGATATCATAGCTCAGGCTTAGTCCGAGACCGGTTCCTTCTCCGGAGGGTTTTGTTGTAAAAAATGGATTGAAGATCTTTTTGACAACCGTGGCAGGGATACCATTGCCATTATCACTGACCGCTATCTCCACCTTGCCGGGCAACTTTTTAGTACTTACGGTTACCGTTGGTTCATAGCCCTTCGGCTGCAGTTTTTGCTTTTCATGCACGGCATAAAATGCATTGTTGATCAGGTTCAGGATAACGCGCCCGATATCCTGTGTTACTACATTAACGGGTTCAAGAGCAGGATCGGTTGCGATCTCGATTTTTGCATTGAATGATTTGTCTTTGGCCCGAAGCCCATGGTAGGCAAGGCGCACATACTCATCTGCCAGTGCATTGATATCCGTCAATTCTTTCTGCCCGCTGCCGCTGCGCGAATGCTGCAGCATGCCTTTCACTATGCCGTCGGCGCGTTTTCCGTGATGAAGTATCTTATCGAGGTTCTGCTTCAGATCGCCGCCGATGGATTTTGCTTCGTGGGCATCAGCCTTGTCGAGCGCGGTATTCAGCTCATCGATCAGTTCTTTGCTGACCTCGGAGAAATTATTCACAAAATTCAGCGGATTCTGGATCTCGTGCGCGATGCCGGCTGTGAGTTCGCCCAGTGAAGCCATTTTTTCTGCCTGCACCAGTTGCGACTGTGTGGCTTTTAGTTCGTGGTATGCCTGCTCTATCTGCCTGCGGGCCTTTGTCTTCTGCCGGTTGGTCCGGTAAAAGACAAGTCCCAGCAACAGCAATACGGCGATACTGGCCGCAAGCACATAAATGCGGACCTTATTCTGGTACACGATCCTTTCTTTTTCGAGGTTGTGCAGGCGCATCTGTTCCGCCGAAGACAGGTTCTGGAATTCAGACAGGGCTTTGATCCGCACCTTGCTGAGACTGTCCTTGGTTGTCAGCGCCAGTTGCAGGTATTTAAATGCGCTGTCGGTTTGTTTGTTCAGCAGGTAGCTCCGGTACAGCATTTCATATCCGATGCCCAGGTTGGTCTCCGGGCCGAATACCTTACCCAGTGCATGAATGGTCTCGATATCTTTTTTTGCATAGTAGTAGGCGGAGTCTTTTTTGCCCGCAGCAAGATGGTATCTGAACAGCCGCAGGTAATTTCTGCTGAGGGCAGTCAGGTTGCTGTAATTCACAGACAATCGCACACCCTTGTAATAATATTCGTTGGCAAGCGCTGTTTTGCCGGTAGACTGATACACGTCTCCCAGATGCAGCTGAACCATGCCCAAGTATTTCATGAAATTGGATTCAACAGCAATCCTTTCGGCGAGATGTTCATAATATAAGGCAGAATCGGTCTGACGAACGCTGAGGAATCCTCTGCCAAGATTCATTGCTGCCAGCATCATGCGCGGTTTGTAGTCGATCTGGGTACCTATACGCAGCGCTTCCCGGAAATGATAGATCTGCTGTTCGGGGTCTTCGATGTTCACGGCGAGCAGGCCATACATGTGGTGTGCATAAGCCAGTACCAGCAGCCGGGTGTCGCCAGTAAAATGGAGAGCGGTAACCCAATTAGGCACGTTGCCGTTTTTCGGATCTTCGGCTATCTCAAAAGCTTTGAGGATACATTGTAGCCCGTCTCCCGGCCGGCCAAGGCCTATCAGTTGATAGGCCTTGTTTACCAGTGAATAACCTTCTGCCAGTTTGTTGCCGGTTTTGCGGGCAATCTGTATACCCTGCTCGGCATAATAGAGCGCCGAATCCCTGTTTGTTTCCTCATAGTAGTTGTAAATGTTCCTCACAAGCAGATAACGTGCAGCGCCATCCGGGGTACTTCGGAATTGCCTTTCCAGGCTGTCTGGCTGTGCCGCAGCAACCAGCGGTAACAGTAAAACAAGGAGTATGCTTATACGCGCTTTCATGCTTGGTTGGGTAGTTGGATAATGAAACTGGTGCCGGCTCCTTCTGTAGTTTCCACCTTTAGATCGCCGCCATGGCCCTTGGTAACGATATCATAACTAAGACTCAGACCCAGCCCCGTTCCCTGTCCGGTGGGTTTGGTAGTAAAGAACGGCTGGAAGATTTTATTGATCACTGCGTGCGGAATGCCATTGCCATTATCAGCCACTTCAATTTCAATGCAGTCGCCGGTTCTCCTGGTGTTGACCCTCACAACGGCTTCATAGCCCGGAAGCTTCTGTTTTTGTTTTTCATTGACGGCATAAAAGGCATTGTTGATAAGATTCAGAATTACGCGTCCCATGTCCTGGCTAATGACCTGGATGATGCCGATGGCGGGATCGAAAGATGTTTCGAATTTTGCGTTAAAGGATTTGTCCTTGGCGCGCAGACCGTGGTAAGCGAGACGTACATATTCTTCTGTAAGCTTATTGATATCTACAGGCTCTTTCTGCCCGCTGCCGCTGCGTGAATGCTGCAGCATGCCTTTTACAATCCCGTCGGCCCGTTTGCCGTGGTGCAGGATCTTTTCCAGGTTCTGCTGCACATCCGCTGCAATTGATTTCGCTTCCATGGTGTCGCCTTTGTCGAGTTCCGCTTTCATTTCCTGCAGCAGTTCAACGCTGACCTCTGAAAAATTGTTTACGAAATTGAGCGGGTTCTGAATTTCGTGTGCAATACCTGCAGTAAGCTCACCAAGTGAAGCCATCTTTTCGGCCTGGACCAGTTGTTGCTGCGCCTGCTTTAATTCGGACAATGCTTTATCAACCTGCATTTTTGCGGCTTCCAGTCTGGTGAAATCTTCATAGCGCGCATAAGCTGTGGAAAATGCATCGGCAACAGACTGCAATACCTGAATATCCTCTTCCCGGAGTTCCGAAACATTGCCCACATACAGCATGCCCTGCAGGAACGGAAGGAAATGGAGATAAATGCCCTCTGCCGGCAGGGAATGGAGATACTGCTCCGGTGTAGCGGCTGCACCCTGTTCTACCACTGCATTGGCAATGCCGAGAAAATCTCTTTTGTCCCAGTGCGTAATGTATAACTGGTCCCTTCGCCAGCTTGCCAGCGCTTCGCGCATATTCTCATTTTCGTAGGGAAGCTGGAAAGCGGCGATCGCTTTTCCATCCGGGGTAGACAGGAAAGTGTGTACCTGCCGCTGCTGTTCATCCATAATGAACACGCCGCAACGGACAAATGGAATATTCAGAATGGTCAGTTCATGCCAGATGAGCGGGATGATACGGTCCAGGTCGGAAGTAGTGCGCATAGATGCGATCTGAGCGCGTACTCTGTCAAGCGACGCATCCCGGACAGCATCGCGTGCATTGGCTTCGGATTGCTGCAATTCCATGTAGCGTCTGAAGGTGAGATCTACGATGCCTGCAAAGCGTCCTAATATTTTAATCTCCGCTTCGGAGTATTTTGTTTCGGACCAGGCATACAGGCAACCGATCGATACTGAAATAAAATGCCCGAATTGTGTTTTGCCAAGTTCTGCTTTTGACGGTTGGGGCACGGATAATCCCATTGAAAGCTTCTCATAGTAAGTACGGAGTTCTTCGCCGGATAATTCCGGGAAATAGTCAAGCCCATTTTTCCAGGCATCATAGATCATTTTCAGTACCGGATGAACCGATAGTGACATTTCGCCAACGAGTGAAAGCTGGTCTCCCGTACTTGTAGAAGTGGCTGAATAGAGCAAAGCTGAAGGTGGGTCGCCCTTAATAACGCCTACCCCGCCGCGGATCGGGGCTATCCCCAGTTTCCTGAGTTCAGTAAATACCATGCTGGCGGCCGTAGCTAAATCCTGGCTGTTATGCATGGCCATTGCCTTGGCCCGGACCCGCTCGAGCGCTGCTTCTATCTGCGCTTCTCTCGCCTGCGCGGCGGCAGTGGTAATATCGATATAACGCCGGTAGGCCAACTCAAACACATTACGGAATCGTTTCAGAACATCCAGCTGATCGCCGATCAGCGGCTGGAAAGTTGAAATGCCTACCGCCCCTGTCCCGATCGAATAGAAATAATAATATAGCTGGTCGGTGGATTCCAGCCTTGTATCGTCTTTTTCGCCACTCTCCATTCTGAACACGCGCCAATCGGCCAGCTCTTTTCCGGAAAAAGTGATCTCGGTGAAAGCATCCGTAGCGCTTCGTGTTTGTCTTACCAGCTTTTCAATAACAGGATGGTGGTTATAGAAATAATGCGTGATGCTCCTGCCTGCGCTTTCAGAATAATCATAGTTGAGAAAACTGCCTTTATCATCATCATGGATATTGATCATGGTATTTCTCAGATCACTGAATCCCTGTTTTTGCAGTTCAGTGAATAGCAGCGCACAGATACTCAGCACATCATCTGCCTGCTGCATGGCCATTGCCCGGCCGCGTACTCTTTCCAATGAAGATTCTATCTGTGCTTCTCTCGCCTGCGCCTCCGCTTTGCGGAGGTCGAGGTAGCGGCGGTAGGTCTGCCCGAAAACCGCGGCGAACCTTTTGAAGATATGGATAGATTCCTGAGAAAGCGGCTTCAGTGTGAAAGTGAATAGGTTGCCCTCCGGAAAATAGAAATCGTAATTGTACTGTCTTAGAGGAATGTTTGTAATGTCGTAGTTACCTGGGTATCCGGCATCATCATTGATTACTTTGATGTACGCTGCCAGGTCATCGCCCTCGAATGCGTACTGAAAGGCACTGTCACCCCGTTTCCAGGCATCGAACACTTCAACCAGCATCGGATGCCCGGCCATGGTCAGCGTGCCGAAGACCAAATCCGGTTTTTTAGCGCCCTCGCTCCTCGCAGTCCATACTTCCATGGCCCTGGGCTCATGAAAAATGCCTACACCGCACCGGTGCATTTCGATGCCGAGTTTTTGCAGTTCATCAAAAGTAGCGATTACTGTTTCCGATACATCACTGCTGCTGTGCATCGCCATCGTTTTACTGCGGATGCGCTCCAGCGCAGTTTCAATAACAGCTTCGCGCGCCTGCGCCTCTGCCTGCTGGAGATCGGTGAAACGTGTATATGTCAGATCGAACACTTTGGCAAACCGCTCCAGCAACTGAATACTTTCTGCTGTCAAAGGCAGGGAAGAAGTAATGCCGATAAATCCTTTGCTGTGATAAATAAAGTTATTTACCCTTCGGGTATTAAAAAGCGATGGGTCCACTTTCAGCCCGATCCCTATCAGGTAGTGCAGCCATTGATTCAGTTTCTCCCCATGCATGTCCACGATCAGTGAAGGCTGCCTGGATTTCCATGCCTCATACATCTGTTTGCCCTGGGTGGGTTCGGTGAAATCGATCTTAAAGAACTGCCTGATCTCGTCACCATTAATATCTGTTATCCAGAGATTAAAACATTTTTTGGTTTCATCAACATTAGTGATAAAACCCCTGGCTACGATCGTTTCATCAGGTTCTGTCCCGAATTTTTTAAATTCTTCAAAAAGCAATTTCACGGTTGCTGCCAGTTCTTCGCTTCGCTGCATGGCCATGGTACGGCTTCGCACCCGCTCAAGACTTGCCTCGATCCTGGCCTCCCGTGCCTGGCTCTCGGCCTGCTTCAGATCATTAAACCGCGTATAGGTAAGATCGAATACATTGGCGAAGCGCAGCAGGATATCGATCTGCTCATCAGTAAGCGGTTCCAGGCTGGCAGTGTTGAGTGAACCAAAATTGTTGAAAGCGCCCGTCAGTAATACCTTGTCAGGAGCTTTCATTCCCTCCCTCACAACAAGGGGTAAATCCTTTAGCCCGCTCTTGCTGAACAGGAATGCATCCCATTGTTTTTTTGTTTTACCGCTCAGCTCGTATATCCATTTACTGGTTCTCGCCTTCCAGTTATCTACAATGTTCCGATACGGAGGAAGTTCATGATTGGGGACCAGGTAATTATTTGGTTCATCCGGCGCTTCCGCATTCAGCATCCACCAGCGGCTGTCGTTTGTTGCGGGATCAAAGATCATGATGGTACAACGGGTGAGCACCAGGTCCAGCTTGGTCAGCTCCTGAAATAGTGTTCCGATCAGCAAATTCAATTCGTCCGAATTGCGCATCGCCATGGCCCTTGCGCGTACCCGTTCCAGCCCCGCTTCGATCTGCGCTTCCCGTGCCTGGGCTTCAGCTTTCTGCAGATCGAGAAATCGGGTATAGGACTGCTCGAATGTGTTGCCGAAACGCCTGAGGATATTATTTTGTTCGTCAGTGTAAGGTTCCGCATCGTAGTTCGCGATCGTAACAGCGGTATTTTTCAGGTATATAACAGACCAGGCAAAGCCCTTTCCTGCATAGGTGGTTTTTTTCCTTTCTTCCGTTGCATAGCGCGCAATGGTATTCGTATACAGGTGATCCAGGAAACTGTCTTTTTCTTCGCGGGTGAACGTAAAAGCATTAAAATCCGAGCCGGCGGCCAATGCTTCTATGGTGCGGTTGAAATAAGGGTGATCGAAATAGGGAATATGTATCTGCTGCGGGTAAATGGGAAAACCAGGCGTATACAGCCAGAGGTGCCAGTCCTTTTCGCGATAGCTGGTATTAAAGTTCGCAGAGTGAACTTTAAATCCAAGCAGCTGCAGCTGGTTGGCAAGCTCGGCGATTACAACAAGGAGGTCGCTGCTATGATACATCGCCATTGTTTTGGCGCGCACCCGTTCCAGCGATACTTCTATCTGGGCTTCGCGCGCCTGGTTTTCTGCCCGCTGCAGATCGAGAAAACGCGTAAATACAAGATCGAACACAGCAGTAAAACGCTCCAATAGCTGGATGGAGGTATCCGGTATCGGCGACCCGCCCGAAATGGCCAGCATCCCGCGTGAAAACATACTTCCATACACATACCAAGATCCTTGAGTAGCAGTCTCCGATTCGTCCCAGCGCTTACTGCCGATCAGCTCATTCCGCCAGCGATTGTATTCCTGCAGGTTTTTACCGGAGATCGTCACCGAATAATTTTTCTTGCCCGCAAGAAATGCCGCGCGGGCATATGTCATTACATACCGGTCTTTGTCAAGATCAAGGCGCACGGCCTGGTCAACTTTTTCACCATTTAACGTAAAGAACATATCGCCATAGGTCACCGTCTCATCAAACAGGCAGATAGAGACCTGGCTGGCTGTTTGCCCCAGGGTTTCAAACTGCCGGAATAACAACAGGGTAGTGTCTGTCAGCTCGGTACTTTTCTGCATCGCCATGGTGCGGATACGCACTTTTTCCAGCGCCGCTTCAACCTGTAACTCCCGATCCTTCTGTTCCAGCTCGGCCTTTAATGCAGCCAGTTGTTCTTCAACTGACACAGGTCCGGGTGTTGATATGGATTTCTCTCGTTTCATGTCAGGCTATTGGTAGAATGATGGTGAATACCGAAGGGTAACTTGTTGCGGACGCGCTGCAACCGCCTTGCGTTTGGCGTCCAGTTCCGCCGTTCGTGCACGGCAATAGAACTGTGTACCCGGTAACAGCAGGCCAGGATTTTTCTCTTAAGCATTTATCGATCCGTATAGTTGATTCGTCCGTTATCGTTAATGCAAATGCCGCCGTTTGATAATGCCTCCCGAGGTTTCCTTGATCGTACTCGCAAACACAAAAGCATTCGGGTCCACTTCCGTAACCATGTTCTTCAGCTTGCGCATCTCCAGCCTGGTAATGATGGTGAAGATGATATCGCAGTCATCGTGCACTTCAAATTTCCCCGGCAGGTATCCGCGCTCGCCTTTGTAAACGGTGATGCCGCGCCCCAGCTCATTCACCAGCCGGTGCTTCATTTCTTCGCTTTTACCGGAAATGATCGTAACGCCGGTATAAGCTTCCAGCCCTTCGATCACATAGTCTATCGTTTTCGACGCGGTAAAATAAGTAAGCATGGAGTATAATGCGGTCTGGATGCCGAATTCAAAAGCGGCCAGCGAGAAGATGATAATGTTCAGCCCGAGAATGATCTCGCTGATTGTAAAACTGGAACGCCTTAATGTGTAAAGCGCCAGCACTTCGATGCCGTCCACCGCACAGCCGGCCCGCATGGTAAGGCCGATACCGAGACCAAGAAAAAATCCGCCGAAGATCGAGATCAGCAGTTTATCGTCGGTGATTACCGGAAATCCTTCATAGAGCAACGCAATACCCAGCAGCACCACGCAGAAAAATGTCTTGACGGCAAAACCCCGGTTAATGGAGAACAGTGAAATAAGAATGAACGGAATATTCGCCAGCACGATCACATAAGCCAGGTTAAAATGATAGAGCTCATGCACCAGCAGTGAGATACCGGTGATGCCGCCATCGAAAAAATGATTCGGCACCAGGAAGCCCTTAAGCGCAAAGGAGGTGATCACTACGCCGAAAATGATCAGAACGATATCGCTGAAAGTAGATTCATGATGGCGGATGGTATGCGGGCTCTCCGTGCGCGCCTGTAATACGATCAGGTTCTTTTCCTGTTTGGCTGCAAGCTGCTGTTGCGCGGTTTTCGTGAAATACTGATGGGCCTTCAGGAAATCGATCTGCTGGCGCTGCCATTGCATTTTATTTTTTACGATATCGGCCAGCAGAAACTCGCGGTACAGCAGGTCCGCCATTTTTCCATAGTCGTCGGTGCCCAGGTAATAGAGATCGGCATCGCATAGAATGGCCGAAAGTCTATCCGACACGGTCTGCGGCAGTTTGGTAGCCATGATCAGGTCGCATATCCGGGAGATCTCATTCTCCCCGAACCCGAAGCCGGGCAAACATTCACGGGCCAGCCTGCAGGAGACCTCTTCATGCCCCGCATGCTTTTCGAGAAAACCTGCATCATGGAAAGCGGCTGCAGTGAGCAGTATATCGCGGTCGGTTCCGGTAATGCCTTCGGCTTCCGCCAGCAGCGCGGCATGTTGCATTACGCGTTCGGTATGGGTTACATTGTGGTAATAAAGCGATGCGGATAACCCATGGGTCAGCTTGTCAAGTATGAATGCCTGTGCTGCGGCTGGCTGCATGAAAAAATTCGTTTTGGCTAAGGCTAACAATATATGAAAAAATGCATACAATCTGCTCTAATCTGTGGATCTGCGGCGTTTCATTTTGCGGCAGATTCGCAGATTAACCGATAAATTTGATCGTACTGGCAAGGATTCAAATGAATATTTTAAAAACAAATGATCCGGGAAACAAAAAGCATTAATTTTTAAAAGGCTGCAGCAATGGAACAGAAATTGCTTTTGTTGACGTTGTGTCGGATTCGAGGATATTGGACATCAGGCCAAAAACGGGTGCTGCGAATGTCGCAAAACTTGTTTTCAGAGAAATAGGTTCAGATCGCCAATGAACCTGATCAAAATAGTCACATCTTAGGAAGATTCTGGCGACAATTCGGATCTGGAGTCTGACGACAGATCATACCCGTTAAATGAAACCTGTTTCGAAAGGAATATTTGATGTAAAGGCTCAGGCCGGAATTTCATTTGTGGCTGCAGTATTTGTAGCTATTTGCTGGTTCATGATCCAGAGTGCAGTCTCCGTACGTTACATTCAGATAGATAACCTGATAGCTGGCAGTTTAATTTCCATACTGTGCCTGTTGGGGAGCGTAGCCGGTTTTGATGAATGCAAAGCGGTTGATATCTATGAAAACCATCTGCAGCTTAAGTGGGTCTGGGGACTGATCAGACGCAGGTTGCCGGCTACAGATATCGAGTTGTTCTCAAAGACGAACATAGATAAAAAGGATTATTTGATTCTTAGAACACCCAAACGCGACATTCGCTTTTTATCATCTTTTACCAGTAACGAACAGGAGCTTATAGAGACGCTCAGGAGTTGGAAAATAAGGCGGAAGGATAATACTGGTTTCAACCAACGTTCCGTGACTGAAAAAGTGTTTGGGGTGATTCTGATGGGCTTAAGTCTTCCGGTTTTGATTTTTACCTGCAAATTGTGCGTTGAACCGGATGCTGCGGTTACCCGCAAGGAGCTGGCAACTGTAAGCGGGATACTCAAGATGAGGCCCGACATAAAAAAGTCGACTGCCAAGAGCTCTTCTCAGTACATTAGTTTCACACTTAGGGAATATCCCGAATTCAAATTTGAAATAGGGTCTGTCGGCTACGATGCAACAAAAATCTCAGCGCTTGCTGAATTCAACTACGGCGCAAAGGCGAGTTTTAGGATTCCCTTGCGTGATTTGGCCACCAAGATCCAGCAAACCGCTGAGCCTACGTTTTTGGAAAAGCATTTTAATTGGACTACTATCCCGGTTTATGATGCAGTGCTGAACTCGCGCCAGGTACTTGCGTTGGATGATTACTACACGGAGAAACGTCTGCGCCACGACAGCGAAAAAAAATGGTGTTTCGTCGGGATTGCCGTTTCGGTATTGTTTTTTTGGGGAGGCCTGAAACTTTTTCGGCAGGAGTTATAAGAAAGCCACCCGCAGAACGGATGGCTTTCCTATAATATCTGAAATTTTATTTCGGCAGTTTCGATCTCACATAATCAGCCATGTCTTTGGCACCCGCCGCCTCTTTCTTATCAGCCAGCGATTTCAGGGCTCCATTGATAAAAGCATCGGTCTGTACACGCGAATTCGCAGGGATCTCATCCCTGAATTTCACGATCTCATCAACCCCCTTCCTGAAATTGGCTGCATTGGTAACTTTTGCCAGGTATTCTGTAAAAGCAGGCACAACCTGGAACTTGGACTGGTTCACCGGCATCTTATCGAAATCGCCGCTGATCCGGTCAAATGCACTCTCGTCGCCGTATTTGATCATCGTCGATTTAATTGAGCTGAGCAGTCTTCCTTTATTCTCGTCATTTGCCAGCCGCTGTGCAATACGGAACGCTTCAGGTCCGTCAATAAGCCCCAGTGCATCCAGTGAAGCGCCTGCCACCGAATAAGAAGAATCGGTAGTGCCGCTGACAAAAAGCGTTCTGTAGCCGGGATTCTTCAGTTTCGCCAGGGCATCGATCGCTGCAGCGCGTGCCACCCTGTGGTCGTCGTTCCTCGCTATCGATTCTATCTTGCTGATCGTAGCTGCATCCAGTTTCGCCGTGCCGAATGTAGCGATGGCGCGGATGCGGATGCGGAAGGAGGGATCGCTTAGACCTTTGAAAGCGATACCATACGCCGCCGGATCGGAAATATTCTTCGCCGCAAACTCCAGCGCCTCGCGGCGGTCAAGGTATTTGGGCGCATAGTTGAACTGGTGCACATATTCAGCCAGCGTTTTATCGTCTTTTTTCACCGCCAGCGTGGCTTTATCCGCATCCACATCTATCAGGTCCGGTTTCGACGATACGGGGAAAGAAAAAGTATCCGCTTTATTTTCCGCCCATACCATGTAACGCTTTTTGCTGGCGCCATGATAGATATCGATGGGTATCGGCAGTTTGAAAAGTTTATCGCCCGGCTGCGTCTGTTTGATATACACTTTAGACATCTGCGCGGCGGCATCATAACCATAACTGATCTCCAGTGTAGGATGCCCGCTGCCGAAATACCACTGGTTGAAGAACCAGTTCAGATCTTTTCCGGTCACTTTTTCGAATGCCAGCCGCAGTTTGGTGGCGCTCCCATTGCCGAATTTATTGGCGGTCAGGTATTCATTCAATGACTTGAAGAAAGCGCTGTCGCCCACATACTGGCGCAGCATATTCAGGATACGGCCGCCCTTCTGGTAACTCACCAGGTCGAACATATCTTCTTTATCGTTGTAGTAGAAACGTACCAGGTCTTTGTTGCGGCTGCCCGGACTGTTCAGGTAAGCCTGCATCTCGCTGTAGTTCTCGAAGCCTGCTTCATCGGCGCCGTACTTGTATTCAAGCCAGAGGTACTGGCTGTAATCGGCGAAGCTTTCGTTTACGGTAAGATTGCTCCAGCTCTCGGCGGTCACCAGGTCGCCAAACCACTGGTGAAACAATTCATGGGCAACCGTGCTCTCCCAGTTATTTCCATCCACCAGCTCACGCGCATTCTGCTGCGCGCTTTCCTGGTGCAGGGTAGCGGTCGTATTTTCCATTGCGCCGCTCACATAGTCGCGGCCAACGATCTGGCTGTATTTTACCCAGGGGTATTCGATGCCCGTTACTTTTTCGGAATAGAACTTCATCATCTCGGGTGTAAGCCCGAATATCCTGCGTGCTACTTTTTCATAAGGTTTTTCTACATAGTAGCTCACCTCTTTGCCTTTATAAGTATCTTTTACAATAGCGAAATCGCCCACGCCGATAAAGAACAGGTAAGGCGCATGCGGCAGGTCCATCACCCAGGTATCGGTGCGTGTACCGTCGCCGTTATTTTTTTGGGATGTTAGTTTGCCATTCGACAATGTCACATATTTGGCCGGAACGGTCAGGTTGAATTCCTGCGTACTTTTCTGGTTGGTCTTATCGATAGTGGGCACCCAAACGGAAGTTGCTTCTGTTTCACCCTGGGTCCAGATCTGTGTGGGTTTGTCTTTTTCCTCGCCTCTTGGATTGATGAAATAAAGCCCTTTGGCATCTGTGATGGCAGCGCTGCCGGCGGCGCCCGTATATTCATCGGGTTTGGCAGTGTAATCGATATACACCGTATACCGTTCATCGCGCTGATAGGTACGGTCTAGTTTAATATCGAGGAACATGCTGTCATAACTGAAGTGCAGCGGGATATTCTTGCCTGCTTTCACCAGTTCCACTTTATTAATATTCATCCCTTTCGCATCCAGCCGAAGGGAATCGGCGGCATAGAAATGCGGCTTCAGTGTGATCCACACCTTGCCATTCAGGTAAGAATGGCTGTAATCGAATTTCGCGTCCAGCTTTGTATGCACCAGGTCATTGATCTTAACGGGAACGCCCCGGTATATTTTCCGCCAGGGTTCATTGCCCGTATTCGGGGTAACTGTTTGCGCCGAAACAAAAGAACCCGCGCAAACGCAGATCAGTACTAAGATTTTCTTCATGAAAGATTTTTTAAGGGGCATAAAGTTAAGGATTATGGTTTGGGGTTTGGAGTTTGGAGTTTGGAGTTAGTTTTTCGCAGACCCCAACAATCTCGTGCATAGTTCAGGTGCCAACCCCAAACCCCAACCCCCCAAACTCCAAACCCCAAACTCCAAACCCAACTCCAAACTCCAGACTTAACCTTAGTTTTGCTCCAAACAACATATATGCCGGCTGCTGCTCGAAAATGGGTTTTTGGTGCGGGATTGATCCTGGGCTTGTTTTCAGGGATTGCGGTTTCTGGCCAGAACCAGTTCATCCATATCCAGTCGGAAGCGGGACAGGCTTTCGGCGCCAGCCTCAATGGAACGGACTACAATTCCACCCGCACCGGCTACCTCATCATTCCCGAGATAGGGCCCGGCAGCTATGATCTGCATATTTTTTTCCCGGATGATATCCACCAGTACAGTTTCAGTTTTTCCATCGGCAGCCAGCCCCGCAGCTTCTCACTCAAGCAGGGCATCGACAACGCCTGGACCCTTTTCGATATGGTGGAATTCAGTTTTATCAGGGGGAGTATCGTTGCCAAAGCCCTGATGCCACTCCAGCCGGAGTCCCCGGGCAGCGCGAGGGAGCCCGAAAAACCCCAGGCCCTGCCATCCGTCAGGATCCAGAAGATCTTCGAAAAAGCTTCCCCGGCCGGCATCGACCAGGTATACATAGTGGTAAATGGTAACAAAGCCGACACGGTAGCCCTTTTCATCCCCGCCCTCGAAGAGCCCAGGCCAGCGACGCAGATAGCTGAGATAGGTCGAAAGCCGCTCGGCAATTTTCCGTATCCTGTTTCGCGTTTCTCGTTTCTGGTGACCGGCCAAGCCGCAAACCCCCAAAACCCATACTCGAAACTCCAGACTCCAGACTCCAGACTCCAAACTCTCCCCCATGCGCTACTTCCTTGAACTCAGCTACAAAGGCACCGCCTACAGCGGTTTCCAGGTGCAGGAGAATGCGCCTACGGTGCAGGCTGAACTGGAGCGCGCCATGCAGACCCTGTTCAGGCAGTCGTTCGGGCTCACCGGTTCCTCCAGGACGGATGCGGGTGTGCATGCCTTGCAGAACTTTTTTCACTTTGATACTGAACTGGTTATAGAGAACCGGTCCGTCTATAACCTTAATGCGATCCTCCCGGCGGACATCAGTGTGAAGGGGATTTATGAAGTGCCCGCAGATGCCCACTGCAGGTTTTCGGCTGTAGCCAGGGAGTATAAATACTTTATTTACCGCGATAAAAATCCGTTCCTGGACGACAGGGCCTGGCAGTACCCATATCCGCTGGACCTGCCCGGTTTGCAGCAGGCCGCTTCATTACTATTTGATTATCAAGACTATACGACCTTTTCAAAACGAAATACCCAGGTAAAGACCTATGATTGTACCATTTTAGCATCGGAATGGATCGAAGAGGGGGAGATGCTGGTATACCAGGTAAAGGCCAACCGGTTCCTGCGGGGAATGGTGCGGGGGCTGGTGGGAACGATGTTGAAACTGGGGCGGGGCCAGCTAGGCCTGGCCGAATTCAGGGGAATAATCGAAAGCCGCGACAGTTCGAGGGCGGATTTTACAACGCCTGCCAAAGGATTGTTCCTGCAGGAAGTGAGTTTTCCGGCCGATCTGGCGGCCTGTTTGGTGGCGGAACGCTGAAAACGGGCCGGATCAGGGCGCCGGGAAAAATTATTTTGAAGGGCTTAAGCCTTACGCACACTGCATTTCAGCGATTTGTGCATAATTCTGCGAGAAAAAGATTTGGAGAAGCAGATTCGCATATTATCTTTGCAACCCGCTTTGAAAAAAAGGCGATGTTCTTTGCAGATCAGATGAATGTAATGGCGAGTAAAAATTCCGGTTTTTCTTTCGAAAAATTTGGTGGTTAACAGAACAATCCTATCTTCGCCGCCCGTTTGAGTAAAACGGTTGTTCATTGAAGCAGAAATAAGTTGGTGAAACGTGAAAACGTGCGAAAGGAACCGAATAAAATTTGGTAGTAAATTTTCGCCCCTTATCTTTGCCCTCCGTTTGAAAAAACGATAGTTCTTAAAGTGATTTTAGCAGCTAAAAAAGTTTGAAGTTTCTTCAAATAATTTTGGTTGAAAAAATAAAGGCTCTTACTTTTGCAACCCCGATAAAAAGGGATGGCTGAGAAGGCCAAAAGATCTTTGAAAGTTTGGAAACAACAGCACCATAAATTTCAATTTATGGTAAGGTTACAGCAATCAAAAAATACAACACAAATCCGACGTTAATTTCAATTTAATTTGAGAGTAATAGTCAGATCAAACAACATTTACAATGGAGAGTTTGATCCTGGCTCAGGATGAACGCTAGCGGCAGGCTTAATACATGCAAGTCGTGGGGCAGCATGGTGTAGCAATACACTGATGGCGACCGGCAAACGGGTGCGGAACACGTACACAACTTTCCTACAAGTGGGGAATAGCCCAGAGAAATTTGGATTAATACCCCGTAACATAGTGATATGGCATCATATTACTATTATAGCTTCGGCGCTTGTTGATGGGTGTGCGGCTGATTAGATAGTTGGCGGGGTAACGGCCCACCAAGTCTACGATCAGTAGCTGATGTGAGAGCATGATCAGCCACACGGGCACTGAGACACGG
>JAFBAN010000127.1 GCA_019247775.1 Chitinophagaceae bacterium | reverse complement strand
ATCCCGGACTCGAAGCTGAAGAAAGAGGCCAGGGTGAGGCGATCGCGAGGAATATCTATGAGATGATCAGGCTGCAGGTGCCGGTGATCATCGTGATAATCGGTGAAGGTGCCAGCGGCGGCGCACTGGGTATCGGCGTAGGCGATAAAGTATTGATGATGGAGAATACCTGGTACACGGTGATCTCTCCCGAAAGCTGCAGTTCTATTCTCTGGCGCAGCTGGGATAAAAAAGAAACGGCTGCAGAGCAACTCAAGCTTACAGCAACCGATATGAAAGGTTTCGGGCTGGTGGATGAGATCGTTCCCGAACCCCTCGGCGGTGCACATTGGGATTATACCGAAGCTGCGTCCTTGCTGAAACGCGAGATCTTGAAAGCGCTTGCGGAGATCAAAGACAAGGATCCGAAGCAACGGGTGAAAGACCGTATAGAAAAATATGGTAAGATGGGCTTCTGGGAAGAGAAAGTGTAATAAGTTCCGGGATCAAGAAATCAATCAACATTAATCAGCAACAACCAATGTCTTTACGCACACAATTGCAGGGTACCGGCGTCGCATTGATCACTCCATTTACCGCAGACCTGAAAGTAGATTTTGATGCACTGGGTAAGGTCATCGACGCCATGATAGGCGGAGGCGTGGAATACCTTGTTTCACTCGGCACCACCGGTGAAACACCCACATTGGACAAACAGGAGAAACTCGATATCCTTCACTATACTTTTGAGAAAACGGCTGGCCGTGTACCGGTTGTGGTCGGTATCGGAGGCAACAATACCGCTTCGCTGGTTGACGATCTGCAGCATTATCCGCTCGAAAAAGCAACTGCCGTGCTCAGCGCTTCGCCCAGCTACAATAAGCCATCACAGGAAGGAATATTCCAGCATTATAAAGTGTTGGCTGAAGCCTCGCCAAAACCGATCCTGCTGTACAATGTTCCGGGTCGTACAGGCCGGAATATGACCGCGGAGACCACGCTGAGGCTGGCGCAGGAGGTACCGAATATCGCCGGAATGAAAGAAGCCAGCGGTGATATGGCTCAATGCATGCAATTGCTGCGCGACCTGCCTGAAGATTTTTTACTGGTAAGCGGCGATGACGCACTGGGATTGCCACTGATCGCCTGCGGTATGATGGGCGTGATCAGCGTAGCGGCAAATGCGTTCCCCAAACAATTCTCCGATATGGTGAGGCTTTGCCTGAAGGGAGATTTCGCCGGCGCGAAAAAACTTAATGATCCGCTCATCGATGCCTATGACCTGATGTTCGCAGAAAATAATCCTTCCGGTGTGAAAGCATTTATGGCAGAGCAGGGACTGATCAAAAATACTGTCCGGCTGCCGATTGTACCATTGAGTGCAGGCCTGCACGCAAAAGTGAAAGCGTATAAAAGCAAATAACCTAAACACATAAACATGGAATCCCTGGGCATCGGTTCCCGCGTTCAACATCTGCACTATGGCAAAGGCGTGGTAGTGGAAACCGCCAGTGAATTTTATACGATCTGGTTCAAAACAACCAATACGGCTAAAACGATCGCCAAAGATTATGCGGAACTTACCGTGCTGGAGCAAACAGGAACCGCCTCAGAAGGACTGTCGCTGGCAGATATCGAACAGGCGCTGGATAACGTACTCACACAACGGTTGCACGAATTTCAACTGGTGCCGATGGCTACCAAATGGAACGACGGTACGCTGATCATGAAACCGGCCGATGATTCGCTGCAGCCAAAAGAAGTGCCGATAGAGGTTTTCTTTCACAAGATCGTGATGGTTCGCGACAGGCTCAGGCTGATCGAGCAGAAGATCAACTCTCATAGACAGCTTACTGATGCAGAGAAGATCGAGCTGCAGCAATACATTACCGCAAGCTATGGCTCACTGACCACCTTCAATGTGCTGTTCAGGGAAACGATCCACCAGTTCAAAGGAAGCGGCAAAGAATAATTATCCGAATATTTTGTTGAGCAGTGCGGCCAGACGAACGCCGCCTTTCAGGAGTTGCTCATCCACTGTCTTAATATGATCGAAATTGTAGCGGTAACTCAGTTTCGGCCCTTCTTTTTCGATACCACTATATATCTGGCCAGTGATCGCATAGGAATCAACGATCCAGTCTGCAATGCTTTGCTTCTGCCAGGCGGCTTTCTGCGTGGCGGTAGGATGATTGATCGCCCTCGCATATTCGGTATAGGATAACTGCTGGAATTCGATCAGCTGCTCGTCCCAAACGCTATGAAGGTTGGTGGGCTTGCCAAACCAGTCTACTTTCACTGCATTACCGCCCTGGTCGTCGGGCTGAGCCACATGCATGGGTTGCTGCAGGTCGCCGACAATATGCACCAGCAAACGCAGGTAGAATTGCTTTTTTTCTGCGGTCTGCTTGGGGTTTTTCAGTTCCTTCACCAGGAAATTGAGTTTGGTATAGGCATCCGTTGCAGTATCTGCTTGCAGGTAACCACGCAGTTCCGCGTCGGACAACCCGCTTTTGAAATTTATATAGTGCCAGTTGCCAAGATATTTATAGGATGGATCGGACTTGATGAAATCTGCCCAGTTGGCCGACATAGCCAGGGACTCATCCCCGAGGATCTGCTTCACTGCGGCCCGGGCCTTGGCACTGAGATAACTGTCGGCGATCTCGCCTACGATCCGGTGACCCAATAATCCCCAGGCCATCGAGGAGAAGGGCAATAAGGAAAAACACAGGGCGGGTAACAGCAATTTGAAGGATTTCATCGGAATAGATTTCGGATTGAACATAATGGTCGCCGCGAAGATACAATCCAGGCCCACTGAAAAAATAAAAGAGCTAAAAATTAGCTCTTTTATAATGATCATACAATTGATACGCGACATAATCGGTTATCTACTTCACGAAGGCGTCTTGAAATACGCAGCGCCCAATGTACCCCAATCCGACGTCACTTCCCGCAATCCCGCCATCTCACCAATATACCTATAGATTTTCCGAGCATCCCAGCCTTGCCGGCGCAGGTACTGTACAGAGGTATCGCCGGCCGATTTGGACAGCTTGCGGCCATTATTGAGCAGGAGCGGATGATGATAAAAAACAGTGCCGGCAAAAACAGTATTGTTCAGCAGTTTCGCAAGATACAATTGCGCCAGCGTGGAATCGTACAGATCCTGGCCCCGAACAATAAGATCGATGCCGTAATGAACATCATCACAAAAAGAGGCAAGCTGGTAGGAGGCATGACCATCTTTTTTCCGGACCACAAAATCCTGCATAACAGCAGGCAGGCTTTGCTCGGTAATGGTTCCATCCAGGTTTTTTACAGTAACTGTAGCCCCGGCATCCGTTCTTAACCGCCAGGAGATGCCGGGTTGGTCGAGCGGGATATTTTTATGGCGGCAGGTGCCCGGATAAGCCCTATCCGGCGAGCCTGCATTGATCTCCGACCTGGAGCAGCTGCAACCGAATACTTCGCCGGTCTTCACCAGTTCCTGCAAAGCATGTTCATAGATGGGTTCACGCAAAGCCTGGGAATAATTCAGCATAAATTCCTCCGTGTTCCGAGATCCTTCCCGCCATGGCAATTGCAGAAAACCGAGTGTATCAAAAATATCCTGGATATATTCCGGTTGCGCACGCTGCTGATCCAGATCGTCGATCCGCAGCAGTATTTCCGCGCTCGTCTGCTCCGCCAGCCGGGCGGTAAGGGCAAAAGAGAGGATATTGCCGATATGCAGGTACCCGCTGGGTGTGGGCGCGATCCGGGTTTTGTGAAAATCCTGGCCTGAAAGCTGCATATCCGGGTTGGGTTAGGCCTCAAAATACGATCTTACTGCAATACCGGCGGCCGCTGCCTGCCATCCCTGTTAAAATGATAAGCGGCTGGGCAGTTGAAAAATAAATCGCTTACATTAGTATCCCAATTAAAAAACTAAAATCCCAATTATGAAAAAAGCATTGTTCCTGAGTTTGTCTGCAATGTGCATGACGGTGCTGTCATTTGCTCAGACGAGTCCGCCAGCTACGGCTACCGGCACCATCAATGGCGCTAATGTGACCATCAAATACAGCAGCCCTTCGGTGAGAGGACGGCAGATCTGGGGTGGACTGGTACCTTACGACAAAGTATGGAGAGCAGGCGCCAACTCAGCTACTATTATTGAAACAGACAAAGACCTGTGGTTAGAAGGTCAGAAACTGCCTGCCGGCAAGTACAGTCTCTATGCAATACCCGGACAGAACGAGTGGACCATGATCTTCAATTCTGCTACCGGACAATGGGGCATTAACCGCGACGGATCAACAACCGAAGATCCGGCCAAAGACGTGATCCGCGTTAAAGTGAAACCCGGCAAAAGCGCAGCCATGCAGGAAGCGCTCAAATACGATATCAATGGCCAGGGCATCTGGCTCAACTGGGAGAACCTGAGTGTTCCGGTGAAGGTGAAAGTGAAGTAAGAGCACACAATTTTTTTGGAGCGCCACGTTTATTGCGTGGCGCTTTTTTTTGTTGCCCAATCTTCTGCCTGTTGGGTCTCCGCAGATGTCTCTCCAAAGGAGGACTCTGCGGTGCACTGGCGGAGGGCTGACGTGGTCCAGCGCCGATGAGCATTTACTAATTGCAGAGTGCAGCACTTCAACCCAGAGTCCTCTTCCGGGGAGACATCTTTAGGGGCCAAGCAAGCAAACGAGCTTTAATTTCTCCCATCCCCATTTCCATTCTTGTTCTATATTTAAGACACCAAAACACCCACATGAACGCAACTGCATGGCCCGCCTGGCGGAGGATCAGTTTCCGGTTCCTTTTCATCCTCATCGCCCTTATTACTATTCCCTGGTGGTTATCGCTGATACCCGGTTTTTCATGGCCCGCCGAGATCTGGAGCAGCCTCGAAGAAAAACCGGTAACCTGGCTTAACGCGCATTTTCTTCATATCAAGGCAGAACTGGTGCCGCCCAATGGCAGCGGCGATACGTCTTACGGCTGGGCGCAACTCGATTTCCAGTTGCTGGCCGCATTCTTCGGCTGCATTGTATGGTCTCTGCTCGACAGAAAACGTCTCTCTTACGAAAGGCTGAATTACTGGCTGGTTTTGTTTGCACGATACTTCGTGGCGATGGTGGCTTTCGTGTACGGTGTTGAGAAATTATTCGCGCTGCAGATGACGCAACCGAACCTGAGTCAACTCGCCACCCCGCTCGGTGATCTGTTGCCCATGCGTTTATCCTGGATGTTCATCGGCTATTCCACGCCCTACCAGGTCTTTTCAGGAGCGATGGAAGTGATCGCGGGATTGCTGTTGTGCTGGCGGCGAACCGCCACGCTGGGCGCACTGGTATCGCTTGCAGTATTTTTCAATGTGATGATGCTGAACCTGAGTTACGATATCCCTGTAAAGATATTTTCGATGCAGATGGTATTCGTATGCCTGTTCCTGGTAGGCAGCGAGATGGAACGCATTATCTGTTTTTTTGTGCTGAACAAACCTGCAGCCGCCTGTACGGTCTACCATTTTTCTTACAGGCGTAAATGGATGCGGGTAACAAGGATAATCCTGAAGATCTTTTTCCTGATCACTGCCTTCGGTATGCAGTTCTACAACAACGCTGAGTATTACAAGTATATTCATGGCGGTCTGCCTGTAAAGCCGATACAGCCGGGCTTGTATGATGTGGCGGTATATGTTAAAGGCAATGATACCATACCCATCATCGCGGGCGACAGCCTTCGCTGGCGCGATATCGTGTTCGATGTGGGCGGAGCGGGCAGTGTGAAATCGGCCGATACTGTTTTCCGTCAGCGTTACCATCGCGGATACTTCAGTTACGCTGCGGATACCACTGCGCATATGCTGAGTTTTAAAAGATTCCAGACGGATTCACTGGCCAAGTTCTCGCTTTCCTATGAATTGCCGGATGAACAGACCATTCGTCTGCGCGGTACTTTTCATGACCAGCCGCTTTATGTTGAGCTCAGGAAAAGCCGGCATCGGTTTCAGCTGGCGGAGCACCAGTTCCACTGGTTGAGTGAGGCCAACCGCTAGGGGCCGTTCATCTATTAGTACTTGCATAAGCCGGCGGATTGTGTATTTTACTGCAAACTGACTGCATGAATATTTCCATCGCCGCTGCTAAAAAGCGGATCGATTCGATCGACCAGTTGCGTGGTATCATCATGATCATTATGGCCCTCGATCATGTTCGTGATTTTTTTCACAACGATGCCATGCTGCACGATCCCACCGATCCCGCCACTACCACACCCATTCTTTTCTTTACCCGGTTCATCACCCATTTCTGTGCGCCGATTTTCGTGCTGCTGGCCGGTACCTCCGCTTTTCTCGCGGGTACCAAGAAAACAAAGAAGGAGCTGTCGCTGTTCCTGCTGAAACGGGGCATCTGGCTGGTGCTGCTGGAACTGATCGTCTTTAATTTCATTTTTTCTTTCGATCCCTACTACCGCATACTGGCAGTTCAGGTGATCTGGGTAACTGGTATCTCGATGATACTGCTGGCTGCGCTGATCTACCTGCCCATGCCGGTACTGTTTGCACTAGGTCTTTTGCTGGTTGCGGGTCATAACCTCCTCGACAGGTTCAATAGCGGCCCGCCTAATGGGCAGCCTTCGGTGTGGTGGGCGCTGCTTCACCAGCAATCTTTTCTTCCGATGGGCCAGAACCGCGCATTCCTGGTGTTTTATCCGTTAATACCCTGGCCTGGCATCATGCTGCTCGGTTATTGCCTGGGATCTTTGTATGTGAAAGGATATGATGCGGCAAAACGCAGGCGTATCCTGGTAACGGTAGGACTGAGCGCGCTTGCCGTATTCTTCATTGTGCGCTCCATCAATGTATACGGCGATCTGGTTGTGTGGAAGGAACAGCGGAATACGACCGCCACCATCATTTCATTTTTCAATGTTACCAAGTATCCGCCCTCGTTGCTGTATTGCTGTATCACCATCGGACCAGGTCTGCTGATGCTGGCCTGGCTGGAAAAGATAAAGGCCGGCTGGACAAATATTGTGGTGATCTACGGACGGGTACCGATGTTCTATTACCTGATCCATTTCTTCACTATACATGCACTCTGTGTGATCGCATTCTTTGCAGCAGGATATACGATCAAGGACAGCACAGGAACGATGATGGCATTCAGGCCAAATGATTTCGGCTATTCGCTGGGAGTGGTGTACCTGATCTGGATCGGTCTGGTAGCGGCATTGTATCCGCTTTGCAAAAAGTACAGCATTTATAAGGCCAACCATAATTACTGGTGGCTCAGCTATCTCTAAATAGCAAGCCGCAGATCCGCAGATTGCCGTTGCAAGAAATCTGCGAATCTGCGGCCTTATTCTTTGCCGCCAAAATTTTATGCATTCCTGTTATTACTCCGCAGCAGCGCTACAAGGAGCAGGATGAAAATGGCACCGCCTACCACCCAAACGATGGGGTTGGCAAAAAATCCATTATCGCCTTTTGCATTGATGTTCACATCCACGGCTTTTGTGTCCTGTGCAAAACTGTACATGGTAAACATCAGGGTAGAAAGAATGAGAACCAGGCGGTTCAGCGCTTTCTTTACCAGAGAAACTGACTTGTTCATGGCTAATTGTTTTTGTTAAGGTATAATGAACAAGGAGAAATAATTATACCATTGGGCCGTTCAGTGATGCATTCATAGCCAGTGGGGAAATTATTGCCCAAAATCATCGCCTAGCTAGGCGGGCTGAAGCAGATCCCAGCGGTTGCCGTAGAGGTCTTCAAAGACCGCAACAGTCCCGTAACTTTCTTCCTGAGGCGGCCGCACGAAGTGGATCCCTTTTTCGGTCATGGCCTGATAATCTCGCCAGAAATCGTCGGTGTAGAGGAACAGGAAAACCCTGCCGCCGGCCTGGTTGCCGATTCGGGTGGCCTGGGCTTCGTCTGCCGCGCGGGCCAGCAGCAGACAGGTTTCTTTGGCCCCGGGAGGAGCCACAAGTACCCAGCGCTTGGTATCGCTGAGCCGGGTATCCTCTACCAGGCGGAAATTGAGTTTGCCGGTGTAAAACCCGATCGCCTCATCGTAGTCTTTTACAACCAGGGCCAAGTGGGCGATGTGCTGTTTCATGCAGGATTATTTAAGCAGGCCTTTGATCTCATTCAATTTCATCAGGGCTTCTACGGGAGTAAGCCGATTAATGTCCATATCAGTCAGCTTCTGACGGATCTCGTCGAAAGTGGCGGAATGCGCATCGAAAATAGAGAGCTGCATCTGCGGCGCGGATAATTTTTTCAGGGTTGCGCCTGCATCGGCCGGAGCATTGTCTACATGTTTCTCTTCCAGCTGTTTTAAAATATCATTGGCCCGGTCTATCAGCGAGGGCGGCATGCCTGCCATCTTTGCCACATGGATGCCGAAGCTATGGGTACTGCCGCCACGGGCGAGCTTTCGCAGGAAAATGATCTTGTTGCCTACCTCTTTATTGGTAACATGGTAGTTCTGTACCCGCGGCAGTTTTTCCTCCAGTTCGTTCAGTTCATGATAGTGCGTGGCGAACAGGGTTTTGGGTGCGGCAGGAGAGGCATGCAGGTATTCGACAATACTCCATGCAATGGAAATGCCGTCATAAGTGGATGTACCCCTGCCGATCTCGTCGAGCAGGATCAGGCTGCGCTGCGAAATATTATTAATGATGCTCGCCGTTTCATTCATCTCCACCATAAAAGTGGATTCGCCTCCGCTCAGGTTGTCGCTGGCGCCAACGCGGGTGAAGATCTTATCGGTGAGCGGAATGCGTGCGGATGAGGCCGGTACAAAACTTCCGATATGCGCCATCAGGGTGATCAGCGCAGTCTGCCGCAGTATCGCACTCTTACCGCTCATATTCGGACCGGTGAGTATGATGATCTGTTGTTCTGCCGGATTCAGTGTGATATCGTTGGAAATATAAGCCTCACCCGGTGGCAGGTTGCGCTCGATCACCGGATGACGGCTGTCTTTCAGTTCCAGCTCAAAGCCATCATGCAGTTCCGGTTTTTTATAGCCGAACTGGATCGCAGTTTCTGCAAAACACGAGAGACAATCGAGGGTAGCAAGAATATTTCCATTTACCTGGATCGGCGCAATATAATCCTGCAGCGCCATCAACAGCCGGTCGTACAATTCCAGTTCTATCGCCAGTATCCTGTCTTCCGCGCCGGTGATCTTTTCTTCGTATTCTTTTAACTCAGGCGTAATGTACCGCTCTGCATTTGCGAGGGTTTGCTTGCGCAGCCAGTCGGCCGGCACTTTGTTCTTGTGCAGGTTGGTGACTTCGAGATAATATCCGAATACATTATTGAAACTGATCTTCAGTGAAGATATCCCTGTCTTTTCAGCCTCGCGCTGCTGAATGCCCACCAGGTATTCTTTACCGCCCGAAGCGATAGCCCGCAGCTGGTCGAGTTCCTCATGCACGCCCTCTCGGATCAGTCCGCCCTTGATAGCGGCCACCGGCGGGGTTTCCTGGATCTCATGGAGTATCTTTTCAACGATCAGGTGACAGCCGTTCAAGGCATCGCCTAAACGCTGCAGGTAAGCGTCGTTCGACCCTGCGCAGAGTTGTTTGATGAGTTCTGTCTGCTGCAATCCTTTTGCAAGATGCATGGTCTCGCGGGGATTGATCTTTTTCATGGGGATCTTGCTCACCAGCCGCTCTATATCGCCGCATAATTTGATGGCATGCGCCAGTTGTTTGCGGGTATCTGTCTGCAGGATCAGTTGTTCTACTGCCTGCAGGCGCTCATTGATGCGGCCCACATCTTTCAGCGGAAATACCAGCCATCTTTTCAGCAGCCGCGCACCCATCGGGCTTACGGTATTATCGAGCACCTTCAACAGGCAATTGCCGTTATCGATGCCGGTATGCAGCAGCTCCAGGTTGCGGATGGTGAACCGGTCCATCCATAAAAAATCATCTTTCTCCATCCGTTGAATGGAACTGATATGCTGCAGGTGCGGATGCTCGGTCTCTTTCAGGTAATACAGCACGGCGCCCGCCGCAGTGATGCCGAGCGGCATTCCTTCAATACCATATCCTTTCAATGAATGGGTCTGGAAATGTTTCAGCAGGCTTTCGGTGGCAAAAGCCTCGTCGAAGATCCAGCTTTCCATGGTATAGGTATAGAACCTGGCTCCGAAGGTTTCCTTGAAATGTTTCTGGTAACTGCGCTGGAACAATACCTCGGCGGGTTTGAGACCCTGGAGCAGTTTGTCGAGGTATTCCTCATTGCCCTCTGCCAGGAAAAATTCGCCGGTGGAGATATCCAGGAAAGCGATGCCGGCGCCATTGTCGGTAAAATGGATCGCCGCCAGAAAATTATTGCTGTTATGTTCAAGCAGTTTATCGTTGGTGGCCACACCGGGCGTCACCATTTCCGTTACGCCCCGTTTTACGATGCCTTTTACCGTTTTCGGATCTTCGAGCTGATCGCAGATGGCTACCCGGTACCCGGCTTTCACCAGTTTATGGAGATAGGTATCCATGGCATGATGCGGAAAACCCGCCAGTTCGCTGGAGGAAGCCGCTCCGTTGTTGCGTTTGGTAAGGGTAATGCCCAGCACTTTCGAGGCGATGATGGCGTCTCCGCCGAAAGTCTCGTAGAAATCACCCACCCTGAATAGCAGGATGGCATCAGGGTAGCGCTGTTTGATAGCCCTGTGCTGCTGCATAAGCGGTGTATCTGCCGACCTTGACATGGGCGACAAATATAATACGCCACCCTGCCGCAACAGGTAGAATAATACCTATGTGGAAAACAAAATAAACGGGGCGGGTGGCCGATAAAAAAAAGGCCCTGAATCGATTTTCAGGGCCCTGTATCAGTCAGAAAAGGATTAAAATCCGCCGCCTCCCGTAGGTCTTGGTTTGGGCAATTCTTTGCGAGGCAGTTTGGTATCCCGCTGTGCGGCATCGTACACGAATGCAGCAACAATGGTGGCGATCTGTTTCAGGTCGTCCTCCAGCAGGTGATCGTACTGGTCCATATTGCTGTGGTGGTTACGCGTGTCGTACTCGATAGGGTCCTGTATGAACTGGAATCCGGGAAGACCCACCGCGTCGAACGACTGGTGATCGGTACCGCCGGTATTCGTAACGGTAACCGTGCCTGCGCCCAGGTCTTTGAAAGGCGCCAGCCATTGGGTAAAAATATCGCGACACGCTTCATTGCCCTGCAGGTAAATGCCACGCACTTTACCCGTGCCATTGTCGATATTGAAATAGGTTGAGAACTTGTCATGCGCAGGCAGCAACTGCATAGTGGCCGGGTCGGCAAATGTTTTCTTTACATAGCCGCGTGAGCCGAGCAGACCCTGCTCTTCGCCGCTCCATAGCCCGATGCGGATAGTTCTTCTGGGTTGCACGCCCAGTGTTTTCAGGATACGGATCGCTTCCAGCATTACCGATGAACCCGAGGCATTATCTGTAGCGCCCGTGGCCGTTTGCCAGGAATCGAGATGCGCACCGATCATTACTACTTCATCTTTCAGCGCAGGGTCGGTACCGGGGATCTCGCCGATCACATTATAACCCTGGAGGTCTTTTGTATGGAATTTCGTTTTCACATCCAGGTCCAGCTTCACGGGTTCTCCGGATTTGGCAAGACGAAGAATAGTATTATAGTCTTCAATGCCCACCACGATATCAGGGAAGTTTTCAGGATCTGCGGCCCTGTAAGCGCCGCCGCCCTGGGCAAAAACAGTACCATCATGACTACGTACTGAACCGCTGCTCAGAATAGCAATAGCGCCTTCATTCTTCGCCATTTCGCGCAGTAGTGCATTCACGCGCTGAGCGCCGCCCCTGTTCCCGAACTGTTGGCGGAACCTGCGCGCCGCTGCAGTATCGTTTGGATTGGGCGCCTGCCTTGGCGGTGCGATCTTGGCATTGGCCATACTGTCCAGTTGCCTGTCATCCCAGCGGTGGGCATCGGCCCTGAAACTTGGCCTGTAAGTTTGCAATGTATCGAGCACGATGATCTTTCCTTTCAGTTGTCCGCGATAGGCTTCAAGCGAAACGCTGTCGGTCACTTTCATCACGATCACTTCCGCAGTTTTCGCGCCTTTGGTGCCGGCAGTCCAGGCTTTGGGATAAGCAGACAAGGATTTATAATATGGGGAAACAAGGGCAACATAACTTTTCTCCAGTTCCCAGCCTTTGCCGAATTCGCCCCAGGGGTCGAGTCTTACATTCTGCAGACCCCAGCCGGCCAAAGTCTGCTCGGCATAATTGGCGGCACGCATAAAGCCGGGAGAGGCGGTGAGGCGGTTGCCGCTTTTATCGGTAAGATTGAAAGCGATCTCCATTACTTTGGAATGTTCAAGGCCTTCGGTGCGGATCCGCTGCATCATGGCCGCATCCAGTTTTTCTGTCTGGGCCTGCAGCGCAAACGGACAGGCCATTGCCAGCAGTATGCTGACCG
>JAFBAN010000190.1 GCA_019247775.1 Chitinophagaceae bacterium | reverse complement strand
GCTCAAACAAACGGCAACTACCTGCGTATTGCAAAGCTTGTCATCGATTCTACTAAACTCGAAGCATACAAACTGGCTTTAAAGGAGCATGCAGAAACAGCGGTTAAGGTAGAAAAAGGCGTTCTCATGTTGTATGCGGTATACGAAAAGCAAAGGCCGACCCATGTTTCGGTATTTGAGATCTACGCCGATCAAAAGGCATACCAGCATCATATAAAAACCCCTCATTTCCTGAAGTATAAAGCTACTGTTCAGGATATGGTCAGGTCCTTGGAACTGGCAGACGTGTCTGCGATAGCATTGGCATCCAAAAAGTTTCTCTGAAATACCTTCTCCCTTTTTCAGGCCAGCTCAAATAAATGATACTTTACCGCAAATAACACCAGTCCCGCCGTGTTGCGGCAGCCGGTTTTTTGCAGCAGGTTATTCCGGTGGCCTTCTACCGTACGCACACTGAGGAACAATTGTTCGGCGATCTCGGCATTGCTTTGCTCGCGGCAGATCAGCTGCAGGATCTCCTGCTCACGTTTGGAAAGTTCTACGGGGATTGAAGTTGCATTCTTTACGGCGCCGGCACCCGGTGAAGAAACAGATTGGATGGCTTTCAGCACAGCAGGATTAATATAGAAACCGCTGCTATGAATGGTACGGATTGCCAGCAGCAGTTCCTCCTTATCGCAGTTCTTGAAGAGATAACCCGAAGCTCCCGCCTGGATCATGCGCGCTATCAGGCGCTCCCGCGAGTGAACGGAAAGTATCACCACTTTAATGGAAGGATATTTTTTCTGCAGTTCTTCCGTCAGCTGCATGCCATCCATCTCCGGCATTTCCATATCGATCAGCGCCAGGTCGGGGAGGGTATCGAGCGACTGCAGCTGGAGCAGGCAATCCGAACCATTGTTGGCCTGCATCACCAGTGATAAGCCGTGCTCGCTGCTGATCATCACTGCCATGGCCTGACGGAACAGTAACTGATCATCTACAAGTGCGATCCGTATCGTATCCATTATTTTTATTTTAAAGGAACAGCAATTTTCATCGCAAAGCCTTTCGCATTCTTCTGCGGGAACTGCCAGTCCGCTTTGATCATATTGAGGCGGCTTTCAATATTCTGCATACCCATTCCCCTTCCTGCCTGGTGCCTATCTGCCGGGAAACCGATCCCGTCATCGGTATAAGTCATATCCATCTTATCATTCATAACCGAAACCGAGATATTGATATTTTCCGCCCTGGCATGTTTGATCGTGTTGTTGATCAGCTCGGCTAATACCCGGTACACGGCCATGGCAGTATTTTCCTGTATCGGCAACTCGGCGATATTCTCATCGAAATCGAGTTTCAGACGGATGCTGCCCGACTGGTTTACCGTATCTGCCAGCTCATGTATCGCATCGAAAAAACCATAACTGCCGCTGATCCTCGGTGACAGGTTATGCGAGATCTGGCGCACATTGGTAATAACCCGGTCGATCAGTGATTTGGATTGGGAGGTGAATGAAGGGTCATCGTTCTCTGTTCTTGTCTGGGCATGTTTCTCGATCAGCAACCGCAGGGAAGAAAGTACAGAGCCGACTTCATCATGCAGATCGGCGCCGATCCGCTGGCGTTCCGATTCCTGTGATGTGATCACCGACTGCAGCAGGTCTTTCTGGTGGGCGATCTCCGCTTCCGTCATTTTCTGTTGCTGGTATAACAGCTTGTTCTGGTTCCTCACCTGCAGCATGATCATCAGCGCGATCAGCAGGAACACGCCCAGCATGCCAACCACGATCAGGTAATAGAGATTATCTGGCATTTTTAGATTTAATAAATCCGATCCCGAATAATATATACATGATCACCAGCAGAAATCCATGCGTTACCCAAACAATGTCCCAGATCGGATCGTCTGCCTTTGTCTGCGTGTTGGCGAGCAGGTAATTGGAGAACAGGAATAGAAAAAGCGCACTTGCAAAATACAACAGCAGTCCGCTGATGACCCAGTTTACAGGGTTATCGGTCCATCGCATACGCACTGTTTCGGCGCTGCTGCTGACCCAGCAGTAAGCGGAAACGCCGATGATGATGATCGCTTCGATCGATCTGGTATAGGTATTGAAATTGGAACTGTTCTGCAGGAATAACCAGTTGACGATACATGCCACCGGAAAAAGGATCATCAGGGACCATACAACCGTTTTCGCCCGCCGGGCCGGGATCAGGCGGATGAAAAAAAGGAGCAGGATCACGGTCTCCAGCACAGTGTACACATGCAATAACCAGAGATTCCGGTGATGCAGTGTTGCAAGTACCACCGCCGTGATATTTACAATTGCCGACATCACCAGGTAGCCGAACAGCAATACCAGCGCCCCGGTAGCGGTTTTCCGGTGCAGCAAAAAAACTAGGATCGGAAAAAAAACGCTACCGGGAACGATATAGGTCAGGAACAGGTTGATCATATCTTGGGCCGATAATATTTTAATGATCAGATCCGGCGTTTGCTGAAAATAGATCCGAAGCTTTCATCGCAATAAGTGGGACAGGGCTTGGAGAAATCATAGATCGAAACGCCCTCATCATCATCCCCCAGTCCATCATCGCCGCCCGGGCGCGGAACAATGGGCACCGGTATTACAAGATCGTCGCTGCGCAGCGGATCATTGGGCGAGGGCACCGTGGGTATCATAATGCCTTTGATCTGGTATTCGCCGCCGAGTTCGGTCATGGCAAAATAGATCCGCACTCCGTTGATCTTGTAATCGGGTTTATAGTCGTTGACGATCTGTTCGATATCAGCCCAGTGAAAAAAAATGGCTTTGGGGATCTGTTTTACATCTGCTTCGGGCACCAATTTTTGAAAGGTCTCGATCCAGTTGTTGCATCTCTCCTGCGCTTCGGCCAGGGAAATGGTTTCTTTTTGCGGCGGCATGCTGTCCGCCATGGGTTTTGGTTGCATGGTATCAGTTTTGGTTTAAAAAAGGCTCCGCACTAAAATACCAGCATATTTTTCATACGCAAGATTTTTTTACCCCCAGCTATGGATGATACGATACACAGTAAGCACACCCTTAGCGCATCCGCTACAACCAGGTAGTTCTACCTGATTTTCAAAACAGGTATTTCCGCGCTAGTCAGCGGGGATACACGATATTATTTTTGATCCGGTAACAATAACATCCACCAATACCACTGCAATGGACATCAATCAGGCCCTGCTTCCCAGGTATAGTTTCGACACCATCTCCGGTTTAACCCTCGCGCCTTCCTCCGGCACTATCAAACAATTTCTCGACCATGTCGATGGCAAAGAGTTCACCATGTGTTATGTTGAAAGAAAAGATACGGCCGGCAACTGGATGGTGGTGCCGATCGATTACAGCCTGCTGAAACAAAATCTCGGCATAGACCCGTTCTGTCTTCCCGACAATGAAACGCCTAACGCTTATACCGACAGGTTATATAATGAATTCAAATTCGTGTTCGGGTTCAAAGCCACCATGAGTAAGGAAGGATTGGGCGGAACGAATGGCCTGGGCTATCAGTTGCAATGGCTTTATCCTTCCAGGAATGGCCGGGGCATGCTTGTGGCCGAATAATTGATTCCGGCCCGAAACACCTGTTGCATCGCTCGGGGGAACAGTGCATGGCTTTTCGGGGCAGCCGTACTAACAGAATGAAACAGTTGTTTGGTAGGTATGGCTACGGAATAGCCTTCGCAGTTTTGCGTAGGCTTTTTTGCGTAGAAGAGGAACGAAGTTTAATAAGCCAAAGAAGACTTTTTTTGCTTTATTAAGCTTCGTTTTCTTATTGAACCGGCTCCAATTGAAGCAGCGTTAAATCCGGGGGTATGTTTGTTAAGCTGACAGAACCAGGAAGCTGAAGAGAATTAATTAATGCTGTCAACGCATGCAAAAATATTTACATGGAAATGACATATTCCACTACATTGGCATATTTTTTGTTTTAATATGTTGCCCTCGATTCAACCAAAACACAAAAGCGCATGCAATTTCAAAGGATTCTATTGATCGGAAGTCTGGTTCTCTTCAGTTTTAAAGTATCGGCACAGGTAAGTATCGCACAGGGGCTGGGATTTTATGCCAGTGCAACAAATGTAACCGGGCAGGCCCGGGGGCTTAAAGACAGTGTACTTACTGATTGCAATTTCCATCTTCAGTTGCGGCAATTCGGCCTGGTGTATATCATCAGAGCTGAGCTCGCGCAATGGAAAGCCGGCTCTGTAAGCATCGGTTCACCCGTTAAACTGGGCCTTGGCTTTACGGGCAATTACAATTCGGCAGATTTCAATGGCAGTACTACCAGGTACTGCGATACTGTCAGGGGCGCAGCCCTGGCGTTTGAACTGCCATTGGTGATGGACCTCAATATTGGTTTGCATAGTGCGGCCGACGAAAAAGGAAATTTCGGGTTTTATATCGGGGCTGGCTATTGCTACAGTTATGCTAACCTGCATACATCCGTGGGCAAATTCCGCTTCGATGGTTTCGATCCTTTGCTGCGGGCGGGTATCCGGATGGGGAGAAACTGGGAAACAAGATGGAGCCTGGGCTTTGCTGTAAAGGGATCGGGTAGTTCTACCCGCACTTACGGGTTGCAGATACTGAAAGAGCTGTAAGCCCGATCAGAATTGAACAGTACGATAGGGATAGCGGATCTGGTACATATCGCGGACTTTCTGCAGTATCAGATCGCGCAGCGCATCTATGTTCTGACGTTCCGCGGCCGATACGAACACACAGTTGTGATCTGTGGCTTCCTCCCATTTCTCGCGCAGCTCGCGTAAGATCTCCTGTTTAACATCGTCTGCCAGCCATTCGTCGAAATATTTATCCGCATACAGGTCCATTTTATTGAAAATGGTAAGGATGGGTTTGTCGAATGCTTTCAGCTCCTGCAGGGTCTTGTTCACTACGCCGATCTGCTCTTCATATTGTGGATGCGAAGCGTCTACTACATGCAGCAGGATATCGGCTTCCCGTACTTCATCGAGCGTACTTTTAAAACTTTCTACGAGATGATGCGGCAGTTTGCGGATGAAACCCACCGTATCGCTCAATAAAAAAGGGGTGTTCTCAAACACTACTTTACGGGTGGTCGTATCCAATGTGGCGAATAACTTATTCTCCGCAAAAACCTCGCTCTTGCTCAGGATCGTCATCAGTGTGCTCTTGCCAACATTGGTATAACCCACGAGCGCTACCCTGATCAGTTCGCCGCGCTCTTTGCGCTGGGTGAATGCCTGTTTGTCTATCTCGGCCAGTCTCTTCCGCAGCAACGAGATCTTGTCTTTCACGATCCGGCGGTCCGTTTCGATCTCGGTTTCACCCGGGCCCCGGGTGCCGATACCGCCACCCTGGCGCTCGAGGTGTTTCCACATGCCTTTGAGCCTGGGCAGCAGGTACTGGTATTGTGCCAGCTCCACCTGTACCCGGGCCTGCGCCGTTCGGGCGCGGCGGGCGAAGATGTCGAGTATCAGGTCGCTGCGGTCGATGGTCTTAACACCCAGCTCTTTTTCAATATTGGTGATCTGTGAACCGGTCAGTTCATCGTCGAAGATGACGAGATCGATATTTTTTCCAGCCACATAATTTTTGATCTCTTCCAGTTTGCCTTTGCCAACAAATGTACGGCTGTCGGGATGGGGGAGTTTCTGGGTAAACCGCTTCACGGCAGTGGCGCCGGCGGTTTCGGCGAGAAAAGCAAGCTCATCGAGGTATTCGGCCACCTGCTCCGCGGTCTGCTCCTGCTGTACCAATCCTACCAATACCGTTTTCTCCTCCTGCGAGATCTTCTGCTTCTTCTCTATCACCTGGATTATTTTGGCAAAAGTAGGAAAAGAGTTTAGAGTTGAGAGGTATGAGTTTAGAGTTGTTCCTCCGCGTCTCCACGTCTCCGCGGTAATAAATCCACCCCACCGGTGCGGCTTGTAAGAATATAACCGCAGAGGCGCAGAGACGCGGAGCTGAGATCGACTCTCAACTCATACCTCTCAACTCTTAAAGTCCGCTGAAAGTAAGTCCGATGGAGAATTTGTTCATGCTTGGTCCCACGCCTTCTTTGAGAACGCCGTTGAACTGATAGCCGGCATCGAGCGAGATAAAGCTGTAACCGATGCGGCCGGTGAGGGCCAGCATGGTACCGTTAAAGAAACGCTTATCGCTTTCTTTCACAATATAACCGGGACCGTAGATGGATGCGCCGCTTTTATTTTCCAGGTTCTTGCCCTTGGTATACGATTTCAGCAGGGTACCCACTTTCATACCCAGCGCCATTTTCCAGGATTTATTGGGATCTGCCGGGTTGGTATAATACCGCAGTTCTACCGGTACCTCCAGGTAAATGGTGGTTACCTTGAACTTATTGAAATGATCCGTGCTGTCCACATTGGTGAAAGGCAGCTTGGTGGTATTCGACTTGATATCCACCCGGGTATTATTGAAGAAGATATTGCTGCTCCCGATGCCCGCGCCAAACGCCACGCTGAATTTGGGGTTTGTCTGGAAAGGCTTGTCCAGCATGAAATAAAAATTGAAATGCCGGCTGAAACCACCGGTACGAACACTATCGGGGCGGCCCGTCCAGCTATCGGCTCCATATTGGATCATGAAATGGTCGGCGGGCCGGTTGCTGAGGTCTATCTTAACAGCCGGTTTCCGGCTGGTGATGGAATCTTTCTGCGCAAAACTCAAAACAGAAAACAGGATGCCCAAAACCGCGAGTAATGTTCTTTTCATTGCTAATTAGTTATCCGATGGTTGCCAATAGGGCGCAAATTAACTGAATTGGGTGCAGATAAGGGTTAAAAATAAGCAAAAGGTTAAAATTGAACAGATGAACAAGGAACAAGGAACCGATCAATATTGATCGGATTTTGGGGGTTCCCAGTCATTTAGCGCTGCAAAGGCCAAAATTATAACCCCTTCGCACTTCCTGTTCCTGCTTATCTTCTCCTACCTGTTGTCTACCGCAAATGCGCGGATTCTTCGATTCCCCGTTCCTCTGTTCCTTGTTCCTTGCTCCTCTGTTCATCTGTTCCTTGTTCAATCCCTATCTTTACCGTCAAACACTATTTTTACTTTGAATTTTACTGAATTCGGTCTCGACGAAAGAATACTGGAAGGAATCGGTGCTATGGGTTATGAAACAGCCACGCCTGTTCAGCAACAGGTGATGGTACCCATTCTGCAGGGAAAAGACATCATTGCCTCTGCACAGACCGGCACCGGCAAAACCGCAGCATTCCTGCTGCCCCTGGTTCATAAACTGATCACGGAACCGCATGATGAGCACCTGATCAATGCCATGATCATCGTACCCACGCGCGAACTGGCGGTGCAGATCGCCCAGAGCCTGGAAGGGTTGTCTTATTTCACCAATGTAAGTTCTATTGCTGTGTACGGCGGCGGCGACGGCAGTTCATTCACCGCAGAGAAAAAAGCGCTGAGTACCGGCGTGGATGTAGTGATCTGCACACCCGGCCGCATGATCGCGCATCTCAACATGGGCTATGTGAAGATGCAGGCCCTGCGTTACCTGGTGCTCGATGAAGCAGATCGCATGCTCGATATGGGTTTCCACGATGATATCATGAAGATCATCTCTCACCTGCCCAAACAAAGACAGAACCTGTTATTCTCGGCTACCATGCCTATGAAAATGCGGGAACTGGCGCGGAAGATCCTGCACAACCCCGAAGAGATCAATATCGCCGTTTCGAAACCGCCTGAACAGATCGTACAGGAAGCTTTTGTGGTATTTGAACCGCAGAAGATACCGCTGGTGAAAGAGGTATTGCGCAAACGGAATTTCCAGAGCGTGATCGTGTTCTGTTCCAAGAAACAGAATGTGAAACAACTGGCGCAAGCATTGAAACGTGCGAATTTTTCCATCGAGGAGATCCATTCCGATCTTGAGCAAGCGCAGCGTGAGCAGGTACTGCTCGATTTCAGGAACAAGAAACTCAAAATACTGGTGGCAACGGATATCCTGAGCCGCGGTATCGATATCGAAGACATTGACCTGGTGATCAATTTCGACGTGCCCAATGATGGCGAGGATTATATCCACCGTATCGGAAGAACGGCGCGGGCGGCCAGCGAGGGGACCGCGTATACCTTCATCAGCGAAAAAGAGCAGGGAAAATTTGCGCAGATAGAAGCTTTGCTGGGACATCCTGTTACCAAAGCGGAAGTGCCGAAAGAATTTGGTGAAACCCCGCCTTATAATCCCAGAACAGGCCGTTCAGGCGGCGGTTCGCGTGGTGGCCGCTCCGGCGGCGGTCATTCCGGAGGTGGTCGTCCTGGTGGCGGCGGCGGACGTCATGGCGGAAGGCCGGGCGGTGGCGGTGGTCAGCGGAGAGACAACAGGCCGCATCCCAAAAAATAACCGGAGATCCCAGGTTCGCAATCATATCTCTTAATATAACTGCCATGAACAGAAAAGAATTCGTGCGCCTTACCGGACTTGGCGCCGCTTCGCTTGCCGTTTTGCCTGGCGCAAAATTATTCGCTTCCCCTGCTGATACCAAAGTAAGAATGGCCCTGATCGGAACAGGACTCCGGGGCCAGGAGCACCTGGGACTTTTGCTGCGCCGCAATGATGTTGACCTGGTTGCTATCTGCGATGTGGATGAGCGCATGCTGGCATTCTCCCGCAAGCTGGTGGATAAGAGCGGAAAAAAAATGCCGGAGGTCTTTACCGGAGATAATTATGCCTGGAAACAATTGCTTGCGAAGCATCAACCCGATGGCGTTATCATCGCTACGCCCTGGGAATGGCACAAACCGATGATACTCGGCGCGCTGGATGCAGGCGTGAAATATGTGGGCACTGAAGTGATCCTCGGCATCACCCTCCAGGACCATTGGGATGTGGTGCACGCTGCCGAAAAGCACAATGCCCATGTGATGATGATGGAAAATGTCTGCTACCGCCGCGATGTGATGGCGGTACTGAACATGGTGCGGCAGGGCCTGTTCGGCGAGATCATACACCTGCAGGGCGGCTACCAGCACGATCTGCGCGAAGTGAAATTCAACGATGGCGTAAACCCATACGGACACGGTGTGGAATTTGGCGAAAAAGGGTTTTCCGAAGCGCACTGGCGTACCGAACATTCCGTTCACCGCAACGGCGACCTGTATCCCACACATGGCGTGGGTCCGTTGGCGAACTATATCAATATCAACCGGGGCAACCGCTTTCTCTCGCTTTGTTCGTTCTCCAGTAAAGCGCGCGGTCTGCACAATCATATCGTGAAGCAGGGCGGCGAGGGTCATCCCAACGCAAAAGTAGAATTCAAACTGGGTGATGTGGTCACCACATCCATCAATTGCGCAAACGGTGAAACGATCCTGCTGCAGCATGATACCAATCTGCCGCGTCCCTATTCACTCGGATTCCGGGTGCAGGGTACCGAAGGGCTGTGGATGGATGTGAACAAAGGGATCTATATCCAGGAAAAATCAGCCAAAGCCCATCAGTGGGATAATGCCCAGGGCTGGCTCGACAAATACGATCATCCGTTGTGGGCCCGCTGGAGCAAGGATTCGGAAGGAGCGGGCCATGGCGGGATGGATTTCTTCGTGGTGCACGCATTGGTAGAATCCATCAAACGCAAAATACCAACGCCGATGGACGTGTACGATGCCGCCACCTGGAGCGCCATTACGCCTTTGAGTGAATCGTCGATCGCACTCGGCCATCAGACCGTAGACTTTCCTGATTTCACAGGCGGCCAATGGATGTACCGCAAGCCGGTCTTTTCATTGACGGATGAAATGTAACTGCGGCCCCGAATAGCGTAACTTACAGATCATATAGCGATCCGCCCATGGTATCTTTTTCTGCACTCAGAAAAAATTTGAAGAAGGATTTTTCCGGGATGCCCGTGATCAAAGCGGCCCTGCTCGGCGACAGCGCCACGCAATGGCTGCACGAGGCGTTGCGCGGCTGCGCTTATGCATATGGCATCGATCTGCAGATCTGGGAGGCGGATTATAACCAGCAGGAACGTCAACTGATGGATCCCGGCTCCGAACTTTACCGGCAACAGCCGCAGATCATTTTGCTGTTCCGGTCCACACAGGCGCTGCTGCATCGGTTCGATACGATGCCGGCAAATGAACGCGCAACTATGGCAGACCGCGAGCTGGAACTTATCAGGAGCATGGCAAATGCCGTGCAGTCATTTTCCTCCGCACGGCTCATCTGTTACAACTATGCAGAAATGGATGATGCGGTATTTGGAAATTACGCCAACAGAACGCCTTCTTCTTTCCTGTTCCAGTTGCGTAAGCTCAATTTTTCGCTGATGCAACTGAGCGCAGCGCTGAAAGATCTTTTTATCTGCGATCTCAATATTGTTCAGCAGTCGCTCGGCCGCGAGCAGTTCTTTCGTCCCGCCATTTATGTGAACACCGAAATGACCGTTAGCCTGGAGGCATTGCCTGCAGTAGCTGAACGCACACTGGCTATTGTCCGCGCCTTACAGGGACAATCGCATAAATGCCTGGTACTCGACCTCGACAACACTTTATGGGGCGGTATCATCGGCGATGATGGCCTGGAGAATATCCAGCTCGGCAACCTTGGCATCGGAAAAGCATTCGTTGCATTCCAGCACTGGATCAAAAAACTGAAAGAGCGCGGAATTATCCTGGCCGTATGCAGCAAGAATTCTCCCGAGATCGCACAGGAAGTTTTTGAAAAGCATCCCGAGATGGTGCTGCGGCTGGATGATTTTGCCGTGTTTGCCGTGAACTGGGAGAACAAGGCGGATAATCTCCGGCATATCCAGTCCATCCTGAACATCGGCTTCGATTCCATGGTCTTTCTCGACGATAATCCTTTCGAGCGCGAAATGGTGCGGACGCATGTTCCTGGCATTACCGTGCCCGAACTGCCGGGCGATCCTGCCGAATACCTCGAGTACCTGCAGGGCATGAACCTGTTCGAAACAATTTCTGTTTCCGCGGAAGATGCAGACCGTAACAAACTATACCAGGCCGAGGCGTTGCGCAAGAGTACCATACAGAAATTCACGAATGAAGACGATTACCTGCAAAGCCTGCTTATGCAGTCGCGGGTAGAACCTTTCAATAACTACAATACGCCGCGGGTGGCGCAGTTGACGCAGCGCTCCAATCAATTCAATCTCCGTACCGTGCGCTATACCGAAGCGGATATTGAGCGGATCGCATCCTCCCAGCAGCATGCCGGCTTCTGTTTTACACTGGAGGATACTTTCGGTTCGCATGGACTGATCGCTGTGGTCATTCTTGTGAAAGAAGATCCCGCCACATTGTTTATCGATACCTGGCTGATGAGCTGCCGGGTACTGAAAAGAGGAATGGAACAGTTTACGCTCAACACGCTGGCGGCCTTCGCGAAAAAGCATGGTTTCAGGAAATTGAAAGGAGAATACAGGCCAACGGCTAAGAACGGGCTGGTGAAAGATCATTACGAAGCCCTCGGTTTCACACAAAGCGGCGATCACTGGCTGCTCGATATGGACGGGTATGAAAACAGGAAATGTTTTATTAATATTAAATAAAAATAGATGGACAGGCAGGAGATACTTGGCGAAGTGAATTCGATCTTTAAAGATGTGCTCGATAATGAATCGATCGTACTCACCGAAGCCACCACGGCCGACGATGTAGACGATTGGGATTCGCTTACGCATATCCAGCTGGTGGTGGCTGTTGAAAAACATTTCCAGCTGCGTTTCAGCTCCTCCGAGATCCAGCGCTGGAAGAATGTGGGCGAAATGATCGATACCATCATAGAAAGAAAAAAATGAGTTTCACCCTGAACCAGTCATTCCGCGAGCGCTTTCATGTATCGGAGCAGACCTATGAAGGATTTATGCAGGTTTTTAAGGACCGTAATCCCCTGCATACGGACGAAAAATTTGCGCAGTCAAAAGGTTTCGCCGGCAGGGTAATGCATGGCAATATCCTCAACGGATTCCTCTCTTATTTTGTGGGCGAATGCCTGCCGGTGAAAAACCTGATCATTCATTCGCAGCAGCTCAATTACGCGCAGCCGGTGTACCTGAATGACGAATTACTGCTGGAAGCAACCGTGAGCGCCGTATCTGAATCTGTGAATACAGTTGAAATGAAGATCAGGTTTACAAATGCCGATGGGGGTACTGTGGCGCGGGGTAAATTACAAATCGGGATACTGCTATGAATATACTGATCACGGGAGGCGCTTCAGGATTGGGCGTGGCTATTACCAGCCGGCTGCTGCAGGATCCGGATCACAAAGTGTATTTCAGTTTCCACTACTCGGCGGAGCAGGCGGAACAACTCACCGCAACGCATCCCAATGCCAACGCTGTTCAGTGCGATTTTACTGACGCCGATTCGGTGGATAGCCTTATCGCTAAGATCGGCGATATGGACCTGGACCTGCTGATCAATAACGCTTATACCGGAAAACCGGTGCGAGCCCTGTTCCATAAATTACCGGCAGAGGAGATCAGGATGGAATTCGAAGCGAATATCCTGCCCACGATCCGCATTACCCAGGCGGCGATCGATGGTTTCAGGAAAAAGAAGCACGGGCATATCATTACCATCCTGAGTAATTACCTCGATCATCCGCCGGCCGGCACTTCTGTTTATGTGGCGGGCAAAGCATACCTGGAGCAACTGGTGTATGCCTGGGCGCACGAGAATGCAAAGTTCAATATCCGATCGAATGCAATTTCTCCTTCGTTCATGCAGACCGGGCTTACGAAGGACACCGATGAGCGCATCATCGAGCAAATGATCGGATCCAGTGAGGCGAAGCGATTACTGCGGCCGGATGAAGTAGCTGCTGCCATTTCGGATCTGCTGCAGGCATCCAATACCACCAATGCTGCCAATATCATCCTGAACCCCGGAAAGAACTGACCATGCTGTTCAACTCGTTTCCATTCGCTGTTTTTTTCGGGATCTTTTTCATCCTGTACTGGGGTTCCCGTTCCAGGCAATGGCAGAATGTGTTGATACTTGCGGGCAGTTATGTGTTCTATGCCTGGTGGGACTGGCGGTTCCTGTTCCTGCTGGCCGGAAGTTCATTGCTTCATTGGCTGCTCGGCATTGCAATAGAACGCTCGGGTTCGGAAAAAAGAAAAAGATTATTCCTGCTGATCGGCTTGATCGAGGGGATCGGGGTGCTGATATTGTATAAATATGTGAACCTGCTAGCGGTGCCTTTGAGCAAGGCCCTTGCAGGAATTGGCATCGCCGCAACAGCTGATAGTTTTTCCTGGCTCTTTCCACTGGGATTGAGTTTTTATACGTTCAGACTGGTGGGTTACCTGCTCGATGTACACAAGGGGAAGCAGCGGGCAGTAAAGGGCTGGATCGTATTTTTTTCTTTTGCCGCATTTTTTCCCTGCCTGGTATCGGGCCCGATAGACAAGGCCCGCACGCTGGTGCCGCAGCTGGAAAGCCCCCGAAGTTTCGAATACCTGAAAGCGGTGAGCGGCTTGCGGCAGTTCTTATGGGGACTATTCAAAAAACTGGTGATCGCCAATAACTGTGCGGTGCTGGTTGATCCTGTTTTTGCAAATTACCAGCACCTGCCGGCGAGCAGTTTGTTGCTCGGCGCTTTTTTGTACGCCATGCAGATCTATGCAGATTTCTCCGGCTACTCCGATATGGCGCTCGGCACCGCGCGGCTGCTCGGGTTTGAAGTGACCAAAAATTTC
>JAFBAN010000083.1 GCA_019247775.1 Chitinophagaceae bacterium | reverse complement strand
TTACTGGATTTAATTCAGCCTGTAAATGACAAGAGTTGTGCCTATTTCTGTTAAGGAAAATATTTTACCGGGAATTAGGAGGTTTTTACCGGCATTAACAGGACTTTTTTTCGGGCAAATGGGGATTTTAACATTCGCGACGCTCATTGGCTGAATCTTGCGGTTTGTGCAAGTTTAGGATGGTAACGCAGAGAACGCAAAGGCACGCAGATGACGCAAGGGTAATTTCGGCGCGACTGCGTTACTATATTCACGGGTGCAGAAAACAGGCTATGGGATCCTTCTGATCTCCGCGCCCAGTTCGCTCAGCCGGGTGTCGATATGCTGGTAACCCCGGTCAATCTGTTCTATGTTCTGGATCACGCTTCTTCCATCCGCACTCAGCGCAGCGATCAGCAGTGCCTGGCCTGCGCGGATATCGGGACTGCTCATCGTGATCCCGCGGAGCGCATGCGTTCTGGCCAGGCCGATCACGGTAGCACGGTGCGGATCGCAGAGGATGATCTGTGCACCCATATCGATTAGTTTATCTACGAAGAACAAACGGCTTTCGAACATTTTCTGGTGGATCAGCACACTGCCTCGGGCCTGGGTGGCCACTACCAGCAGGATGCTGAGCAGGTCTGGCGTTAAACCCGGCCAGGGATGATCATAAATATTGAGAATGCCGCCATCTAAAAAAGTCTGTATCTCATAAATATCCTGGGCGGGAATATGGATATCGTCTTCATTGATGTCGAAATGGATGCCCAGTTGCCTGAATTTATCGGGGATCACTCCCAGGTGTTTTATGCCCGCATCTTTGATCGTGATCTCGCTCTGCGTCATGGCGGCCATACCAATGAAGCTGCCGATCTCGATCATATCAGGAAGCATGCGGTGCTCAGTGCCATGAATGATCTCCGCACCCGCGATCGTAAGCATATTGGATCCGATGCCGGTAATATGAGCACCCATTCTGTTCAGCATGCGGCAAAGCTGCTGCACATAAGGCTCGCAGGCTGCATTGTAGATCGTGGTAATGCCTTCTGCCAGCACCGCCGCCATCACAATATTGGCGGTACCCGTAACAGAGGGTTCATCCAGCAGCATGAATTCACCTTTCAACTGCGGTGACGAAAGTTTGAAACAGCCCAGCTCCTCCTCATATTCGTATTTGGCGCCCAGCTTTTCAAAACCCATGATATGCGTATCCAGCCTGCGCCGGCCGATCTTGTCGCCGCCGGGCTTGGGGATATACGCTTTCTTGAAACGGGCCAGCATCGGTCCGGCAAACATTACACTGCCGCGTAACCGGCCGCCTTTCTTGTGGAAGGCTTCCGAAGCGAGATAATCCACATTCACATCATCCGCCTGGAAGATGCAGGTATCGCGGGAAACGCGGTTCACTTTCACACCCACATCGGCCAGCAACTCTATCAACAGGTTCACGTCGAGGATATCGGGGATATTGGAAATGGTTACAGGTTCGGCTGTCAGCAATACGGCCGACAGTATCTGCAATGCCTCGTTTTTTGCGCCCTGCGGGATGATCTCTCCTTTCAGTTTGCGACCTCCGATAACTTCGAATGAACTCATGGTATATAATGTTTAGCGAATATAAGAATGCTTATCCGTTCCGCCGATCTGCCGGCCGGGGTATACCATACAAAAAAAGCACCAGGGGTCTGGTGCTTTAAATAAAGTAGTGTTGAGATCAGTAGCGTTTCTTGAATTGTCCTCCGCGGTTGCCGCCATTCCGGTTATTATCCCTGTTGCCACCGCTGTTGCCATTGTTGTTGCGGTTACCGCCGCCACCGCCGCTGTTGTTACGGCCGTTCCTGTTACCGCCGCCTGAATTACGGTTACCGCCATTGTTGCGGCCGCCGAAATTCTGCTGCCATCTTCCGCCACGCTGCGGCGGATAGTCGTCGCGCTCGATCTGGTTGCGGTGCTTAATATAAGGCGTATTGCTGAACTCAAGTTGCCCCCCCGTAATGCTGTTCAGCTCGGTGCGGATGGTATCATCATGCACCAGCTCTTTGTGCCAGTTGCTGTACGCCAGCTTCATATAATAAGCGATCGCATGCGCAAAACCGGCTTTCTTTTCCGGATCTTCTTCCGCCAGCGCCTTATCGATCACCACTTCCAGGTTTTTGCCGAGGTGGGCATATTTAGGATGACGCTTGGGATAAGGCAGCGGATCGGGTTTCAGTTTATAGGTTTCGCGCTTGGGGATCGGGTAAGGGCTATCCACATCCAGCTTAAAATCGCTGATGAAGAATAGGTGATCCCAGAGTTTATGACGAAAGTCCTCCACGTTTTTCAGGTGCGGATTCAGAAAGCCCATTAATTCGATCACAGACTGCGTCTGTTGCTGCCTTTTTTCACGGTCTTCGATCGTCAGCAGGTAATCCACCATCTTTTGAACATGGCGGCCATACTCACGCATTCCCAGGTAACTTCTTTCTGTATTGTATTCCATAAAAGTCTTGTGCAAAAGCAAAGATAGGGTTTTAAAGCCGTCAGCTGTTAGCTATTAGCTGTTAGTTAATTTAACCGCGAAGACGCTGAGGCGCAAAGCAACGCGAAAGAAACCCGCGGTGACAGCCCCTTTGCGTATCATTGCGTCTTTGCGCCTTTGCGGTAAACCTGGTCTCCGTATTTAAGCTGTACCATTATTGGCTGTTAGCCAGGCCCGTTATCAGGTCAAAATCTGCCACTCAAAGGAAGTTTTGTCAACCGCTGATGGCTAAAAGCAACAGCTTACTCTTACCTTCGCCCCATGGAGCAATTACTGCAGCAGATAGCGTTGTACCGCAGCGAAATAGCCGCCGCCGAAGCCGGCACACCGGAAGCGGTGGAGGAGTTCCGCATCAAATGGCTGGGCACCAAAGGCCTGGTAAAAGCGGTCATGGCTGAGATGAAAACCGTACCCGCCGACCGCAAAAAAGAATTCGGCCAGATCCTCAACGATTTCAAACTATTCGTCGAAGAAAAATACGAAGCGCTCAAACAAAACAACTCCAGACTCCAGACTCCAGACTCCAGACTCGACTGGAGCCTCCCCGGCACCCCCATACCCGTCGGCACCCGTCACCCGCTGAATATTGTACGCAACCAGATCGTGTCCATTTTCAAGAGACTTGGTTTTGCGGTAGCGGAAGGTCCGGAGATAGAGGACGACTGGCACAATTTCGGCGCGATGAATCTTCCCGAAGATCATACTGCCCGGGATATGCAGGATACATTTTATATCCATCAAAATCCGGCCTGGTTGCTGCGTACCCATACCAGCAGTGTGCAGGCAAGGGTAATGGAAACGCAGAAGCCGCCTATCCGGGTGATCTGTCCGGGCCGTGTGTACCGCAACGAAACCATCAGCGCAAGGGCCCATTGTTTTTTTCACCAGGTAGAAGGATTGTATATCGATGAGAATGTCAGCTTCGCCGACCTGAAACAGACCCTGTATTTTTTCGTGCAGGAAATGTTCGGTAAAGATGTGAAAGTGCGGTTCCGTCCCAGTTATTTTCCGTTCACAGAGCCGAGCGCGGAAATGGATATCAGCTGCCTGATCTGCGGCGGAAGCGGTTGCAATATCTGCAAGCATACGGGCTGGGTGGAAATACTCGGCAGCGGCATGGTACATCCCAAAGTGCTGGAGAACTTCGGCATCGATCCGAACAAGTATACCGGTTTTGCATTCGGTATGGGTGTGGAACGCATCACGCAGTTGAAATACCAGGTGAATGATCTCCGTTTATATTCACAGAACGATATCCGTTTCCTGAAACAGTTTACCGGCGTTGTTTAACATCAAACCCAGTTCATGAGTGTACAGGCATTATTGCTTGTGATCGCTGCTGCCATCCTGCATGCCGTCTGGAACCTGGTAACCAAACAGGTAAATGGGCGCCTGCCTTTTTTCTGGGTGATCGGCCTGTTCTCTTCAATGATCTGCCTGCCTTTTGTAGGATGGCAGATAGCAAAGCTGCATGTTGCCGTTACGCCCGCGGTCTGGCTGTTTGCACTGGTAAGCGCAGCATTGCATTCTGTTTATTTCCTGGTATTGCAGGCGGGGTATCGTAAAGCGGATCTTTCGATCGTATACCCGATCGCGAGGGGATCAGGACCATTTATATCTGTAACCGGTGCGATGATTCTTTTTAATGAGCGGCCGGGATTGATCGCCTTACTGGGTGTGGTACTGATCATTGCCGGCGTGCTGGTGATGACGGGACTGCGATTCCGCAGCACCAACGACCGAAGGTTACAGGCAGGATTATTTTACGGAACGCTCACCGGCCTTTTCATCGCCGCCTATACACTATGGGACCGGCTGGGTGTGGTAGAATATCATGTATCGGTGTCGCTGATCACTTTTGCTTCCATGGTTGTACCCATGCTGGCGCTGACGCCGGTTGCAGTGCGTAGAAAGGAAGAAACAGGAATGGAATTCAGGCAGCACTGGAAGCAGGCATTGATCATTGCCATTTGCCAGCCGGTATCTTATCTGCTGATATTGATGGCGATCAAAACCACGCCGGTGAGCTATGTGGCGCCCGCGCGCGAGATCAGCATCGTATTCGGCGTTCTGCTCGGCGCCAATATGCTGAAAGAATCTGACGGGAAGCGAAGAATGATAGGTTCTTTAATAATGCTGGCAGGAATAACGCTGCTGGCGCTGGGATGAAATATTTTAGATTTACAGGCTTATAAATTTGCTGCCCCGCGTACCCTGCGCTCCTTTGCGTTCTCTGCGTTACTATTGAACCGCGAATTTTGTAACGCAGGGAACCGCAGGGGACGCAAGGAGAACATAATTCTCAAACCTGCAATCCCTAATCTCCGATCCGATGGTTCATACCACTAAAGGCATAGTGCTCCGCACGGTAAAATATGGCGATACGAGTATCATCACTACCGTGTACACCGAACTGTTCGGGATCCAGAGCTATATCGTGAAGGGAGTGCGGCAGAGCAGCAAAAGATCGGCCGGCAAAGCTGGTTTTTTCCAGCCCGCGGCAATGCTGGAGATGGTGGTGTACCACAATGAACTGAAGCATCTGCAATTCGTAAAAGAGTACCAGTGGAGTTACCTGTACGAGCATGTGCTGTTCGATGTGGTGAAGAATACCGTGGCTTTGTATGTGGTGGAACTGTTGCAGCATAGCCTAAAACAACCCGAAGCCAATCCCGAACTCTTCTATCTGATCGAAGACACGTTGAAGCAACTGGACAGGGGCAACGATACGCTTACCGGTAATCTGCCATTGTATTTCACCCTGCATCTTGGGGCCGAACTCGGTTTTGGGATGAGCGGGTCCTATTCGGCCGCCACGCCGGTACTCGATCTGCAGGAGGGTATTTTTGTGAACGAGCGCCCGCTGCATGCTTATTACCTGCACGACGCTGCGGCTGAAACAACTTCCCGTTTGCTGGCCGTACAATTCTACAACGATCTTGAAAATTTCCAGCTGAGCCGCTCATTGCGGCGCGAACTGGTGCTGGCATATCAAACTTATTTATCGCTGCATATCCCGGATTTCGGCGAGATGAAAAGCCTGCCTATCCTACAGGAAATTCTCTCCTAGAAAAAATCTGCGAATCTGCGGCGATAATTTTAGCCGCAGATTCGCAGATCAGCACAGATTTGTTACCGCGGATCGTTCAGTAAGGTTTCCGTTTTCCAAACCGCTGATAAGAATGAGGCCCGGCTTTTTTCCTTTTTCAAAACTGCCGATACGATCCTGCAGCTGCAATGCTCTGGCTCCGTTGTAAGTGGCCCATTGCAGCAGATCGGTAAACGGGATAGCCGGAAAGGACCGGTGTATCGTTTTCAGTTCATCGAGGATATCCAGGCTGTTGTTGCTGGCAAGACTATCGGTGCCGATCACCATATTGCAGCCGTTCCGGTACAATAATTCCACCGGCGGGGTTGCCTGTTCGATATACCGGTTGGCTTTAATGCAGATGCACCAGTTAACATTAGGCGATGACTGTTTTGCAAAACTGATGTCTTCCTGCGTGGTGAATGTGTTATGGACCAGTATGATCTCAGCTGCGTCTTTCAGTTTTGGCAGGTAGGATTGCAGGCTGCTTTTACCAGTTGGCCGGAAGAAAGAGGTATCCAGTTTCATCAGCTCATACATCCTGGTAAAATCCCCGCTGCCGCTCCGGAACAATTCATCCTCAAAAGCGGTTTCCTGGTTGTGGATCGAAATTGTTTTACCGGCGAAGAACGGCTGCATCAGGGCCCAGAGCCGGTCTGAAACAGAATAGGGGGCGTGAGGACTGAGGCTATTTTGGATTTTAGAATTCGAATTTTGGATTTGCGTAAACGCTTGCAAAAAAGAGCTGGACCTTTCAAACCGGGTCTGCGCTACTTCGGGGAGCCAGCCGCTGGCTTCGATAAAATTGTAATAATGCAGTCTGCCTTTCTGTTTTTGAGGGAGGGTAGAGAGATTGTTGCAGATATCGCCCACGGCAACGATACCGTTATCGATCATTTCCTGCTCCGCTTTCTGGATGGCTTCGGCGATGGCCTCGTCTGGATGATGCCTTTCGGTGACCACCTTAAACACAAAATCCACCAGCCCGGTGGCTTCGGGGATGAGGCCGCGCATATGGCTCAACTCGAGATGGCAATGGCAGTTCACAAAGCCGGGGGAGATGATGCCGTCTGATGTTTGAATATCGTCGCCCGCGTCCTGCCGGGGCACGATCGCTTCGATACCGCCCTGGTCATCGGCGATCAGCACATTTCCGGGACCGAGCATTTCGGTACCGGTGAAAATCCGGGTTGGCAGGAACTTACGGTAAAGCATGTCCAAATGTATCAAAGCGTAATCTGACTGCTTATAACTTCTTTGCGTTCCCTGCGGTCCTTTGCGTTCTCTGCGTTACTAAATCCGCAACTGTATGGTATCGCAGGGAACGCAAAGGACCGCAGGGTACGCAGAGGGTCCCTAGAAGCCCCGGTCGCTGCAGAATGGCTGAAGTGTGCGACGCAACCGGGGCCGAACAGGGAACAAAAGCCGGGTCCAGAATCAGGCTACCTCAAAAAATGTTCAAAAATTTTATTGAAAATCAATAGATTGTACGGGTGGCTGTCAAAATACTTTCCTCAATTCTTGGAATGGAAGGCTGTTCTGGCCTACCTTCGCCGTCCATTTTTAACCGGCGGGATAGCGCCGGGTCATTAAAACAGAAAATCATGAGTAAACTTCATTTCACCACCAAGCATGCGAACGCGGCTACCGTACAGCACAACTGGTATGTGGTTGACGGTACTAATCAAACCGTAGGACGTATCGCTGCACGAATTGCTTCTGTTCTTCGCGGTAAGAACAAGGCATCTTATACCCCGCACGTTGATTGCGGCGATTATGTGATCGTTATCAATGCCGACAAGGTTGTTTTCAGCGGCAAGAAAGGCGAGCAAAAACAGTACATCAATTACTCCGGTTACCCCGGCGGTAAAAAAGAGGAGGCTGCAGAAGACCTGCTGCGTCGCCGTCCTGAGGTAGTGATGGAAAGGGCTGTAAAAGGCATGCTTCCCAAGAACCGCCTGGGCCGTAAGATGTATAAAAAACTGTTCGTGTATGCCGGTGCCGCTCATCCGCACACTGCACAACAACCCAAAGAATTAAAATTTTAAACCATTGCTTTCAGCGTTAAGCGTTAAGCATTAAGCATAAAACATGGAAAAACAAAAAAACGCAGTTGGTCGCCGTAAAGAAGCCGTTACCCGCGTATTCATCAGCAAGGGTGATGGTAAGATCACTGTCAACGACAAAGACTATAAAACCTATTTTCCACTGGTATATCTGCAGAACCAGATCGAGTCGCCGCTGAAGACCGCGGACATGGTTGGCAAGTTCGATATCGTGATCAATGCACAGGGTGGCGGACTGAAAGGCCAGGCCGAGGCAGCCAAGCTGGGTATTGCCCGCGCGTTGCTCGAGATCAATCCTGAATTCCGTCCTGCACTGAAAGCTGCCGGTCAGCTCAAGCGTGATCCTCGCGGCGTTGAACGTAAGAAATTCGGTCACAAGAAAGCGCGCAGGAGCTTCCAGTTCAGCAAACGTTAATACTGTTTGGTGTTTGGAGTTTTGGGTTTGGAGTTTATGGCTTCAACCCCAAACCCCAAACTCCAAACTCCAAACTTTTCAAATTATCATAACAACCATACAATGGAAAATAACACTTCACTCCAGCAACAACTCTTAGAAGCAGGTGTACATTTTGGTCACCTGAAGAAGAAGTGGAATCCGAAGATGCTGCCTTACATCTTTGCTGAGAAAAAAGGCATTCATATCATCGATCTGAACAAGACGGTTGATCACCTGCAGGAATCTGCGGCGGCCATCAAGCAGATCGCGAAAAGCGGTAAGAAGATCATGTTCGTGGCTACCAAGAAGCAGGCGAAAGAGATCGTGAGCGAGTGCGCCCGCCGTGTGAACATGCCTTTTGCTACCGAACGCTGGCTGGGTGGTATGCTCACCAACTTCAATACCGTTCGCAAGAGCGTGAAGAAAATGCAGAGCATTGAAAAAATGCTGAACGATGGAAGCGCTGAAAGCCTTACCAAAAAAGAGCGCCTGACCCTGAGCCGTGATAAGGATAAGATGGAGAAAGTACTCGGCGGTATCGCCCAGCTGGGCCGTCTGCCGGCAGCTTTGTTCCTGGTGGATATCGGCCATGAGCATATTGCGCTCGCCGAAGCAAAACGCCTTGGCATCACCACTTTCGGGATGGTGGATACCAACTGCGATCCTAACAAGGTTGATTTCGCGATCCCTTCCAACGATGACGCTACCAAATCGATAGCCA
>JAFBAN010000235.1 GCA_019247775.1 Chitinophagaceae bacterium | reverse complement strand
ACTGGCCGGTAACACGCCCACTTCGGGAACAGGTACCTGGACTGCGCTTGCAGGTAATCCTTCAACCGTAACATTTACCAATGCGGCCGATCCGGCAACTACCGTTAACGGACTTACCACCGGTACTTACCAGTTCGTGTGGACCATCTCCAATGGACTCTGCACCGATTCAAAAGATACCGTGAGCGTTACTGTTTATGCAGCCACTGCTGCGGGCAGACTGGTAGCCGACTCCTTTGTATGTGTAACGAATAACAGCGGTATGCTGAGGCTTTCTGCTTATACCGGAAGTATTACACATTGGGAAGTTTCTACCGACAGCGGCGCAAACTGGGCGATGGTGAACAGCCAGTCGGATTCACTCATCTATCATGATCTTACGCTGAACTCGCAGTACAGGGCACTTGTTCAGAACGGCCCTTGCATCAGCGTTTACAGCAATATCGTAACAGTTAACGTGAGCCCTGCAACGAACCCGGGCAAGCTGATCACAACACAAACCACTGTCTGCGCAGCTTACAATAACGGTACGCTTTCCCTCAATGGTTATACAGGTTCTATCCTGCGCTGGGAATTATCAGAAGATGGGGGCAACAGCTGGTCAGCGCTCAGCGGATCCGGCAATACCTACAGTTATGCCGATCTGAGCAAAGCTTCCTGGTTCCGTGTGGTGGTACAGAGCGGCGCTTGCAGTATCGGCTATTCCGACACGGTTCGCATTTCGGTGGACGCGATCACGGCGGCTGGTACTTTAGCCGGAAGCGCTACCGTTTGTGCAGGCGGAAACAGCGGAACACTTTCGCTCACCGGAACTACCGGGCATGTACAGCATTGGGAATCCTCTACCGATAATGGCGCTACCTGGACCGTTCTTGCGGATACGAACAGGGTATTCAATTATAACGCGATCGCTGTTTCAACCTGGTATCGCGCACTGGTGCAAAACGGGGTTTGCGCGGTGCAGTACAGCAATACTATTCCAGTTACCGCTATTCAACCCGTAACCATTGCCAGTGCAGGCCCCGATCAGTTATTGTGCAATGCAGATTCATCAACTACATTAACCGGCAATACTCCCGTATCCGGCACCGGACTATGGACCCTGGTGAAAGGACCAGATGCCGTTCAGTTTGCGGACGCCACATCTCCATCCACCAAGGTAAACGGGTTGCAGCCCGGTAACTACCAGTTTGCATGGACGATCTCCAACGGTATCTGTGTTGCCTCTACCAGCATTGTTAATGTGGTGGTAGACAAGATCAAACCGGTGTTCACTCTTGCCGGCCGCAATGAGTGTGCGCAGACGATCTATCAATTTACAGATTCCTCAACAGCGCATTCCGGCATCCGGATGCTGCGCTGGTCGGTTACTGCCGGCGATACCGCAACAGGCGAAAAGTATACTCATATTTTCACCAGGGAAGGCAAATACAGTGTGTCGCACCAGGCGCTCAGCAACGCCGGTTGCGTATCGCATTCGGGCGCCGATTTTGCGGTGAAAGTGTTTGAATACCCCCGGGCCGATATCAACGCCGTAAGTGAGGCCTGTAAAAAACAATTGCTGCAACTGACACCGGATGTGAACTCGCGCGATTCTATTGCCTACTTATTATGGAACCTTGGCAACGGTCAGAAACTGAAGGATTCGCTGATAGAAGTGCAGTATTACGAAGAGGGCGCCTACTCTGTGAAGCTTCTCGTATCTACCGTAAACCAGTGCTTCGACTCGGCTTACAAACAGATAGTGATCCATCCGCAGCCGGTGGTAACGCTGAAAGGCGACCAGAACCTGTGCAAAGGTGATTCGCTCGTGCTGCAGGCCGGCGGCGCTGCCAATTATCTTTGGAAAGACGCTGCAGGCAACCTGATCTGCGCCAATTGTGCAACGCCTGTTGTAAGGCCACTGGATGATACGCATTACGAAGTGGTTGGCGTAAGCGAATATGGTTGCAGCCAGATCGCTACCACTAAAATAAAAGTGATACAGCCGTTCAAGCTGGATGCATCGCCCGAAGATTCCATCTGCATCGGTTCTTCCAGGTCGTTGTTCGCGTCCGGCGCCGCCAGTTATAAATGGTATCCCGAAGCCGGGCTCACCACGCCTAATGCCGCGAAAACGATCGCCAGACCTCAGTCTACCACTACTTATCATGTAATAGGAAAAGACAATTACCAATGCTTCGCAGATACCGCCGAGATCAGGATCGTGGTGGGTCAGCCTACCAAGATCGATATCGGCCGCGATACCGTGATGACTGCCGGAACTGTGCTGAAACTGAGAGCCAAGCCTGCCGTGCAGGATATCAAGAAATGGTTATGGAGCGGCGTCTCCGGCCTCTCGTGCATTACCTGCGCCGAGCCTGAACTGAGAGTTTCGCAGGACGCAACGATCAGCCTGGTGGCCGTTAACAATTATGGTTGTGTGAGCAATGATACGATGCAGATCAAAACCTTCTGCGGTTCTACCGAAGTGTTCGTGCCCAATGCCTTTACGCCGGATGGCGATGGCGTGAACGATGTGCTGGTAGTACAGGGTAAAGGTATCAAACTGATCAAAAGCTTCAGGATATTCAGCCGCTGGGGCGAACTGGTATTCGAGAAATCAAATTTTGCTCCCGGCGATATCAGCGCGGGCTGGGATGGAAAGATAAGAGGCGTTCCTGCATCTCCCGATGTATTCGTGTATATGTGCGAAGTGATCTGTGAGAAAGGAATACCGTCTATGTTCAAAGGAAATGTGGCCATTATAAAATAAGATCCTATGAAAACGATTTTTACTCATCGCACACTGGTTGCTGCCCTGCTGGCGGCAGCCTGCTTATGCGGCGGCAAGCGCGCATACGGGCAGGACTTCACGTTCTCCCAGTTCTACGAGCAGCCCCTGCTCCGTAATCCCGCGCTGGCCGGCATGTTCACCGGCGACCTGCGTGTGTCGATGGCGTACCGCGATCAATGGGGAAGCGTAACCGTTCCGTTCCGGACAGCCTCACTCAGCATCGAGCACAAAATTCCGGTAGGCACCCAAAGCGATGTGCTCACTGTTGCCACACAGATGAGCGTGGACGGTGCAGGTGATATCAGGCTGAAGAGAACGCAGTTCATGCCTTGCATCAATTTCCACAAATCACTCAGTGAAAACCGCGATACTTATTTGTCTGCAGCGTTCATGGGCGGACTCGTCAGCAGCCAGTTCGATGCCACCCAGATCAAATTCGGCGACCAGTTCAGGAATGGATCTTATGATGCCGGCAACCCTACTTCGCAGGTATTGACGAATTCCGGTTACAATTACTGGGACATGAGTGCCGGTCTTTGCTTCAGCACCACATTCGGAGATAAAACAAATTTTTATGCGGCTGCTGGTATTGCCCATCTTACCAATCCTGTGATCAGGTCATCAACAGGCAATGCACCCGGTTTACTGAAACCGCGTTTCTCTTTTAACCTTGGTGTGAATGCGCCCTCAGGAGAACATGGACATATCACAGCGTTTGCCGATTATTTCTCCCAGGCGGGCAACCACCAGTTACTCGGCGGCTTGTTATATGGTATCAATATCATGGAATATGATAACTCCGACCCCGATATCCTGTACTTCGGCAGCTTCATGCGCTGGGATGATGCACTGATCCCCACGCTGAAAATCGGCCTGGCGCATTTCAATATCGGCGTAAGCTATGATGTGAATATTTCCAAGCTTAAAGTTGTCTCCAACTGGCGAGGTGGTCTGGAATTGAGTATTGTTTATAAAGACTTCCTCAAGATCAGGAATTCTACGTTGGATAGGTTGAGATGCACGAGGTTTTAACCCCCCCCAGCCCCCTGAAGGGGGAGCGAAATTTTTTTAAAAAAAGAAAGGTTATTCACCGGGATGAATAACCTTTCTTTTTAGCAATATATTTTAACTCCCCCTTCAGGGGGCTGGGGGGTTTATATGACGAAATAATACGCCACCCCTTGACATAACACCCCCACCACAAACCCCGAATACACTTCCGTATTCGTATGATCGCTCACCAGCAGCCTGCTTGTACATACGATGCCGGCTATCACCGTAACGATAGCGATGAGCAGACCCAGTGAAGTATGATAATACACTGAAGTGAGGATGACGGCCATCCAGATACCGCCGAGGGCCAGGCCGTGCAGGCTTATTTTTTGATAATTGTTCAGGATCAGTCCCGCAACGGTTGAAATGAAGATGCCGAGATAAAAGAACTTAAGTACGGCAGGTTGGTCTCCAAAATTGCGGCTGAGGTAGTACATCCACCAGTAAAAGAACATGGTGATCACATAGGGAATGATCCGTTCCTTTCGCGTGCGTAAAAAAATACTTTCGCTGAATTTCAATCGCCAGAGCAGGAACACGGCAAATGCAGGGAAAAAAGCAGTGAGCCAGAATACGCTGAAAAAGCGCAACTGCAGCTGCCATTCATTGATGCCGGGAAATTCATATGGGAACAGCCGGATCAGGAAATAAAAAAAATAGGTGGGGATGAACAGCGGGTGAAAAATATAGGAAATGATCTTTGCGGGTACGCGCAGCCATGCGGCATGCGTTACCAGTTCAGGTTCCTGCGTTCGTTCCATGCCGCAATGTTACTGCTTTTCCTTTTTTACCTTGATAAAATATATGACCGTATTATGCTCCAGGTCGCTGGTCACATTTACCTCGGTACGCTTGCGGTCGCCGTCGGTGATCACCATCAGCGCTGAATTGGGTGGGGTAAGACCTAGGTTCTCCGCAAACAGGATCATCTCGTTCTGCATCGGCTCTGCATGGAGCTTAACGTAGAAGGTTACCGGTTTATTGGTCTGAAGCAGCTGCTTGTAAGATACCAGCTGTTTGTTATAGATCACCGAAACACTGTCATTGTCGAATACCCCGTTATCATAGAGATCGATCCTCACAGAATCGGAAGTCGAATACAATACCAGCGGCTTCCGCGGAATGCGTTTGGTCATCTCCGCCACCACACCCATATTCACCCTCGGCGTGAAATCGAGCATTTTGTTGATGGCAAGTTTCTCCACCGTTCCGGTTCTTGGTCCGGCGGAAATCGCATCCATATTCTCGGTGCTGCGATAAGGCTGGGTGACGGTAGTTCGGCTAACGGCCGGTGTAACCCGCTTCGAAACCGCGGCGGATCTGTCTGCCGCACCCGGTTTCCTGTATTTGCTGCCCTTCGTCTCATTGGATCCGTTAACAACGCGGCCAGCATTTGAATTTGTCCCGTCATTGGTATTGCCAGAGCCAGGCTTCGCCGCAGCATTAGCGGTTGGTTTTTCTTTCGCGGTGCGATCAGCGGTTGCAGCAGATGCATCCTTACCTGGTGCATTCTTATTGCCGGTAACCAAAGTACTATTATTGGCTGTTGGGCCGGCAGTATTCACGGCAAATGCATTATTTGTGATCTCACTCTTACCCATACCGGTTTTTGGCTGCCCATTCGAAAGCGAAGATGCCGGATTGAAGTTAGTATTTACCGAACGGTACAGCGGACTCAATTGCGAAGGATCGATATCCAGCTCATTACCCGCAGGCCGCCATTTCGGACTCTTTTCTCTGGTAAGGATCAGGTCTGAGCGCCGGTTGGCGATCTGCTCTGCCTTATTGAACTTACGTCCTTGTGCACATGGCAACACAAAATGCTGCTTGCCGAAGAAATCGATATTCACCCTCGAAGCGGGAATGCCATGCGCCAGCAGATAAGCTTTTACCGATTCGGAACGTTTCCTGGCAATCTTGATATTCGCCTGCAGCGTTCCCACACAATCTGTGAACGAAGCCACCACAATGTTCAACGAAGGATCGGCTTTCAACTGTTTGATGATATTATCCAGCACCGGCCGGTCAACCCCCCTGATCTGCGCGCTGGCAAAATTGTAATTGACATAACTCCGCGCCATGGTGATGGCATTGAGCGAATCGAGCAATCGCTGGTTAAGACTGTCCGCATCAGGCTCCCGTTGGTGAACAGGCGGTATCCGTTTTATGCTGGTATCTTTTTTTACGGTATCCACATAACTCACCGCCATCGCCTTGTAGATCTCGAGACAGCAGGAAGAAGCCCGGTCCGAACTGAGGAATGCAGTTTCAGACTGATCGGCCTTCCGGTAATACTGGTCATCACGCACTGAATTCAGCGGCGCACCGAGATTGGTGATGCGGGTCCATTCATTGTGCTCAGGCATGCCGGATGCACGGTAGATATCCAATCCTCCCATACCTACCCTTCCATCCGAACTGAAAAATAGTTGCGAAGCCCTGGAATCGTAGAACGGGGTTACCTCATCGCCGCTGGTATTCACACTATCGAGGTTGAACGCGCGGCCAAGCACAGTCCTTCCGCTCATGGCCAGCATCCAGATATCGTAACCACCTTTGCCGCCTGGCTGATCGGAGGCAAAGAAAAGATAACTGCCATCGCGGGTAATGAACGGCTGCTTCGAATTGAAGCCCGGCTGGTTTACGGGCGCAGCCAATTCAACCGGACGCTGCCAGGGCGAATCGAGCGAAGCGCGCACCGTATAATAAATATGGTATGGCGTAGCGCCTGTTTTAATATTATTCTTCCACCCAGTGAAATACAGAACCAGTCCATCCGCGGTAAGCGAAGGTGTTGCCATATTGAGATCCCCGGCAAAACCGGTAAGCTTGGTCGCAGACTTTCCGCCAAGCGTTCCCGCATACAGTCCGACCGGAAATATTTTCTCGCCTTTGCTATTCAGTTCATGCCTGGAGCTAGTGAACCAGAACACACTATCATTTATTTTTTCCAGCCCGAAATTGGAACCATCGCCCGATGCGGTCGATGGTATTTTGGCAACAACGGCATCGGGCTTTATTGTGCGGCTGCTCATCACAAAATTGGCAGAAGCCAGCCCCTGACGCGCTTTTTCCGTGTATTCATCTTTCGCTTTATGCTGTCGCAGAAAATTATTGAAGACGGTGGCGGCTTTTTCCGGCTGATCATTTGCCAGCAGGGTTTGCCCGTACCAAAAAGGCGCAAGCGGGAATTCCGGCGCCGACTGCAGTTTTTCATACTGCACCAGCGCTTCTTTAGGGTGGTTGTACAACCGGTATGATTCAGCGAGTTTATAGGTTACAGCATTCCGTCGCGATGCTTTTACCTGGCTTACGCGCCCGCCATTGCGAAGCTGGAACGGATACAGTACGCCTGCTGCATTTACCACCAGCGGACTGTCGTACAGGATGGCGGCATACATTTTACCTGCTGTATAAAAATCCTTCTTTGCAAAAGCCGCATCTCCGCGGCGTTCTACCCTGCGCGCGGACTGCGCAGCCGAAAACCGCGGCGTTATCGCCGTCAGCAATACAAGCAGTAAAAGATATTTTCTGATCATAGCCGCGGACATACGAACCTGGTATCGGGAATTTTTCTGGGTTTGGTAAAGCTGATCGACAATTCATACCCGCCATTTGCGGTGGCGGCCGTTCTGTATTGAGAAATATTTACATCATAGCTGAAACCGATGGTGAGTCCATTCAGGTGCAGGCCGATATTGGGCGCAACCGCATCATTGAGGCGGTACATAACGCCGGCCACCAGGTCTTTGCCGGCATCGATGTTCAGGTCCAATCCCACCCCTGCGGCAGTTTCCGATGCATTTCCCTGTCTGGTATAAATGATATTGGGAATAAGATCTACCATCCTGCTCATCTTCACCCGCAAACCGCCGTGCACCGAATACCGGGCAGGTATCCGGTTGGATTCGCCGGTGGACAGAAAATGATTATCGGGTTCGGCGGGATGATAGAGACTGATGCCCACAAAAGGATTCACAGATTTATTCGGGTCGCCGTCGAAATATAAAAGCCCGATGCTCCCATCTGTTGAAGTGGCAGACTGGTTGGAGAAAGGTTCATTGGAAGGCAACGATGGATCAAAACCGCTTACCGGGTTGAACTGATCCCCAAACTGGTATTTGCTGATATCGATACGGCGGTTCAATAACCCGAGCTGGAACCCGGCACTGAGCATTTTGTACGGCGCCAGCTGAACCTGGTAAGAAAGTGAAAGATACCCACTGCTGTACTGGTAGCCGCCATCGCCGGTTTTCTGGTTAAAGACCATGAGGCCGACAGCAAAATTTTTCGGCAACACGATATCGGCTGTCAGTCCCTGCGAAACCAGCGGCGCATTGGAACCCGGCCATTGTTTGCGATAATTTCCGCCGATACGGAAATCCCCGTCAATGATGCCGGTGAATGCGGGGTTGATCCAAAGCGGATATGCGTAGTATTGGGTGAAATGTCCATCCACCTGCGCCTGCAATCCTTTGAAAGATCCGGCAAGCAGCAACACGATAAATAAGATCTGTCTTGTTTTTTTCATTGCCTTATCGTATTAAAGTGAATGAACCTGTTTTGGTAATATGTTTCCCATCCTGCATCGCCGCTTCCAATGCATATGTGTAAACGCCGGCCGCAGCGTTGCTGCCATTGTAACGCCCATCCCAGCCTTTGCTGATATCGGTAGATACGAACACCTGGTTACCCCACTGGTTAAATACCATCAGCCTGATGCTCGCGATCGCAGTGCCATACACGAGCAGTTCGTCGTTCACGCCATCGCCATTGGGTGTAAACGCGTTGGGCACATAAATGCCATTGCCGAAAGGATTGGGAGTGGTTACAGAAATAGCGGCCGAATCGCTTGTTTCGCAGGAATTGCCCGTAGCAGCAAATACAATAAAACTGACAGGTTGATTTGGCTTCAGTCCGCTTACTGTTTTTTGCAACGGACCAGCCAGCGGAATTTCGGAAAAACTATTGCCTCTATCCGCACTCACCAGATAGCGGCCGGCGCCCGGTACCGCCGTCCAGCTGAAGATCGCAGTAGACACACTCAATGAATCCGTACGCAAAACCGGTTTGCTCAGTTTGGTACGCACAGCCACTTTGGTAATCGCACTCTTTGCCGTGCAGACAGGCGGATTGCTTGTTGCATTCACGATATAGTCTGTCGTCTTGGTAATATTGGGAAGAGGATACGTGGCGCCCGTAAAAACAGGGGTAGAATTACCCGGCAGGTACCAGGAATACGTAACGCCGCTTTGCGGAGCGATAACGAAAAGCGAGCCCTTTTCACCCGGACAGATCGAATCTTTCAGATTGCGGATGCTGAAATCGTTCACCGGTTTTGCCAATTGAACTTTGCTGCTGTCCTTTGCCGTGCAGCCGCCGATGGTTACACTAACGGTATAGGTTGCATTCTGTGTTACTTTAATAGCGCGGGTGCTTTCTCCGCTGCTCCAGGCATAAGCTTGGAATCCCGGTCCGGCATCGAGTATGGTGCTGTCGCCGCAGATATCGGTTGTTGCCTGCAGGGCAGTTTTCATATTGGGTATGGTGATCCTTACACTATCGGTGCAGGAGCGGCCCGACGCAATGCGTTTGATCCGGTAAACAGTTGTCTGCGTAGGTTTGATACTAAGGCTTGCAGTCGTATCGCCTGTAGACCAGGCATAAGAGATAAGTCCCGGAGGCACCAGCGTAGAATCCGGATAGTAGGCCCAGATGCCGTCGAAGCGCGCCCAGATCATCCTTTTGTTGACCGGGTCGTAATAACTTAATCCGTTGGTTCCCGAACCAGGAGCCGCAGGAGGAACATCGCCCTCGCCGATAAATTCCGTAAAGCCCGCATCCCTTCCTGTTCTGAACCGGAAAGTTTTATAGGTATTGGGCAAGAACTGGTTTGTGTTCGCATCTGCAGTAGGTTGAAAGCCTCCGAACAAAAAGAACCGCGATTTGTCGTAATCATAACCCACCGCTCCCTCATATTTAATGGATGTATCGTTAACGGGAAGAATATTCTTATAGCTGTAATCGGTCAGGTCCAGCTGCCAGAGATCTTTCAGCCAGCAATACATGCCATTAGGCGTGGCCCATGGGCTGCCGAGTGTGCAGGTGCCGGTAAGCTCATCTCCGGTATAATTTCCCTGGCCTGAAAAAAGATACAGTTTGGTGCCATCTCCATTCGCCGCTACAATGTTGCCGCCTTTAGGAATGGAATCGACAGGTGGATCCGCCCTTTTTTGCAGCCAGGCGCTGCCATTGTTTTCGAAGATCCAGCTCTTTACGCGGTTAAATCCGTAACCCCCATAAATGCCGGGCTGTTTGGTGATCGGATTCCAGAAATCGGAAGCGCCGAAACATTCCCTGTCGGTAGTACCCGGCCCCACCTGCACCCAGTTGCCGCCTGTTGCAGGAATTGCATAAACAACATCACGCCCTGCTTTCCAGCACAACAGCCGGTTGCCGTTGGGATCGTATACAAATTCGGTATAGTCGCCGGGCCAGTTTCCCGCAGCAACGGAACTGATGCTCCCGTTTTCCCGATCGTAGCGAAGTATGCGCTTGTGAATGATCCAATAGATGTACTGATTAACCCGATCGTAACCGAATGGCTTTATATTGAAAAGCACAGAATCGAGCGCCGATGCCTTGATCAACTGCTTCCATACGCCAGGCAGCACAGAATCAGCAGGCGGTGGCGGCAATAAACTGAGATTGAGCGAAGTGCCGGCGCACACAATGGTATCTTTTTGACGCAGAAAAGGTGAACAGGCAGATTGCCCGAAAGCCGTGCTGGAAAACAGCACTGTAACACAAAGCAGTAAGGGAAAAAAAGAAGAGTTTCTTTTCACCTGGTTTTCATTAGGATATCTACGCCGAGTACCTTTCGAAGATAGATAATAAAAACAGGCGTTTTGAGAATGAAGCAACTAGAAAACCAGAATCATAGTTTCTGTTAGCCGTTTCGTGAACTATCACTACAGCTCTTTGCGTAATCTGGCTACAGGAACATTTAACTGCTCCCGGTATTTGGCCACGGTGCGGCGGGCGATATTGTATCCTTTTTGCTGCAGCATTTCGGTGAGGATCTCATCGCTGAGCGGCTTACGTTTATCTTCCGCTTCGATCATATCGCTCAGGATCTTTTTTACTTCCCTGGTACTTACTTCTTCACCGCTATCGGTACTGAGCGATTCGCTGAAGAAGAATTTCAATCGATAGGTACCGAATTCGGTCTGTACGAATTTGCTGTTGGCGACACGGCTAACGGTGGAAATATCAAGACCGGTGATCTCGGCAATATCTTTCAGGATCATGGGGCGCATGGATGTTTCGTCGCCGGTAAGGAAAAATTCTTTCTGGTGCGACATGATCGCACTCATCGTGCTCACCAGCGTATCCTGCCTTTGCTTGATCATGTCGATGAACCATTTCGCAGAATCGATCTTCTGTTTGATGAACAATACCGCTTCTTTCTGCCGCTTGTCCTTTTTGCTTCCTTTATCGTAATCTTTCAGCATATCCCGATAGCCTTCACTGATACGCAGATCGGGGGCGTTCTTGGCGTTGAGTGTTAGCTCAAGTTTGCCGTTATTGTTGATCACGAAAAAATCGGGGACGATATAACTCTCGGCTTTATTGATCTCGCCGATATTACCGCCGGGTTTGGGATTGAGTTTGATGATCTGGTTGATCACTTCCTTGATCTGCTCATCGGTAAGATTGAGACTGCGTTGTATCTTTTCGTAGTGCTTTTTGGTAAACTCATCGAAATATTTGCTCAGTATCTGGATGGCCAGCGCTACGCTCTTACCCTCGCTCAATTTCCGTCTCAGCTGAAGCAGCAGGCATTCCTGCAGGTCGCGCGCGCAGATGCCGGGCGGATCGAACTGCTGTATCTTTTCAACGATGGCTTCGATCTCCTTCTCCTCCACCACCAATCCCTGGCGAAATGCCAGATCATCGGAGATAGATGAAAGCTCTCTGCGCAGGTAGCCATCATCATCCAGGCTGCCCACGATCTGTTCTGCGATCTTGAGGCTGCGATCATCCAGTTCAAGCATGCCCAGCTGGTTCAGCAGGGTTTCATGGAAACTGGTCTCTACCCGTATCGGGATCACCTTCTGATCGTCGATCTCGGGGTAGTTATCGTCTTTCATTTTATAATCGGCGATCTCCCCGTCATCATCCACCACGTATTCGCTGATATCGACATTCTCGTATTCATCGGCGCTTCCGTCCATATCGGAGTCTTCGCCGCTGCTGTCAAATTCATCCGACATCTCGTCTCCGTATTCGTCTTCATGGCCTTCCTCGCCGAGTTCCAGCGCCGGGTTTTCCTCCAGTTCTTCCTTGATCCGCTCCTCCAGGTTGGCGGTAGGCACCTGTAACAGCTTCATCAACTGTATCTGCTGGGGCGACAGTTTCTGCAGTAATTTTTGCTGTAACGATTGATTTAGTGACATATATACAAGAAGTACGGATCTTACAAAAAAACCATACCAGTTATTGAATCCCCGGTCTGATTCCCGCCGTAAATTTACACACAAAAAAAAGCAACCCTCCGTTGAAACGAATTTGTTTGTTTGTGAATTTATTCCTAATTGTCGCCGCCTCCCATGGTCAGCAGTTGCAACCTGTTGTAGGCGTGAAAAAATGGAACCAGGACAGTCTTCGGAATCTGCCCCGGCTATTCATGGCAAATGATATTAATCACATGCCTTTTTTCTGCAAAAAAGAATGGCAGTTCGAGAAGATGACAAAGCTGCCTTTGCGTATCCGGATCGGTAACCTGGATTATGTAAATGCGTTGGAAGGAAAAGGACAACCATCTAAGCCGGCATCATTCCGTCCGTTGAAAAATTAATGAGCCGCAGGCCCCGTGCTGTTGCAATATCCGAGAGCTCCGTTGCGATCTTTTCCCGTTCTGCTTCCGAAAACAGTGTTGTATCGATAGGTTCTCTGAAACTGCTTTCTCGGAACAATGAAATTAAATTCTTGCTTTCGCGTTTTAACCAGCGCACATCGTTCCAGGCCACTGTCATCATTGGGTTAATGTCCGATAGTTTCCAGCCAACATGATCGTCCGTAATCTCGATAAAATATTCCCGCCGCAATTTCAGTAAACGTTCCATGCCCGACCAGACCAGGTACACCGGCAGGAAAACGGAAATGACAAAATCCGCTTCGCGATGAGTTACCGCGAGAAGGACCAGATTGAACAGGCCAAACAATAGCATTGCCCAGGCAAACACCAGCTGCCACTTCTTTTTACGCGGATCTTTGTATACAACGAAACGTGACATATTATGCCTGTTGCAACTGGGCCTGTAATACTTTCCTGACAGCGGCAACCATTTTTTCAGCCTTATCTTTCCGCTGCTCTTCTGTCCACATCAGACTGATCGCTGTAGAGATACAGCGGCTCATCACCGCATCGCTGGCTTCGAATTTTGTGTCGGCTAATTTCAACAGCGCTGCTTTCTGATCAGGATTGATATTGTGCAATGTGGTTGCCTGCTTCAGGTGATCCCACTTGCTGATATAGTGCCAGTTGTTGCTATACCAGTAAAAACTGCCTGCCAGGATGCCCTGGGCTTTCATTTCCTCCACCACGGCTTTGGTCAACGCTTCTGTGGGAAGCAACCATGAGAGAAATGTGCAGCTGTCTTCGCCGCCCTCTGGCACTTCCCGGAAACTGATCTCCGGCACTGTCGATAATGCATCGCGAAGCGCCATGCAATTCTTTTTTTGTATCGATAAAAACGTGTCCAGTTTCCTGATCTGCGCCAATCCTACCGCCGCATGCAGCTCGCTGATACGATAGTTGTACCCGATAAAAGGATGCAGATCCGCGCCGCGGTCTATTCCTTTATGATCGTGTCCATGATCGGTATATCCGTCGGATTTTACGTAAACATCTTCCTTATTGGTCATCACCACTCCGCCCTCGGCACAGGTGATCGTTTTTACAAAATCGAAAGAAAAAGTACCCGCATCCCCTATCGTGCCGAGCGATCTGCCCTTGTATTTTGCACCGATGCTCTGGCAGGCATCTTCGAGCAGGATCAGCTTATGTTCATTGCAGATCTCCTGCAAGGCGCCGAGATCGGCAGGACTGCCGCACATATGCACCGGCATGATGCATTTTGTTCTGGGACTGATCGCCGCACGAACAGCGGCAGGCTTCAGTGTAAGCGTTTCGTCGATATCGACCAGTACCGGTATTGCGCCAACACTCAATACTGCCTCAAAGCTGGCCACAAAAGTGAAACAGGGCATAATGATCTCATCACCCGCGCCGATACCCAGGGCGGCCATGGCGGTGGTCAGCGCAGATGTACCGCTCGATGTAAGCTGTGCATACTTACAACCGAATACTTCAGTGATCGCCTGCTCCAGTTCCTTCGCTTTCCAGCGGCCTTTCCGCGGGCCATCGAATCCGTAACGCATCAGGATACCGGTTTCCAGCACTTCATTTACTTCTTTCCGCTCCTCTTCCCCAAAAAATTCAAAACCAGGCATAGGTAACTTATTTATTGTAACTATTAGTATACGAGGCGAAGTTAATAACAAATAGGATAACGGGTCTGTAGTCTGTGGCCTGTAGTCTGTGGTCTATGGTTGTACGGGGTTATTGGTTATTATGATTGGCAAAACCCCGAACCGTAAACCCACCATAAACCCAAAACCAA
>JAFBAN010000051.1 GCA_019247775.1 Chitinophagaceae bacterium | reverse complement strand
AACCCGCTGCCTTCAGTTCCGCGCGTTACGGATTAGCAATAGTTGTTGCCACCTGCATAACAGCAGGCGCATTTGCCCAGGATGACAGTGCCAGCCGTGGATCCGGCGGGTCTTATTTTAAGATATCCGCCAACTACCTGAGCAATTCGGTGTATTATGGCCGCAAGGATTCATTGCCTCTTTCCTATCTCACGCTTGCGGCCCGCTATCACGACAAAAGCGGGTTCTATCTCGCGGGCAGCGTTTCTTATCTCACCGGCAACCAGGGCCGCATAGATCTCGCCGCGATCGATGCCGGATATTCCTTTGGCGGCAGAGCCGCGTTCAGCGGTGAAGTATATGCCAATAAAAGCTGGTACAGCCAATTGAGCGGTAACCCCCGCGGCGATATCAAAGGCAGCATTGGCAGCCAGCTTGGCTATGACCTCGGGATACTGCAGTTGAATGGCGGATCGGATATCAATTTTGCCGACAAAACAGATATCGGTCTCAACCTTGGCGTTTCCCGCGATATCAGTTTCGGGAGAGACCGCGAATTCGACATTGAACCGTCTTTCACCGTTAACTGGAGCACGCTGCATTCTTATGAGGGTTTTATCAGCCGCCAGTCGAAACGCAGAATATCACCGCCGGGTGGCGCAGTGCTGTCCGCCGTTACCAATGTGCAAAACAATAAAATGACCTTGCTGAACTTTGAAATAGCGCTCCCTTTGTCTTATGAATCCGGCAGATTCGGCTGGTTCATCACTCCCTATTATTCGATCCCTAAAAATCCGATCTATACAACCACAACCGTTACTACCAGGCAAAACAATGGTCAGACAAACAGCGTTACGACCAATTCCACACCGGCTTCCGAGCTGAACCTGTCCAATACCTTTTACCTGGAACTGGAACTGTACATCAAAATAAAGTAAGCGCCTCCGGGCGGTCTTCCTATATGAACTTCTCAAAAACACATAGAACACTGCTGCTCGCTTCCAGCCTGTGGTTCTTTGGCGAAGGACTATTCAGTCCGCTGTTCGCGGTTTTTTCGGAAAAGGTAGGCGGCGATATTCTGGATGTAACCTGGGCGCTGTCGCTTTACCTGGTACTTACAGGCGTTCTCTATATTGTATTCGGCAGGTTACTGCGACGATCCAATTACAAAGAGATCGCACTGATAGCCGGATACCTCCTTAACACCCTGCTCACCTTCTGTTATATTCTCATTCACAACAGCACCCAGCTATTGTGTCTTCAGGTAGGGCTGGCGGTTGCGGAAGCACTGAGCACACCGGTATGGGATGCCTTGTTTGCCAAAAACCTGGACAACTCTGATGATTCATTGTTCTGGGGTATTGCAGGCGGCCATAGTCAGCTGGTATCGGGTGTAGCCATCGCATTGGGCGGACTGGTGATCTATTATTTCTCTTTCAACACCCTGTTCATTATCATGGGAAGCATCCAGGCGGTGGCAACGGTTATCCAGACAGGATTGTTTTTTAACCGGGCCCGCAAAGGACCATCGTGAGGCTGCATTTTGAAATCGTTTTCGTAATCGGCCGTCACGCGGCAAACTTTGTTTGATATCTTTAGTTCGGCCAAAATCTGCCGGCTGATCCAAAAACATTCTTGCGCTTATGATCCGCATCTCTTTCGCTGAACTTAAATCCACCATCAAACAGGCATTTCTCAGAGCAGGTATGCCGGAAGACAGGGCCGAGACCTGTGCGCAGATCCATACCGAAACCACCTGCGATGGAGTCAATTCACATGGCATCAACCGGGTGGAGCGCTTTATCGAATACATTCATTCGGGCCTGGTAGATGTACACGCTTCTCCGAAACTCGCATTCGCATTGGGAGCTATGGAGATCTACGACGGGCAGCTGGGCCCGGGTATCCTCAATGCATTGTTCGCGATGGACCGCGCCACCGTATTGGCGGCGCAGCATGGCCTGGCAATGGTGGCTTTGCGCAACACCACGCACTGGATGCGTGGCGGCACATATGGCTGGCTGGCGGCCGACAAAGGATTTATCGGCATCTGCTGGACCAACACCGAATCATGCATGCCACCCTGGGGATCGAGATCGGAAGCGGTCGGCAATAATCCTTTCGTGATGGCAGTGCCGCGTAAGGAAGGACACCTGGTGCTGGACATGGCCATGTCGCAATTCTCTTATGGCAAGGTCTGGAGCTGCCGCGATAAGAATATTAAACTTCCTTTTCCGGGCGGCTTCGACCACGAAGGAAATCTTACCGATGACGCGGCTGCTATCTCCGAAACCCGGCGTATCCTGCCGATGGGTTACTGGAAGGGATCGGGCTTTGCGATCATGCTCGATGTGATCGGCGCACTGGTGTCGAACGGTCTCGCTACCGCCGGCATCGACAAAGCCAACAAAGGCAGCGCCGGCAGCAGCAGCCAGGTGTTCATCGCCATTGATCCGGAAAAAATGAATACCAGGGAATTCATCGAACAGACGCTTGAATCAACCATCGCACAGTTGAAAGCCGCCGTGCCGGTTAAAGAAGGCGGACAGATGTTCTATCCCGGCGAACAGTCACTGAACACCCGCAAACAGAATCTGCAGAATGGCATCCCCGTAGATGAGCCGGTCTGGAACAAAATAAAAGAGCTGGCCGCTCAATAAACTTACTATGAAAGCGATCTGCGTACAGTCGCCCAACCATATCGTCATCGAAGATCGCCCGATGCCCCTGCTCGCATCGCCCACCGATGTAATGCTGAAGATCAGAACGGGCGGCATCTGCGGCTCGGATGTGCATGTGTATCATGGACGGTCGCCGGTGGCCACTTATCCCAGGGTTATCGGTCATGAGATCGCCGGTGAAATAGTGGAGACCGGCAGCGCGGTCACCGATTTCAAAATCGGCGACAGGGTAGTGATGGATCCCGTGATCCATTGCGGTGAATGTTACCAGTGCCGTATCGGCCGGCGCAATGTTTGCGCAAAACTTAAAGTGAGATCGGCGCATGTGGATGGCGGATTCCAGGAATACCTCGTGCTGCCGCAACAAAATATTTACCATATCCCCGATCAGCTGTCGTGGGAAGAAGCTGCGATGATAGAACCCTTTACCATTGCCGAACAGGTTTGTTCCAGAGCGGAGATCAGCAAAGAGGATATCGTTTTTATTCTCGGCGCCGGTCCGGTAGGGTTAAGCATACTAAAGCGGGTGAAACTAGCGGGCGCCACCTGCTTTATCTCCGATGTTTTCGACAGTAAGCTTGCCCTGGCCCTGACATTCGGCGCCGACCAGGCGATCAACGCTGCAACCATGGATGTGCGTGACCGGATCCTGGAGCTCACGCAGGGCAACGGCGCAACAGTGGTGATCGACGCTGTATGTTCGGTGCAGTCTTTCGAGCAGGCATTCCGGTATGTGTGTGCTGCAGGACGTGTGATCCCGCTGGGCTTCAACAGTGAGCCTTCGGCGATCACCCAGTTGAGCATCATGTCGAGGGAGATCGACGTGCGCGGCTCCAGGCTGCACAATAATAAATTTCCGATCGTGATCGATCATTTTGCTTCTGGGAGATTGAAAGTGCTGGACATGATCACACACCGGTTCCCATTCACCGCCATACACGAGGCTTTGCGCGTGATCGAAGATCCTGCGGTGAACAATGGAAAAGTAATGCTTCATTTCAATGCCTGATACCATCAACAACTGCTTATGAAAAGAAATAATTTTTGCGTGGTCTTTGCCATCCTTTTCCTTCTGACGGATGCGCATGAACTACAGGCACAGGCCGGTACTGTGCAAACACCGCATGTACTTTCCCCATCGCCGACTACCATCGCCTATGGTCATTACTGGTCTGAAACGCCGCCGGTACTTCGCATCCATGCGGGCGAGTATGTGCGGGTGCATACGCTGATCACTTCAACGCCCGAACGACTCGAGGGAGCGGGTGTTCCTGCATCGCAGGTGGAGAAAGAACTGCGGGATGTTCAGACGGTGAGGGATCGCGGGCCCGGCGGGCATGTGCTTACCGGACCGATCTATATCGAAGAAGCCGAGCCGGGCGATGTGCTGGAAATAAAAATAGATTCCATCGATCTGGCCATTCCTTATGGATACAATGCGATAGGCCAGGCAGGCTTTCTCTCGGATGAGATCTTCGACCGGAAAATGAAGATCATCCCGCTTGACAAAGAAAAAATGCTGGGTCATTTTGCAGAAGGCATCGACATTCCGTTACGGCCTTTTTTCGGCAGCATGGGCGTTGCCCCTCCCAAAGAGGCAGGGCGATGGAACAGTGCGCCCCCGTGGATACATGGCGGCAATCTCGACAACAAGGAACTGGTTGCGGGCAGTTCGCTTTTTATCCCGGTGCATATCAAAGGCGCATTATTCGAGATCGGCGATGGGCATGCAGCGCAGGGTAATGGCGAGGTGGATATCACCGCCATCGAAACCTCGCTGAAGGCCAAACTGCAGTTCATCGTACATAAAGGCAGATCGCTGAAATGGCCACGGGCCGAAACTGCCACGCATATCATAACCATGGGCTGCGACCGCGATCTCAATGCAGCCACGCATATTGCCGTGCGCGAAATGATCAGGTACCTGATGGAAGAAAAGCATCTGTCGCAGGCCGAAGCCTACATGCTCTCGAGTATAGCTGCCGATGTTAATATTACCCAGCTGGTAGACGGCAATGTTGGCGTGCATGTGATGCTGCCCAAACGGATCTTCTCCCTGAAATAAAACAACAGGCTGTCCGGCCAGCCTGTCCGGCATTTACCGCAGAGGCACGGAGCCCGTACTTCCTTACTCCGCGCCTCTGCGTCTCCGCGGTAAAAATCACCCGCGTCAAAATCTGTCCCATTTAATCAGCCATAAAAAAAGTCCCCGCAAAACCGCAGGGACTTCAACCACACCACTTCTACCTTATGCACTATCGAACTGTTTTCACGGCCACGAAGTTGCCGGAAGCGTCGAACAGCAACCCGTATTTGGTGCTGTTGGCCTCGATGGCTACGCAGTAACCCTGTATCGTTCCATTTGCGCTGATGGAAAATGCTTTATTGAGAACATAACCGGGATAGTGATTGGTCAGGTAAGTTGTAACCGCCGCCGGCAATGCAGCAGCTTCAATTGCCGTGATCGATCCTTTTGGAGCAGGTAACTGTACCCGGCTCACGAAACTGCCCGTTGAGGAAAATACAGTAGCGAACAGTCCGCCGCTCTTGCTCAGCACCACATAACCGCCTTCTTTCAGCTTGCCCGCCCGCAGTAAGGTATCCGTAGCATAATTGGCTGCGAAATAAGCGGTGATGGAAGCTGGCAATGCGCTGAGCGCAACGGTATCGCGCTGCTTGCCGTCGCGGCATTCGAACCTGCCGCCCTCATGGTAACCGCGGCCTTCGCGCAGATCGCGTCCTTCACGCTGTTCCAGTACTTTCACAAAGTTTCCGGACGCATCAAATGCGATGCCCACCGGGTTGCCGTTAAAGTTGATCACCGTTACATACCCTTTCAGCGTACCGGAAGCTTCGGAGATCTTAAATGCTTTGGCGAGCGTGTAGCCCGGATAGTTGGCCGAGAGATACGATACAACTGTCGCCGGAAGCGCAGAAGCGTCGATACTGTCGCGTTTATCCCTTGGCTCGCAGGTATGGGTGATGTACACCGAGTCGCCGGCGCCGTTGGTAGTTACGGCAACCGATTGCGTACCGGTTACGGCAGCCTGCAATGCGGCAGCTTCGTCAGTAGAAGACACAGAACCTTCTTTCTTGCAGGAGCTGCCCAGGACCATTGCCGTTAGGCCGAGATAGAACAGAACGGGTTTGAATGACCTTTTCATGATTTGCGTTTTAAATGATTCAGGGAATTGATTGGGTAGAGTTCAGGTCATTCGATAACGTGGTTGGTTTGGTTTGAAGCAAGTTTTTAAAAAAACCTTCGCGGCGTTTATATGGTTTAGAGATTCCCTGCTGAAAAGATGCAGCCCATGATCTTCTATTTAACATTCTCTAAGCATTCGGCCCTGCATTCCGCCTTTTGCATTTCGCCTTTTGCCTTCAGCTTTCAGCTTTCAGCCCTTCCCCGGGTTACTTTTTCAAAAAACCGGTATTAAGCGTAAGCAACCGAATCAATATGATCCAGAAAACTTACTTCAAAACAAAGGACTACTGCAAGGTCAAATTTTCATTCTCCGCAGAGAATGCCGAACAGGTGGAAATACTGGGATTGAACAGTGACTGGGAGAACAGTGTGTTGATGCGCCGCAAAAAAGACGGCAGTTTCAGCTGTGATGTATCCCTGCCGAAGAATAGTCAGCATGAGTTCAAATACCGTGTAAATGCTGTGGAATGGCTGAATGAACCCGCTGCCGACCGCGAAACCGCCAATGTGTACGGCGGTAGTAACAGCGTGATCATATTGTAATTAAAAAAAACAGGGAATTCCCTTACCCCTGGTCCGATTGAAAAAGTAAAGGAATGAAACCTCACCGCTTCCGGTGAAATGCTGCTTGCGTTGCAGGTCGGAACTGGTGATATCATAACTTATTCCTGCCTGCCAGCTGTCTGTCTGTAAACCTACATAAGGATAGACCGCATCTTTTACACGTAACCAGGCGCCGAGATAAAAGTACCTGTCCGCATCTCCGATACCAAAGCCATAGGCGGCGCCGGCCACGGTTTCAGTTGCTCCGGCTTGTTGCATGAGATGGGCGCTGAAAAAAAGTTGATCGTTTTCCTTCACCCGAAGATTGGCGCTGGCATGTATGGTATACCTCCTTTGCACCGACTGATTACCGGCACTGAAAAAAGAAAGGGCAGGCCTCAGGATATGGTACATGCTGGCTCCGATCGAAAGCTGGTTCTCATTTTCATCTTTATAATTGTACAGGATGCCTGCATTCAAATCTGCATAATGAACACTGCGGTTATTGATGCTTTCTCCGCTGGGTATGGATAGATCATACCCACCGCTGGTGAGTTGGTTGCCGAAACTGATCCGGTCGAAATCAACGGTATTGCGTGCAAGAGTGGCCTGAACACCAACCGAGATACTTTGTTCACCCTCCGCATCGAGCCCTTTGGAAAACCCGGTAGACAAAGAGAGATAAGTGCCGCGATAAACACCACCTGCCGCCTGATCGTACAATGCAAGCATTCCCCAACCCCATTTATCGTTCGGTGCAACTATCCTCGTCAGTATCTTTGATTCGAACGAAACGGTGCCGGTGGTATAAGGGTCGCCGATACCTGCCCATTGGTTCCGGATATTGGCCGTGAACCTGCTGTTACCTTCGAAATAACCGGTAAGCGCCGGATTGAAACTAAGTGGCGAACTGAAATACTGCGAAAAATGCGGATCCTGTGCAGCGACCCTTTGCAGGATCGCACAACAAAAAAATACCAGGTATAGCAAGTGTCTTCGCATGCTTTTTTATCGCAATAACAATACATTTCCGCTTCTCTGAACCAGGTTTCCATCTGCATCCACAGCTTCGAGTATCCATGCATAGGTGCCGGCAGGTTGATCCTTTCCATTGTATCGCCCGTCCCAGCCATTGCCGGGCGTTGTATCATTTGTTTGGAATACCAGGTTTCCCCAGCGGTTGAATATTTTAAAATAGTTCAGCTTCTGAAACTGTACCAATGTCGGATAAAGGCGATCATTCTGACCGTCGCCATTCGGTGTAAATCCTTTCGGGACAAAGACTTCTGCCGCGCCGAATATTTTCACCACAACGGTATCCGTTGTAATGCAATCCTGGGCTGAGATGATCTGCACGGTATATTCTTGTTCCGACCGCAAAGTAGCTACCGGCGATTGTGCACGGAGATCGCTTAACCCGATTGCAGGTTGCCATAGGTATCGCGCACCAAATTCACGTGCATGGAGCGTCGCCGGCTTGCCAGACACCGCTGTTATTGGCGCATATCTGATACCGGGTTTCGGAGACTCAATAAAAAAAGTGTTGGAAAAACCAGTGTTCAGATTCGGGCAGTCGTTATTATCAGCAGTTAGCCGAATGGCGTACATGCCTTCGGCGCTGTAGGTATGCACGGCCAAGAATCCGCCTGCAGTTACGCCGTCACCGAAATCCCAGTTCCATTGGATATGATCTGACGAGTTGAACACCGACTGGTTCTGAAAACTAACAGGGAAACTCAGGCAACGTTTATCGGGTGCAAATGCCAGTTGCGGCTTCGGATACAGCACAAGGTCTACACTGTTAGCCGCAACGCTGATACAGCCCTGCTGTGAGATCAATTGCACCATATAATTTCCGGGTTGTGTAGCTGCCAGGCTCGAACCGGTAGCTCCGCCGATCACCTGTTGATCGAGATACCACTGATAACTGGCAGCACCCGAAGTCGTGAGCGTTCTCGGCAATCCTGCACAGATAAAGTTTGCCGAGGATTGAATATTACCGGAAGGCAGGGCATTGATCGCAACTGTTGAAGCACTGTTTATCGAGGCACTGCAAGCGGCGCTGCTTGATTCTTTTACCGAGATCAGCCGGTACACAAAACTGCCCGGTGTGCCGGTAAGCGCTTTGATTGCGGCCGTATTGTTTACAGAAGTTGCTGTTTGCACAAGGCCGCCATTGATCGTATAGTTGAAGATATAAGGAGCAGTACCATTGCTGCCGGTAAATAAAAGTGTGGGGGCGGCGGCGTTTTGGCAGGTGGCAATATCAGCTGATACAACCGCGCCTGGTAAAGGCAGAGCGGTAATATCAATCTGTGGAGATGAAGCCTGGCAATTGTTCTGATCGAACACCGTTACCGTATAACTGCCCGGCTGTGATATGGTAGCCGACCGTGTATCCGCCCCGTTGCTCCATAAATAACTACTGGCAAGAGGCGCACTCAATACTGTTGAGCCGCCAACGCAAAAATAGCTAAGCCCACCAACAACCGGAACCGCAGGTAATGCGAGCACTGAACGATTTGAACTAACGATGCTGGTACAGCCATCTGCATTGGTTACTCTATAGCTGATACCGGCAATACCGGGTGAAACAGCGGTCATCAAACCTGAAGAATTGATGCGGGCGATAGCGGTGTTATTGCTGGCCCAGCTGCCACCCCCTGTTGCGTTCGACAGCTGTATGCTGTTATTCATGCAAACCGATGAAGTACCTGTAATAGGCGACAAGACCGGTACTGCATTAACAATTTTATTGCTGAATACGGTAGAACTGCAACCACTATTGTTGGTAATGCTGTAACTGATCGTTGCGTTTCCTGCCGCAACCGCGCTCAATATTCCGGTGACCGCGTCAATGGCAGCTACCGCCGGCGCGCTGCTGGCCCAGCTGCCGCCAGGGCTGGCGCTGAAGAGCGTAACGGTACTACCGGCGCATACCGAACCGGCGCCTGTAATGGGTGAGATCGCAGGCAATGGATTAATTGTTACATTCTTTACAGACGAGGTTGCCGAACAGTTATTATTGTCGGTGACAGTAACCGTGTACGCTCCGCCTGTAGCAATATTGATCGCCTGCACAGTCTGACCGGTACTCCACAGATAAGTGTTCGGCGAAGCGCTCGATGTCAGTGTAATGGTATTGCCGCTGCAGAATGAAGCCGCGCCACTGATGGTGGGGGTCGATGGCAACGCATTAACCGTTACATTCTTTACTGCTGAAGTGGCCGAGCAATTGTTATTATCGGTGACTGTAACAGTGTACGCTCCGCCTGTAGCAACATTGATCGCCTGCACAGTCTGACCGGTATTCCATAGATAAGTATTGGGCGAAGCGCTCGATGTCAGTGTAGTGGTATTGCCGCTGCAGAATGAAGCCGCGCCGCTGATGGTGGGGATTGATGGTAAAGGATTAATAATAGCCGCAACAGCCGCAGTTGCAGAGCAGCTAAACGCATTGGTCCCTTTTATATAGTAAGTACCACTGGCGCTGACCGCATTGGGGTTTGCAATAGGGCTTGTTGTCAGCGCATCTGTCCACTGGGTGAACGTAATACCCGCCGTACTTCCTGCGGTAACGACGGCATCCGTCAGATCTACTGTATTGGGCGCACATACCGCAGCAGGCGCCGACACAATAACGGAAGGAGTCGGATTCACCACGAAAAAAGAACCGTTGGGATCGGAAGAGCAGCCTGTTGCGGAAACGCGCAGGGTTAGGATTCCATTATAGGTGCCCGTTGCAATATTGGCCGGAACGCTTACGGCCAAAGAGCCGGCTGGCGAAGCAAGATTATTGGCCGTTAATAGAGGGTTTACATCGACCATGCCGGCGGCCGACGCCGCTGCACCCCAGATTATGTTATATTGATCCGGTGTCTGGGTAGTGGTATAGTTTACCGAAAAAGAACTGGCGCCCTGGCATATAACCGGGAGCGGCGGTACTACCGGAGTAAACACGGGCTTAATGCCAACAGTTAGGATATTACTCCAGGCAGGATGGGCCGGATCTGCTGCATCGGTTGCCCTTCGCCGGTAATAAGTGACTGCCGATAAAGAAGAAACTTCAGCATAAGCAGCTGCATTGGCACCGGCAATATCATTTGCTCCAATGCCTCCCGGAAAACTAATAACGGTAGATTTCTCCCAGTTATAGCTAAGCGCACCCACACCATTGGCTGCCGGCGCTACTGAACTGAATGCGGCAGGCACTCCCCCGGAATTGATACATTGACTGGCGCCGATACCGCCACCGTTCAGCGACTGGGCTTTGATTCCTGAAAAATCTGTCAGCGTGAAAATGAAAAACAACCCGCAACCGATACGGCGCCAAAGAGGATTTTCTTTGTCTGAAAGATATGGTCTGCATTTTCTCATTTCAATCGCACCAGGCATCCCGCCGCAAGTCGGGCGGGGATTACGGTGCAAGGTAGTGGCCTATTGCATCAACAACGAATTATATTCATTAGTTTCTTGTTAATCCGGTCATTGAGGTATACCATATAACTACGTAAATCCCAGCTTCGGTGTTTACTGAAAAAAGCAAAGAAATTGCCGGGGCTTCTGTAATGACCGGCCCTAGCGCCGCCAGGCTGCGCCGATCCGCCATTTTTTTGTCGCATCCAGTCATTTTTTCCTATTTTCGTCCGGCAGTTGCCTCAACCAACAGCAATTTATCGCCGATGAACAACTAAGCAGAGCTTAGACCCTTTTCGTTCAAGCTCATCCCTCCCCCGACCTGCCCATGGTAAGCCATGGCGTTATCTATTTTCGTTTTTACTATTTAATTTTCTAAAATGACTACTTATACTTCTGATAAGAGTAACAAAAGTTTTTGGGGCTATCTGAAAGCATCACTTAACAGTGAGCACCAGGATTTTACCACCGGCAGCATCCGTAAAGCCATTTTTATGCTGGCCGTTCCCATGATCCTGGAAATGTGCATGGAGTCGGTATTTGCCGTTGTCGACATTTTCTTTGTGGGCAAACTGGGACCTTATGCCGCAGCCACCGTAGGCCTCACCGAATCCTTTCTGACCATCGTATACTCGATGGCCATCGGACTCAGCATGGCCGCCACCGCCATGGTGGCCCGGCGGGTGGGTGAAAAAAATCCCGACGATGCCGCCAAAGCCGGCGCACAGGCTACCCTGCTGTGCTTCGGCATCAGTATCCTGATCAGCGTATCCGGTTTTTTCCTCGCTGAAGATCTGCTGCGTTTAATGGGCGCGGATGCCAAAGTGATCGAACTGGGGCATACTTATACCCGTACCATGCTCACCGGTAATATCGTGATCATGCTGCTGTTCCTGATCAATGGCATTTTCCGAGGGGCGGGCGATGCGAATATTGCCATGCGCAGTTTATGGCTGGCCAATATCTGCAATATCATCCTCTGCCCGATCATGATCCACCAGTTCGGGCTCACCGGCGCGGCAATCGCCACCACTACGGGGCGCAGCATCGGGGTATGCTACCAGGTATATCATCTGTTCAAAGGCAAGGGTATTATCAAAATACACTTATCGCATTTTCGTCCGGATGCAGGGGTATTGAAAGCGTTGTCCAAGATCGCGTCTACAGGCACTTTCCAGTTTATCGTAGCCTCTGCAAGCTGGATCGCCATGGCCCGGCTGATGGCCGGGTTCGGGAGCGATGCCGTTGCGGGTTATACCATCGCCATCAGGCTGCTGATCTTTTTCCTGATGCCGGCCTGGGGTATGAGCAATGCGGCGGCTACACTGGTAGGGCAGAACCTCGGCGCCAAACAGCCGGAGCGCGCCGAACAGTCGGTCTGGAAAACGGCGCAGTACAATGCCATTTTCCTTGCTGCGGTATCCCTGCTGTTCGTGATCGGAGCCGAATTTTTTGTGGGACTGATCACCAAAGATCCCAACGTGATCAAAACCGCGGTAACAGCATTGCGTATCATCAGCATCGGTTATATCTTTTATGGGGTAGGCATGGTCATGATCAATGCATTCAACGGAGCGGGCGATAGCCGCACGCCCACCTGGATCAATCTTTTCTGGTTCTGGGTATTCCAGATACCGGTGGCCTATCTGTTGTCGGGCGTGCTGCATTGGGGCGCCACCGGCATCTTCAGCACCATCGTTATCACAGAAGCTTTCGTTTCCATCACAAGCGTGATCATATTCAGGAGAGGGAAATGGAAACTGATCAAGATCTGAGGTGAGAGAATTTTTGGATTTTGGAATTGGGAAATTTTGGAATTGGCACTGTTTGTCCTTGTCAATTTCGAAATTTCCCAATTTTCCAATTTCAAAATTCAAAACCCGTCGCTAAAACCATCCGCGCTTACGGAACACCATGATCATCCACAACGGAATAACCAGCATCAGCGCGATGGCGATAAAAAATCCGTACTGGTTGTGCAGGTAGGGGATACGATCGAAGTTCATTCCGAAGATACCGCCTATAACGGTGGCCGGCGCCAGCAGGCAGGTTACCACCGCCATTACTTTCATCACTTCGTTCATCTTAAGGTTCACATTGCTGAGGTAGAGATCCTGCAGGTTCATCATCATATCCCGGTAGTTCTCCGCCAGTTCATTGGCCTGCAGGATATGATCATAGATGTCCTTAAAATATTTCGAGGTCTTTTCTTCCAGCAGATCGCTCTCACTGCGCACAAAACCATTGACCAGGTCGCGCACCGGGCTCACATTACGTTTCAGCACGATCAGTTCCTTACGCAGGTTATTGATCTCGGCAAGGGCCCGGGTATTGCTGCTGCGCACGATCTTTTCTTCGAGTTCCTCTATCCGTTCGCCGATCTTTTCCATCACCACATAGTAATGGTCTACGATCATGTCGATCAGCGCATAACATAAATAATCGGCGCCGGCCTGGCGGATACGGCTACCCTGGCTGCGCAGTTTTTCGCGGATGGGATCGAATACATCCCGGTTGGCGTCTTCCTGGAAACTAAGTACGAAATTCCGGCCCAGTACAATACTGATCTGTTCCGTCTCCACCGAACCGGTGCGGGCGTTAAAGAACAGCATATTCAGCAAACAGAAAAGCACCGGTTCCATCTCATCCATCTTAGGCCGCTGGCCCACACTCATGATATCCTCGATGATCAGGTAATGCACGCCAAAATGATTGCAGATGGCTTCCACATCGGCTTTCCTGATACCGTCGATATTGATCCAGGTAATGTTGGCATTGTCGCGGTAGGCAAACGTTTCGGTAACCGAATCGAAATTCCGTTCTTCCAGTTGTTGCGGGTTATAGTCGAACACCTTCACATGGATCTCCGCAGCTTCCTCCCGGATCGGCGCTATGGTGGGATTTATCTGGAATATGTCGCGTGTTCGTTTTGTATTGAACAGCGGCAGCACATTGAAATATTTGAGGTACTTGTTTTGCTGCATGGGCTGAAGGTAGAAAAATTAGCGCATTGACGAATTGGCTTGCTTATTCATTCCGGCGGATTAATTTGCACCGCTTACCGGCAACCTAAAAATCTATGCCCATACTCCCGGAACCCTCTTACCGTGCATCCCGCTGGCAGTTCAATGGGCATATGCAGACCATCTGGCCGAGCATTTTCCGAAGGGTGAACTTCCATTACAAGCGCCGCGAGCGGCTGGAGTTGCCAGACGGGGATTTTGTTGACCTCGACTGGAAATTCGCCAGTGCTGCAAGAAAAAAACTGCTGGTCATCACCCATGGGCTCGAAGGAGATTCCGGCCGCCATTATGTAAAAGGGATGGCTAAACTGTTTTCAGAGAATGGGTATGACGTGCTGGGCTGGAATTGCCGGAGCTGCAGCGGCGAACTGAACCGACTGCTGCGTTTTTATCATCATGGCGATGCCGGCGATCTGCGGCTGGTGATCGATCATGCATTGCAACAACACGGTTATGAAGAGTTGATCCTGGCGGGCTTCAGTATGGGCGGAAGTCTTACCCTGCGCCTGGCCGGGGAAGACCCGGATAATCTTCCGCGCCAGGTGAAAAAACTGATCGGTTTTTCGGTTCCATGCAGCCTGCTGTCAAGTGTGGAAGCGCTGGCGTTACCGGAGAACAGCATCTACCAGCGCAGGTTCCTCCGCAAGCTGGGAAAGAAGATCCGCGGCAAAGAGAAGTCATTCCCCGGGCTAATCAGTGCTGCGAATTATGCAGATATCAGGCATTTTGTAGAATTCGATAACAGGTATACCGCGCCTTTGCATGGCTTTAAGGATGCTTTCGATTTTTATGAGAAAGCCAGTGTGAAGCCCTTACTCGGGCAGATCCGCATTCCGGCGCTTATCGTGCAGGCGCAGAACGATCCTTTCCTGGGCAAAGAATGCTATCCGTTCAACGAAGCAATGAACAATGCGAACCTTTTCCTGGAAATACCGCGGCATGGCGGCCATTGCGGGTTCATGTTGCCCGGGAGCGAATACACATGGGCAGAGCTCAGGGCCCTGCAATTCGCGCGCGGGCAATGAGTCCGCACAAAGTTTTACGGCGAAGGAAGATCAATAACCCCATTTTTTCATCACCGCCAGGTCTTCTTTTGCGCACTCGAGCGGTGCTTTGCCCTGATAAGATTCCTGTTCGATGATAAAATGTGTGGTCCCGCCGGTTTTACGGCCCTGATCGGTGATCGCTTTGGTATTGGCTACGCCGGTACCCAGCACGGTGCTTTCATAGCCTTCGCCCGTACCCGGTTTGGTGGCTTTGATCTCGTCTTTCACATGCATGGATACGAAGCGGCCGGGGTGTTGCTTTACAATGGCCAGCGCATCTGCGCCGGTGCCATAGAGATTGCCCATATCCAGCTGCTGGGCCACAAGTGAGGGATCTGTGTTCTCGAGAATGATATCGTACACTTTCTTGCCGTTCAGCGACTGGTTGAATTCAAAATTGTGGTTGTGATAGCCGAAACGCATTCCTGACTTCTTACACAACTCTCCGCTTTTGTTGAAGACCTCCATATAGCGCAGCATGTCGTCATAGGTTTTGCGCAGGCTCTCGTCGAGCCAGGGGCTGATCACCAGTTCCTGGCCCACTACGGCCGCATCCTCTACAGTATATTTCCAGGAATCGCTGAAATCTTTTTTTCCGGCGTCCCAATGCTCTCTTCCCATTACGGTATGTCCGCTGCGCATTTTAAGGCCGTGGCTGTCCAGCACTTTCCTGAACTCGGATGGGCTGAAGCCATAGAATTTCCGGTTCACATAGTTGGCGTGTTCCACATAGACATAGCCCATGGCGGCAAGCGCATTGAGGGTGCCCACCGGGTCTGTTTTCATATCGTCGCGCACCGAATACAGCTGGATGCCGGTGATATGTGCACTGGCGGGAGCGGCGAATAACTGGCGGGAGAGCAAGGTACTTCCGGCTGCAAGCAGCGCGGTTTTCTGGAGAAAGGATCTTCTGCTGGTATGCATGACAGGCAATTTATTTGATAATGAATATAAAACAGTTTGCCGGTTTTTCCGCATTTGCTGCAAGTTGATCCGCATCGTAGCTTGCGGTATGAAAACAGCCACCGTCCATGAACTAAAGCAGGAGTTGCAGGAATCATCGCATGCCCGCCTGCTGGAACTGTGTCTCCGCCTGGCCCGCTTCAAAAAAGAGAACAAGGAACTGCTTACCTACCTGCTGTTCGAAGCGCATAATGAAGAAGGATACATTACAAGTGTTAAGCTGATCATAGATGAGGGATTCGATACCCTACCCAAAAGCGGCGCTTATCTCCAGAAAAAAAGCCTGCGCAAGACGCTGCGCATCACCAACAAATACATTCGCTATACCGGCTCCAGGCAGGCGGAGGCTGCGCTGCTGCTGTATTTCTGCAGCCGGCTCAGATCGGCCGGGATCGACCTGGAAAAATCCACGGTGCTGATGAATCTCTACCTCCAGCAGCTCAAAAAGATCGATGCCGCCATCGCCACGCTCCACGAAGACCTGCAATATGATTTTCGCAAGGAGCTCGAGGCGCTCCAGCCTGTTGAAGCAAAAAGCAAGTCTCCTTTTCTTAAACTTTTCCGCAAGCGGTAAGCAAACAGTGGCTTCCCTATGCTCGGCATCTGCGCTCCACGGCCGCTGGGCCGCGTCCTTGTTCCGCGGCTACTTTCTCTGCTATCGAAACCAGCTTCGCCTGGTTTCGATTGGCATCGCTTCGCTCGCCACCGCAGACAAAGAGGCCGCTCCACAAGGCCTGTATAGAAAAAATGCGGAAAGCAGAAGGCTAAATGCAGAGGGCTAAGCGAAAAAGCATTTGGCTGCATTCCTTGCCTCCGTACATCTAAACAGTACCTGCGGACGGGCCTCTTTTCTTCCAATGCCGGGCGAATGCCACGGCAAAAAAAATGATGCGAAGCACATTTTTTCAGGAAGAAAAGCAGCCCGGTAGCAGGTACGAGACCCAGCGGCCCGAGCGACGAAGGCAGCACGGAGGGCATGCACGGAACCCGGATGAAAAAATGCCCCACCGGGATGGCATGATTTTGTTGCGTTTTCCCTACCGAATCACCCGACTTCATTTATTGCCCATAAATACCGAACTTTGTAAGACCTTCCCCGCAAATCTTAAATTCAAACCCGATCCTGAATGCATACACAGATCTGGAATAAATATCTTCCGGTAATCAAAATATTACTGAAACGCGCCTCTCAGGGCGACCAGGTGCTGGATCTGAACCGGATCGATTTTGAGCGCGCCGGCAGCGCCAGGAAAGCGGGCTATCGGTTTACCATTGAATTCATCAATGGCAAGGTGGGCAATGTGATCAGCGGAACGCCGCTGGCTCCTGAACTGGCTACGGCTATGCTGGAGGACCCGAATATAAAACCGATACTGCAGGCAGGCGATTACACAGTTTCCCTCAACACCAAATTCCAGCTTACCCTGAAACTGATAGCAGTGCGGGTAACGGAAAACTCCTGACTTATAGCATGCTTTTAACGGCGCCGCCATCCACCGTGATGGTCTGGCCTGTGATATAGCGGCTTAATGGACTCAGCAGCCAGAGCGCGAGACTGGCAAACTCATCCGCTTCACCCAATGCACCAACGGGGATCTGTTTGATAGCTTCCTGTTTTACCTTTTCGAAAGGCAGACCTGTCTGCTCGGATTTTTTATGGTAGATGCGATCTATCGCCGGGGTGTTATGAGAACCCGGTCCGAGAATATTGAGTGTTACCCCGCTTTTAGCTATCTCCTGCGACAATGTCTTGACCATACCCACCACGGCAACACGTAGCGAATTGCTCAGCACCAGGTTTTCCATCGGCTGTTTAACCGAAGCGCTTTCCACGTACAGGATCCGTCCATAGCCCTGCGCCATCATCCGCGGCACCAGCGCCTGGGTGATCTCCACTTTCCAGCGCAGTATGCTTTTGTAAGCATTGTCCCAGTCGGCAAGCGTTGTTTCCAGCACCGTCTTGGCCGGGGGACCGCCGGCATTTACTACCAGTCCGTGCAGGGGTCGTTCGCCCAATACCGACGCGAGCTGTGCTATAACCGCGCTATCGGTAATATCACCCGCCACGATCTCCACCCTGTCGGCGGCAGTTGCCTGGAGCGACTTCAATTTGTCTGCGCCGCGTGCCACGGCAATAACCGTTGCGCCTTCTTTGATCAGGGCTTCTGCGATCGCCCGGCCGAAACCCGAACTGGCGCCGCATACGATGAACAATTTGTTGCTGAGTTGCAGATCCATAACGCTGTTTGCTACGAAGTTACCTAAACAGGTCCGAACTGCTGCCCAGGATAGTTGATCTGTCTCTGCGTCTTTGTGCCTCCGCGGTAAAAATATAGATCATCCCCGCGCCCCAAAATCCGCTATTTAAAACCCTATAATTTGTTTAGCTTTAGTAAAAAACCAAACTATGCTTAAACACAGATCCAACCTGGTTGCCGTGCTGCTGATGTCACTTGCGTTCCTCGGCTTCCGCACCGCGCCTGCCGACTTCTCAGGCACCTGGGCCCTCAATGAAGGAAAGAGTGAACTTGGCCAGTTCGGCTCCCGTGGCGCTCCCAGCAAAATAGTGGTGGCACAGAAAGCAGACGCGATCCTGATCACCCGCACTGTGATGAGTTTCCAGGGCGAAGCCTCAAACTATGATGAGAACCTGACATTCGACGGGAAAGAAGTGGAGAACACCCTTTTTGGAGCCGCTAAAAGAAAATCGACCGTTAAGTGGGCAGCAGACCAGCAGTCGCTTACCGTTAACTATTCCATGGTGTTCGGCCAGGGCGACCGTACTTTCGAGCTGAAAGGAACCGAAACCTGGACCGTATCGGCCGACGGAAAAACCCTTACCGTTGCCAACACTGCATCAACTCCGCAGGGCGAGTTCTCTACGAAGATGGTGTACGACAAACAGTAAGAGGATTTGAGAATTTAGATTCGATTCCAACCCTCCGCGCAAACTCATGTAACTCCTGTTCTCTGCGGTAAAAATTTTACCGCAGAGAACAGGAGGAGCAGAGATTACGCAGAGCCGGTCCAGGAAACCAAATCTTAAAACTATCCCCCGAAAGCCTTGAGGTATTTATCGATATAGAACGCTTTCTGTTTTGACTTGTACTGCATGATGAAGCGCGGATGCTCCAGCGCAATGATCTTCCCGAAATAATTTTTCTCAGCGTTCAGCGCCTGTAAAAACTTTTCGTTCTTTCCCGTACCAAAACAGAATGCGGTATCGCGGTGGACCCCGAATGACAACTGCTTCCGGATGCTGTCGTTCATGAACCCGTAAACTGCCGCGGTCAGCTCCGGACTGTCGTAATAATTATAATTCACTTCTTTACCATTCCGGTTTTTTGACGTGAAGCCCAGTGGGCACACCGAATTGATATAGATCTTCCCATAGAACGCTTCGGGACCGCCAAAAGCGTCTATCATTTCGTAGATAAAAACAGAGGAAGGCTCATGGGCCATAGGACCGGGGAACGGAATACCGCATTTCTCCACCAGCCTTTTCGGATCTGTAAACGGCACCCCGGTTATTCCCCCGCCGAAGCGGCCGGGATTGATGCCGAGGATAATATGCCGCTGTTGCCGGTCATCGTAATATTTTTTATAGAACGCGGTGGCAATAGCCATTGCAGCAGGGTCTTCCCTGAACGGGTTCATGATCCGGATGCCCTCGGGCAGGGCGCCCTCAAAATGCAAAGACCGGTTGAACTGAATGACCCTGTCGGCAAAACTCTTCATAGTCAATGACAAAATTACAATTTGTTGCGGCGGCATGATTATTGAACCTGCAGAGGTATGGCCAAAATGAATTTTGATATCCCGCATAACCTCTCTCAGGAACAGGCGCTGGAGCGCATTAAGAAGCTCCTGTCCGAAGCCAAAAAGAACTATGGCGACCAGATCAATAACCTGCAGGAAACCTGGGAAGGCAACACAGGCCATTTCAGTTTCACCGCCAAAGGCTTCGATCTTTCCGGCTCGCTCACAGTATTACCCAACACCATTCAGCTGCGGGGCGATGTGCCTTTTGCAGTTTCCCTCTTCAAAGGAAGGATCGAAAAAATGATCCAGGAAACCGCAGGTAAACTACTGGCCTGACAGAAGTTTGTTTATCCTAAGCAACGCCGCCGAAGCATCCTGCATCTTATTTCAAATCCATTATCCATGACACGCTTCTACCGGCTGGCCTGTTTTGTTTTTATGTCGGCCCTGTTTTCCTGCACCAAAAAATATAGTTCGCCGGATCTTCCCGTTACGCCCGGGGGCGGCAGCTCCGCTCCTGCGGGCAGCAGCTGTTCCGCCACTAAAGCTGCGGTTGAAACTATGGCTATTTTCCCGGCCGATAATCCTTGGAACACACCCATCGCAGGTGCGTCAGTAGACACCCGTTCGGATGCTATCATCAACCTGATAGCTGCCGGCGCGCCTTCGCTGAAAGCCGATTTCGGCAGCGGCACTTGGAATAATGCGCCCATCGGCATCCCATATAATGTTGTATGCGGCAGCCAGGCCAAAGTAGCGGTGGTATTCAGGGCAAACAGTTATGACGGGAATTATGGTGATGAAAGCGACCCCGGCCCCTTCCCCATCCCGCTTAATGCAGCCGTGGAAGGCAATGGTGATGGCGACAGTCATGTGTTAACGGTAGATATTGATAACAAAAAACTGTACGAGTTATACAATGCAAAACAGGTGGGCGATCACTGGGAAGCATCCTGCGCAGCCATGTTCGATCTTACCTCCAATGCGTTGCGGCCCGATGGCTGGACTTCGGCAGATGCAGCAGGACTGCCCATTTTTCCCGGACTGGTACGTTATGAAGAGATCGTGAAAGGCGAGATCGATCATCCTATCCGGTTCACGTTGCGCTCTTCCAAGGTAAGCAAGGCCTATATCGATCCGGCCAGGCATAAAGTGAACGGCACAAACAGCAACACGGCAGCGCCCACGCCCATGGGTATGCGCATGCGCCTGAAAGCGGGTTTCGATATTTCCGGTTTTTCCGCCACCAATAAGATCATACTCACCGCCCTGAAAAAATACGGGCTGATCCTGGCAGACATCGGCTCCGACCTCTATATCACCGGCGCCCCCGACGAGCGCTGGAACAACGACGATCTCCACAACCTCGGACAGCTGAAAGCGACTGATTTTGAGGTGGTGAGGATGAAGTAGAGTCTGGAGTCTGGAGTTTGGAGTCTGGAGTAAAGGTGGGGTTGAGTATCTTGTTACCCCCCCCAAACTAAACCCAAACCCCAAACCCCAAACCCCAAACCCCAAACCCCAAACCCTACTCCAGACTCCTAACTCCAAACTCCAGACTTTCCCAAGCAGCGCATTCATTCCGCCACGTATCTTACCCCCATATCACCTTATTTATACCTTATGAAACTGAAAACATCATTAGCATTTCTCGCGGCGATCGTATTTTTTGCAAGCTGCGTTAAGAACGACAGTACGGCCAATGCCGGTATCGCATTCCAGTTAAAAGCGCTCGTATCACCGGTACAGGGCGCCGGTATTGTCTGGACCATCGGCACAGCCAATGTGACCGAAGTAAAGATCGAAGCAACTAAATCGGATAACACGCAGATCGAGTTCAAGTCGAGCGCCGACACTTTTGTGAACCTGTTTGCGCCGGTTACCATTTCCACGCTCAATGTACCGAAAGGCACGTACCGCCAGCTTGAGTTCCGGTCTGAGTTGCTTGGAAAGAACAACCATCCTTCGCTGCGGCTGGAAGGAAGCTATACGGCAGGCGGAGTAACCACTCCTATCGTATTCGAATCTGCTGATGCGCTGGAGGTAAAAGCAAAAAAAGACAGCATAGTGATCGGCGAGGGGGCCACCTATGCAGGCGTAACCACACTTAGCCTGGCAGTGCTCACCGCCGGAATAACCGAGGCAGATCTTAAGGCGGCCAATCAGCCCGGCGGTAAGATCATCATCTCGAACAATTCAAATGCCGCACTGTACGCCAAAATGCTGCTGAACCTTCAGAATTGCGGCGTGATCGATTTTCATTGAGAATGGATACACTGATACCCTGACAGGCGGCTATGTTCCATAGCCGCTTTTTTAATTCAGCCCCTTCTCCACGGCATAGAGGATCACACCGGCAATACTTTTGGCGCCTACTTTATCCATGATGCGGGTGCGGTGTCCTTCAACCGTCCGTTTGCTGAGATGAAGTGCATGCGCGATCTCTTTGCTGGTGGCTTCGTGGCAAATGAGCCTGATGATCTCTTTTTCGCGATCGGTAAAACTGACCGGCGCTCTTACCGGCGACTGGTAATTGCGGGAAACGATCTCGGTGAGCCGCTCGGTGATCTCGCGGCAGAAATAAGGTTTCTGGTGATACACGGTGGAGATGGCTTCGGAGATCTCGACGCTGTCCGCGCTTTTAAGCAGGTATCCGAGTGCGCCTGCTTCGAGCATCTGCAGCAGCGGCTCTTCGCGGCCATGCGCAGAGAGAACAATAACACGACTCGGGAATTTTCGACGGACCAGCTCGCGGGTGGCTGCGATGCCGTCCATCACCGGCATGGCGATATCTGTCAGGATCACATCCGGTGAGAGCTCCGCCGAACGGCGCACCAGTTCCTGGCCATTGCCCGCTTCTCCCACTACATGAACATTTTTAAACTGGGATAAAAGTACTTTCAGTCCCGTACGGAAAACCCCATGATCATCCGCAATAAGCACTCTGATGGATGCTTTTTCCATATGCAAAATTTACGTGTGATGAATGCCTTGGGGGGAACATCTTCGGCACGTAATTGCCGTCTGCTGTCAAATGTTAGAAAACACCGACGAATCCGCAATCCGTATTTCTACTGAAGAAGCATGTTTTTTATTTCAAGGTAGCTGGCTATAACGTGGTAATCAAGCGTGAAAACACGGTATTTTGAACCGGGATCAGCTACGATCCTATGAACCGTGAATGAATGGCAGGCTATTACGATCGTTTCCGCAGATTTACCCGGCAGCGTATTTGTACGGATGCCCGGCAAAGCAAGCAGTAATTCCTGCTTTTTTGTAACTTAGGCATATATGCAAGCGGCCAGTCCCATACCATACCCTTTTTCCAAAGCAGTGCTGCACCAGGTTTTGTATGCTTTGGTGATGCGGAAGATACGGCAGAGTCTGGAGTTAGGAGTTAGGAGTCTGGAGTAAGGGCATAGGAGCGAACCCCCAAACACTACTCCAGACTCCAGACTCCACACTCCAGACTCCGGACCCCTGACTCCAGACTGAATTTTTTCTTTCCCCTTCTGCCTTTAGTTTTGGCCTATGGCTGGTACAAACTGGAAATGGCATAAAATAGCCGAAACCGAGGCCGAACTCGGGTGGCAGGAAAATAATATGTGCCTGGTGCAGGCCGGCGACAGGAAACTAACATTGGCCAGGCACCAGGATCAGCTTTTTGCCTTTGCCTGGAAATGTCCGCATGCCAGCGGCATACTCGCCGATGGCTATATCAGTGCTGCGGGCCAGGTGGTTTGTCCGTTGCACCGCTACCGTTTCGATATGCAGAATGGCCGCAATACCAGCGGCGAAGGCTATTTTCTGAAAGTGTACCGGGCCGAGCGCCGGGAAGACGGTATCTGGGTGGGCTGGGAGGAAAAACCGGGCTGGTTTTCTTTTGGATTTTAGCCCTCCAGATTTTGCCCGGAACCATTTTTACCCCTATTTTTGCCACCCCTTAGCGGAATATAAGCCGCTTCGGCAACACTCCTCCTTAGCTCAGTTGGTTAGAGCATCTGACTGTTAATCAGAGGGTCTCTGGTTCAAGTCCAGAAGGGGGAGCCAAAAGCCTCGCAGTGATGCGGGGCTTTTTTTTTCAGGGAGCTGTGTGGCCATTCCTAACCACACCAAGGATGCATAAGAGGATGCAGTGCTCATTTTAGGAGGATGCAGCAAATATGATTGCATGATTAATTAATCCGGCTAGCAATAATATCCCGTTAAAACCCATCTTGCCCGATCCAAAAAGTACACTTCAAGTTTTCATGAAAATTATTTGGCTCAAAAAAAGCAAATAGTAAATTTACAATATCCCCCTAGCGTCAATACTCCCCCTTTTTTGACGCTCCAGCCCGATTTATATTTTGATCAAAAAGCAATGTTGCAACTATTGTACCCGGCAATGGTGATGCAATCAACGGCAGTATGGAGATGATTAACACTTGTACCAACAAAAGCGCAGCACAGCGGAATAAAAAGGGTGTTTTCACGGTTTTGGAAAGAGCTCGCAATGTCTATGTTTAGTGCTTAAAAGCACAGTCCTATATCAATTAACCCAAAAACAACCTAGATGAAACTAAAATTTCAAATTGGGTTCTACTTGTTAGCCCTCTGGTGTATGGTGCTATCCTCTTGTAGTAAAAAGGATTTAGGTAAAAATCAATCCGAACCGCAATCAACTGAGAGTAATGAGAAGCGGTTTTTTACCATTGGGGAGGGAACCAATGAAGCTGTGATTCGCATTGCCAACAAAATTCAGTCCGAGAATCAATTAAAACACTTTGTAAACAAGCTGGTTAAATTCGATGGCGTTCCAGTGTGGAACAAAGCCTACATCCAATATACATCTTCAGCTTCTTCGAGCAGTGTAAAAACGGACGGAAGGTCGTCAAATGCTTCAGCAAATCCCTCAACCGCAGATACAATAGTGTACATACCGCTCGTGCCTGACGGAGCTAACTATGTGTATTCGTTTATTTGGGCCAAAGTTAGCGGTACCGTACAGTCCTGGCGGCTTTTTAGCGGTCGTGATTATGATACTTACAATTATGGTGCAACTAATGGGACTAGCATTACTGCTGAAAAAATAGCCGCCGTTTCGATGATCCTTGACTATAATACGTTTGGCTATACATCTTTTGTGATTAATGATAACAAATTATTTAAAACAGCATGCAAAGGCGCTTCCCCACAACAGGTCAAACTTGACCTGCACGGTGCTGTAGCCACAAATTCATATTCAACAGTTGAACTCTGCTTGACTTATGATGTCGGTTGTTTTTGTCCCTATTTGACAACTGGGCAGCCGTGCGCCGGCGATATGAATGTATGCGATTATATAAAGAACGGTTCATGTTACAACGGACAATGTGGCCCAGCTACATTCACCGATTGTTTTACGAAAGTGATATTTATTCCTGAAGGCGGCAGTGGTGGAGGCACCGTTGAAAATCCTCCGCCACCAAGCGGCGGTGGAGGCGATGATGGAATTCCAGGGAACGGCGATAGTGCGGATGACCCATGCGAGATAAATTCACCTTGCGGACGCTTGGGATGGACTGCGGAAGAAACCCTTGCCCGCAATGTTACAACGGAGCTTAGCCTCTCATTCGCGGCAAAGCAATGGCTGGTGAATCATCCAGAACAAGCGTTGCGTGTGCGTGACTATTTGACGAACTCACCTGCAGACCCATTGTTGAAAGCCGAACTTGCGACTAAACACATCACTGCGATGATGACGAGTTCTAGTTACTTGCTATTCGCTGATGAGTACGCTGGTACACACCGAAATGAAACTCCAATGTGGTGGGACAATTCTAATTTCTTAGAAGGGCCAACCACAGACTATTCAGCGGCAACTAAAATTGCACTTGACATGGCTATTGCCGGCCATTTTGAAGGTACTACTGTAAGCGACCAAACTATTACCACAATAGTAAACAATAGTGGCACTGGAATGACTATCGGCAGTGATATCGCCCTCCCACAATATGTGCAGGCTGTCCTGTTCAACTGTGCGATGTTGAAGATTGACCATCCAGACTGGAATGCATTTCACATATTCGTAGAGGCCAATAGAGAAGTCGTCCAATTTGGCCTTGATATCATAGGAATGTTTCCATTTTTGGGTGAGGTAGCGGACTTAGCAAACGGTATAATCTATAGCGTAAACGGAGATTATACAATGGCCGCCTTAAGTTATGCTTCAGCCATTCCCCTATATGGTTGGGCGACAACTCCTGCGAAGTTCGCAAAGTACTCTATCATGACGCCACTTGGAAAGACGACGCTTAAGTGGCAGCTTAAGACAAATGGTAAAGTCGCATTTGGTTCTCGAACCTACCAATTACGTCGGGTGCTTGGCCTAGCTGCTGGAGACGCACGGCAAGCACATCATCTTATTCCATGGGAATTTGTTGAACATGATGTTGTACAAGCGGCTGCTAAAGCACCGGGCACTTCAGCATTTCACATGAATCAGGCACTCAATGGCATAGCACTACCGTCTGCTGTTCATGTTGAGGGAATGGTACACGACATATATAATACGCGGGTACATACTGCATTGGATGCTATATACGCAAAATATGGAACAAGCTTAACACCAGCGATTGCGCGACAGGAGATCGAAACGCTGATAGATAAAATAAATACTTGGATTGCAAATAATCCTGGTGTTAATTTGAATAACATAGGACCACTGTAATATGAAATACTACCTAATAGAATTTTCAGCCGATGAGGCTGAAATTGGATCAACGTACCCCCAGTCTCATACGGCTCGTCATATCATCAACGTTAACGATCCTCAATATTTAGGAAAGCATGATATTGGGAAACCATTACCGAATGATATTGTTTTACCTCAGCCGGTTTTGCACCCTGATGCCAAATTGACTGATTTGATAAGCTCAACAGCTACCTGGCGCTTAACGATGAGTTCAAAGCTAAAGTCAATTCTTGAGAGACACGTTGATCCCAATCGCTGTCAGTTTTTACCAATGACTGTTCATTGCTTTAGTTCGCAGTATGGCTATTGGATGCTAAACCCAATCGTTTTTGATATGGAGACGATAGATTTCCCAAATGCAGAGATTTGGGTGGTGGGTATAGGCAACGCTAAAATTCGACCGCTGCATTGTTCCAATGCTATTGAATTCGAGCAATATGGTAGCCAGTTGGTTATTCCCGAGACATTGTCTATACTAAAGTTTAAATTTCACGAGGGTGTTAGTCAAGACTTTATTCAACTTAGGCGCGTACCCCGAGGAATTGCATATTATGTTTCGCATGATTTAAAAAATGAGATTATAGGAGCGGGTTGCACCGGCTTAAAGTTTACTGGATTTACCGGCTAGTTTGCAAAATCCAATTAAACTGACCCATTCATTCCGTCGCAAACTGACCCACCTTTTTCCTGGCGTAACTTTCTCTCATCCTTACTGTTCATCACTCTCTGTTGCTGCATAGCATCCCTTACTGCTAGTCTCTTAAATATACATCACCCTGATCACTGGAAGGTCACTGCATCATACGCAGCTGCAATGCATACAGATCACGGCTTGCAGCACTATAGTTGTTTCATTAATGCCAGGAACAGCGGATTGAATGACCGCGGTCATTCAATTTTAAACGCGAACAACAATCACTGCAGAAAATAAAAGGGGATCAATTTAAAGCGGACAGGATGGGTCAATTTGAACTGGACAACATGGCTACATCAAAACCGGACAAGCTGGGTCTCTGCGATCGGATTTTGCATTAAAGCACAGCATAACCAGATGACGGTTTTCTGGGTTGACAAAATCGTGAAAGCTTTAAAAGCTTATCAAGTAATTTTACCGTCAGATTTAACTGACATTCAAACAATATATCCGAATATTACGTTAGATGAATATTATGAAGCCGTCGCTTGGGGAGGACTATCCGTAGGCATGGATGGTACGTCAATTACTAATGCTTGGGAAACTCTTCTTGAAAATGACCCACCTAAAGCGGCCATGTACCAGGCAATTCAATATTATGAACAAGCAGGCGATCCACGTGCTGCTTCCAAAACAAAATGTAATTAAATGCCTTTACAAAACGCAACATTCTTTATCTGCTTTTATTTTCTATTTAGTACGGCCTGCTTATCACAACAGACAGACAATCGTCTAAATGCAAAAAAACAGGACTATGAAAAGTCGATAACCCTGTCTGGATTACCTTCACGCGATACAGCAGCCATTACCTTTTTAAATAAAAAAGGAAGGTGGTATATATTGGTCAAAATGCAAAACCCGTTAGCTGAAACACAATCACAAGTATGTAGTACCTGTCAGACAATTTTAAGCGACACTTTCCTCGACAAACTGCTTGCTTTAAAAACTGAAAAGGTGCTATCAAGTGGATGTAGAATTGTAAGAGATACGATCATAGATGGCAAAAGGGTAAGTTCATTCGAAGATTTTTATATGATTTCAGATTTAGAAAGGCAAACAATCACTGTTACAAAAGGAAGGAAAACCCATTCTGTTAGCTATTTGGCTCCGCATAATGCGCTTAAATACTGTAAAGACAATGCAAATCGGCTAGCATTTATCAGACTCAGTGATAGACTTCTGAAGATCAAGTAGGTTATCCCTACAAATACTTCCGAGGAACCGGACCGGGCGAAGCGCCCTCCTATACAAGGGGGTGCTTTTTTTTAAACATTAGTCGATATTCACTCAGTATAGTCGAGGTGCGGCAGCGGAACAAGGTCAATTCGCCCATGTTTGGTGTAAGCCCGCAAAATCCCATCGCAATGATCCAGTAATTCCGATTTTGATATATCGCTCAAATGCGATCTAAGCTGAACGCGTTTCCTCCGATATAGCACTTTGATTGATAACCATTCAACTTTCATATCAAGTCCAGAAGGGGGAGGGAAAGCCTTCCGCGAACAGCGGAGGGCTTTTTTATTTCAATCATTTTATATTGAATTCAGGAGCCATTTCCGGAGCAGACAATGCAAAGAATTAAAAATCCAGCGGCTTTATTTCGAACGCTGGATTGCCCACATAAGGCTTCAGCCATCTTTGTAATCCAGCTTTTGCAAGCTCCAGCGATGGATACGTATTGAAATTCGTAGAACATCCGCCCATATTTCCGCATGCCTGGGTAAGGCGCGGAAATGTGGATTCGGCCAATTTGGACACATCGGCGCGGGTACCGGTAATTTTACCGATCTGGGTATGCCTCACCATCCTGTTTTCCGGCGAACCTGCGTCCACTGCAGGATTGGAGAAGAAAAAATAATAGGTATCCACCGGTTGTTCGGGCGAGGCGGATGCCGACGGTGAACCACCTGGTAAGCTAAGGTTCAGCGTTGATGCCAGGTTGGCCATTACGCTGTCGGATGAAAAGTATTTTGACCGGATCCTGTTAAACATCGCCTCATCTTTCAGCACATTGTTCAATGCCTTCTCCAGGAATTGATAATCGGTAAAAACCGCGCGTGTTTGCAAAACGGACCTTGTCCACTCCCACATGCGTTCTTCCCCGATCTCTTTTTCGATAGCGACAAAAATAAGCGGGGCATAATAATACACATATAGCTCACGATCCAGGTAATCGGATTGGGATCGTACACGGGCAAATGGAATTGGACTAAAATTGCTCATCGATCTGAACTTCGCGGCAAGTTTGGCCCTGAACAAACTATCGCTGATCAGGTTCCGCGTAATACGCAGGGAAAGAAATTCCGCAAAGCCCTCTGAGATCATATCACCCAGAGGAGAATTGAACCTCCTGGCTGCGCCAAAATAATAATGTGCCAACTCATGGGCTAAATATGGCTTGAACCCGTCGCCCTTCTTTTTATCGAGAAATGTTTTAAGTGCATTCTCTTCAAAACCAATGTTGACAATAGTCGGGTATGTAGCAAACAACCAGCTATTGTGTTTTGAGACAGGACTTGTTTGCACATACACCGCATTGCCTCTGTAAGGGATTCCGAGATGCGATTCATAATACGTTTTAAACCTGTGGATCGATTCTTCAAAAGACCTGAGTTGATCATCGGTCATACCCGAATTCAAAAACCAGGTGCCGTTAACAGCTGCGGCGGTAAAATCCCCGGAAAACATGGTAAGATCTTTCGGCTGAGCGCTCTTTACAACAGCATGCGTGCCTTCTACCGGTTCGGACCCATTTACATAGATCACCTTGCAGTCACTGCAATTGACTTCAATATCATAAGTGACCTTATCGTAGGTGAGGTCTTTTTTGATATCGTATAGAATAGGATACCAGGCGCTTTGGGTTCCATCGGTGCGGATGCTTACGCCATTAAAAGCAATATTTCCTTTCCAGTCCTCAACGGCAGTCGTATCTCTGATCACGGGATACATGCCCACATAGCTGAAACGAATGGCATGAGGCAGAAATTTTTGCATGTCATTGAAGGCGGGTAAAATATAGGCGCTCGATTCGCCGGAAGACAAG
>JAFBAN010000018.1 GCA_019247775.1 Chitinophagaceae bacterium | reverse complement strand
AAAGTATTTTTCACACGCAGGTATTTGCTTAAGTGGAGTAAAGATACTAGAATCCTGCCAGGCATTTTCTCCCTGGTGTAGTGGGTATTACCAGAGATCGGACAGAAACGCAGCTTCTTTTGTGGTAATTTTTCCGCAGCTGTTTGGAGTTCAATTCCACTTTCTATTTTGGTAAGGAAGAAAATTATACGCGCAGCCGCATCAATTCAGTGTTGGGATTTTTTTTGCGCTGACGGGAAACAAACATTGATATACCTGTTGATCGAATGGGCAAGGAACAGGAATCTGGATCAGCGCTATCGAATCCAAACGCTTTGCATTTCGCCACTGCTTTTGTACATTGTCGTCGCCACGACAAAGTAAGTCCGATCCATGGAGCAATAAAATATCCGGTTAGATGCAAAAGATGAAGATCATTCTGCTGTTCGCGTTATGTTGCGGTCTGCGTGCAGGTTTTGCGCAAACGCACAAAACGGTAGATAGCCTGCGTGCAACCGAGCAGAGCTGCCTGGACAGTGGCAGGCATATGACCCGCTGCACTTATAATTATCTGCGGCAGATGGACAGTCTGCTTAACCTGGTATACGCACAGTATTCCGGCTTGCTCACGCCGGCTGAGCAACGCGCATTGAAAGCAGAACAATTGAAGTGGCTAAAAAAGCGCGATCAATATTTCAAACAGGTTGACAAGGCGTACAACGACAGCCTGCGCAACGGGAGTTGGGGACGGGATATGCGGATGATCAGTTTCGACGATATGGCTGCATTCGTTGCAGACAGTGTAAAAAAATTGATAGATAGAAGAAACCAAAGTAAAAAAAGATAAAGAAACGGTTGGTCATTGTACCTACGCTGACAAATGCTTCTTTTTTCCTTTTTTACTTCGTTCTTCTTTTGTTGAGGCCGGCAGAACGATCATTAATAATGAGTGAAAAAAGCATTATTTCATCACTTCCTCGATCACTTTCCCCACAGCGCCGCTCGGCATCTGGATATTGAGCAGGGCCGCAACGGTGGGCGCAATATCGGTCATGTAAGTTTCGCGGTTGAGTTTCCCTTTCTTAATACCCCAGCCATACCATAACAACGGAATATGCGAATCATAGGTATACGGCGAGCCATGCGTGGTGCCTGTGGCGCCGCCTTCGATATATCCAGGCTTTAATATGCATTGAATATCGCCGCTGCGCGAGGGGAAAAAGCCATTGGCCAACATCTGCCTCATCGTATTATTGAGCGGAACGGTCATCATATCCGCCGTATTGAATGCGTTCGCCACCGCCGGATTTTTGCGCAGGGAATCGAGGATCAGCTGCCTGATGCTCCATTCATCCGCTTTGGCCGAATCGATCCGCGGGTGGTTCAGCGTAAACTGGTAATTGTAAGTGCTTACGATCAGATTATCCAGTCCGAATTTCGCTTTGAGCTTTGCATTCAGCGCGCGCCGAACACCTGGATCGTCATACAGGCCATTGGGCAATTTATGTTCTTTCAAAAAACCGGGAACAGGCATTACGGCGTGGTCTGCGGTAAGGAAAGCAGTGTACTGTCCTTTACCGACTGTTGCATCGAGGTAGTCGAATAATCGCCCGAGTTCGGCATCGAGACGCATATAGTCATCTACCTGCTCCATCGAATTGGGCCCGAATGCATGACCGATATAATCCGGCGAAGAAAAACTCACAGCGAGGAAATCGGTGGCCGTTCCCTTGCCCAGGCGCTCGGCGGCGATGGCCGCTTTGGCCATTTCAACAGTAAGCGTATTGCCCCAGGGCGTGCTGGGTATCTTGCCATAATCCTTTCCCACAAAAGCAGTCAGGTCGTACGGGAAACCGGTAAGATCGCGGCCCAGCGGACGGCTTTCATAATCTTTCAGATCCTCGGTGGCATAGCTTGCGTATTCGGCAGCGGCTGAATTCAGTTTCCAGCCAAGCCGGTATAATGAGTCGACCACTTTACGGTTATTGAATTGTTTCACCCAGCCCGGCAGCTCATTCATGTACCAGGTGCTGCTGATAAAATTACCGGTCTTTGCTTCGTACCAGTACGCAGCATTGGCCGCATGCCCTGCTGGTAAAATAGCGCCGCGGTCCTTGATCGCAATGCCAATCACCTTACTTTGAAAATTGGTGGCCATACGCAGTTCATCGCAGACCGTAGTCACGAGCATGTTTTTCGGGCTCATCTGTCCATCTTCCAGGGTCTGGCTTCCCACGCCGTTCACGGTTTTATCCTCACTGCAGTAAATGGACCGCATTTGCAGGTTATCCCACCAGGCATTGCCCGTAATGCCATGGATGGCCGGCACGCTGCCGGTGTATACGCAGGTATGACCGCAGGCGGTAACGGTGGGGGTGTAAGGGATCAGCGTATTGTCGCAGGTAAATCCTTCACCCATCATTCTTTTGAACCCGCCGGATGCTTTGAAAAGGGGCAGGAAACGGTAGAGATAATCCCAGCGCATCTGGTCGATCACGATGCCGACCACCAGTTTGGGCTTCGAAACGGGGCTATTTACAGGCAAACTGTTCATTTTCTGGGCGAATAGGCCGGAAATGGCGGCAAAGATGGCCGGAATGGCCAGGATGGGTCTTTTCTTCATATTCAGTGCATTTGGATTCTCCGGTAAAAAACTGAGAATCAGACCATGAAGATAAGGGTTGGAATATTTTGGCTTGCCCTTTAGGGCCTAAAAGATTAATTTTGCCGACGAATTTCATCTATAAATCACAATTTGATCATATGGCAGACATTTTCGAGAAGTTACTCAGGAGTTATGGACCGATTGGACAGCACCGCGAACGCGCGCATGGCTATTTCGCATTCCCCAAACTGGAGGGCGAGATCAGCAGCCGTATGAAATTCCGCGGCAAGGAAATGGTGGTTTGGAGCCTGAACAACTATCTCGGTCTGGCCAATCACCCCGAGATCAGGAAAACGGATGCCGAAGCCGCTCAGAAATTCGGCCTGGCCCTGCCTATGGGCGCGCGTATGATGAGCGGGAACAGCAATTACCATGAGCAACTCGAAAAAGAACTGGCCGAATTCGTATCCAAGGAAGATTCGATCCTCATGAACTTCGGTTACCAGGGCATCATGAGCGCCATCGATGCTGTTTGCGGCCGTCATGATGTGATTGTTTACGATGCGGAAAGCCATGCATGCATTATTGATGGACTGCGCCTGCATCCCGGTCACCGTTACGTTTTCAAACACAACGACCTTGAAGATTTCGACAAACAGATGGAGCGTGCCACGGCGCTGATCGAGAAGCAGAAGACCGGCGGTATCCTGGTGATCACTGAAGGCGTATTCGGAATGGCGGGCGACCAGGGTAAACTGAAAGAGATCATTGCACTGAAAGAAAAATATGAATTCCGTTTGCTGGTAGATGACGCGCATGGATTCGGAACCCTTGGCAAAACAGGCGCCGGCGCCGGAGAGGAGCAGGACTGCCAGGACGGGATCGATCTGTATTTCTCCACATTCGCCAAGTCGATGGCCTCTATCGGGGCATTCATGGCGGGAGATAAAGCGATCATCGATTTTATCCGGTACAATATCCGTTCACAGATCTTCGCCAAAAGCCTGCCGATGCCGATCGTGATCGGTAACCTGAAGCGGCTTGAATTGCTGAGGACCCAGCCTGAACTCAAAGAAAAACTCTGGTACAATGCACTCAAACTGCAGAAGGGTTTGAAAGAAAGAGGATTCGATATCGGCAATACCAATACTATGGTTACGCCGGTTTATATGACGGGCGGGGTGGAAGAAGCGACAGCAATGGTCATGGACCTGCGCGAAAACTACCATATTTTCTGCTCTATCGTGGTGTATCCGGTAATCCCCAAAGGACATATCATTTACCGCCTGATCCCGACCGCGGCCCATACCGATGCAGACATCGAAGAAACCCTGAAAGCCTTCAGCGAAACCAAGGCCAAGCTGGACGCCGGAACGTATAAAGTGGAATCAATCCCAGACATGGCGGAAGCGAGCTAGATTTCTCCTGATCCTACTATAAAAAAAGCCTTCATCTCGAAGGCTTTTTTTGTCGATTTTTTGACTCTGTGAACCTCTGTGCATTTTGTACCTCTGTGGTAAAGTCTCCGCGACTCCGTTACCTCAAAAGTCATCAGTCTTATTTCACCACAGAGTCACAGAATGCACGGAGGTTCACAGAGAATTTTTTATTCTCCTGTTTTCCGTCCGGTACTACAATTTTCTTATAAGATCATTTCCCTGCCGAACATAATCATCATTCTTCGCCTCAGTAGCGAGGGCGATGGATTTTTCGGCGCTGGCTTTGGCGGCAACTTTATCGCCCAGGTCTTTCTGTATCCTGGCCTGCGTCATGAACAACCAATATGCTTTAGGATTGGCCTGTGTGGCTTTGTTGATGTTCACCAGTGCTTTGTTGAGGTCTTTCTCCCACTCATAATAATAAGTGGCAGCGGCTGCATAAACGTTGGGGTCAGGACTTTCAACCGCCAGGGATTTTTCCACCTGTGCACGGATCCGGTCTTTAACGTTCACGCTCATCGGAACCCGTACCAGGGTATTGCCCCATAGCAATTGAAGTTCGCAGCTTTCGGGCAGCACTTTATCGAACTGCATGGTAAAAGTTTCTACTTCATTGCTGATCTTATCGGCTTTCACTTTTACGCTTACCACGTCTTCGCTTTCCTTATAGCCATCGAGGCCGCCGTTATTGATGCCTTTGTTCAGGATCACATCCCAGTAGTCTTTGCCAGGCCTGGTGTAAATGGCATATGAACCGGTATCGAGCAGTTTACCGCCGAGCATCACGCGATCGCTGAAAGTGATCCGGGTAGCGCCATTGGCGCCGGTGCGCCATAATTTTCCCAGCGGGGCCAGGTCGCTGTTGTCCTTGAACAGGCTGCGGCCTTTAATGCTGGGACGGGAGTATACAAGCTGGATGGTGCCCAGCCCGAATGCCTGGGTAATGGTTTGGGTAGGACTGGGTGCAGGCATGCGTACCTGTCCGAAAGTGGCGGCGCTGCAGAAAGCGGCCGCGAGCACAAACAATTTTTTCATATTGCGTTCAATGTTTAGAAAACAAACCTACGGTATTTAGTCGCAGTAGGGAACTGCTCAGAGCAGCAGCGCGATTTTTTTCTTCCCTTTTGCAGCTTTGCCGCCAGCGCCCAGCCATACCGGACCGTTTTTGAACAGGGTAATTATTTGCGGATCGAGGCTGTTATTCCAGGTCCGCAATATGGATGCGCCGGTAACCTTGCCTTTTCCGTTAAAGCTGAGTTCTGCTTCGAGCCGGCGTTCTCCGTTCGATATAATGCCGAGGCCTGAAGCGAGATAGGAACGGAAGGCATTCCATCCCCCTGCCGGTCCAATACTATCTGTTTTTTCCTCATCCCTGACTCCGCGAGGCTTCTTCCTGGATCCGTAACCGGTTACCACTACTTCCTCGAGCGCCTGGTGTGAAGGCTGCAACGTGATGGGTGTGGGAGTATTGGCAGCAAGCACTACTTCACGGCTTGAGAAACCGACAGCATTTACCGTCACATTGCGAAGAGAATCCGGTGCTATAAAACTAAAACGCCCATTCTGATCGGTATTTGTTCCTGCTTTCAGGTTTTCGAAACTGAGGGTAGCCGATGGAATGGGAACACGATTCGAATCGAGCACCACACCCGTATACAGGCGGAGACGCGGGTCAACACGACTGGTTCCTCCGGGTGTGGCTGCTGCACCGCGCGAGATTTGTTCAGTACTACCATAAAATACTTTTGCATCTACAGGCTTTGTCTGTTTAGCCATCGCCGTGATGCCATTGACAGATCCTTGCAGGTTTGTGAGGGTGTCTGATCTGCTAATTACAGGCTGATTAGATGCAGTCCATGTGTTGCTGAAGCTGCCGGTAGCAATATTGCCGCTCACGCTGAGACTGCTTAGTGTTCCCAGGCCGGTGATACTGCCCTGGTTGCTCCCGGGCACCAGACTATTGATGGGAGATGGCTTTGCTGGTTGAGCAGCTTGGTCATGTGTGGCCAGCCGATCGCGCCGGGCATCGGTTTCGGCGTTGACGTCTGCAATATCGGCGCTGGTGCGGGAATTGGATCTTGCAGGTGAGATAACACGTTTGTCTTTCGGCGCCGGCATCGGGCTCGGTGCAGTAGTACTCATATGCGGCTGAGAGGCCAGCACAGTTGAATCCTTTTTCGGAACAGGTGTGCGCGACAAATTATTTTCCGCTGGCTTTGTCCGCAGCGCATACCAACCCAGTACCGAAGCGCTGATAACGACCAGCAGTATTGCTGCTACACGCCACCAACGGTTGGCAGATACGGGAGGTATTACCGGGTCAACCTTTTTCTCGTTCAGCAGGGCCGCGCGTACTTCAGCCAGATCGAGGTCTGCATGCTGCGGGTCTGCTTCGCGATAACCTTCGATGGCATCGGCGAGAAAAGCATCTTCATGAGCGGCTTTTTCAAGCGCGTGCATTTCGGCAGGCGACATTCCGCCTTGCAGGTATCGCCGGATATCTTCCCTTGAATAGTTAATATGTGGATTGTTCCCGTTCACTTTTTTTCCATACAGTTTTTCAGGTTACGACGGCCGTTCTGCACCAGGCTGCGCACTTTGTTCCAGTCAAATCCCGTCAGTTCCATGATCTCGTTATAACATTTGCCTTCCAGGTAGAACAGGCGGATCGTTGTCTGCTGCTGCTCCTGCAGGGCCTTGATACATCCCTCCAGTTTCTGCAATTCTTTTTCCCGGTCCAGCACTTCATCGAGATGAGTGAAATCCTCTGATTGCATAAAATTCGGCTGAAATTCCACAGTGATGGTCTTCTTTTCTTTCCGCAGCCGCATCAGGCAATGATTTTTAACAACTGTATGCAGCCAGGGGCGGAAATGGCCGATGTTATGACGGGGTAATTTCTCCACCAGTTCCTGGTAAATGACCATAACGGTATCCTTTGCAGATTCGGGTTCTTTCAGGTATTTCAGCGCCGTACCGTATACCAGATCGGTATAACGCAGGTAGAGTACAGCCAGGGTATGCTGATCGCCGGTCTGCTGGTATCGCTTCAGCAGTTCTTCATCCGTATCCGGACCCGATTCCCCCATATGTAACACCGGCACCATCGGCGATGAAGGTAAATTTTTTATTCAATGCTGTGTAATCCGTCCGCAGGCTGCATCCATTCCAAAACCAATCATTATGAAACAGGTATTATCGGCCGTTTTACTGTTGGTAATGACAACAGGCTTCAGACAGGCCACACGTGCGATTTCCGGAAGGGTATCTGATGAATACGGGTATCCCATAACCGGCGCCAGCGTAGTTATAAAAGGCTCCCGTGCAGGTACAACCACACATGCAAATGGTGAATTCCGGTTGACGATCGATCCTAAGAAAAATGTTGTGCTGCAGGTTAGCGCTTTAGGGTTCGAAACAAAAGAGATCAAGGTCGGCAGAGACAACTTTTACCGGATAAAATTGGCATCATCGCAAAAAGCGCTATCTGAAGTGGTGGTGACCGGTTATGGGAGTCCGGGAAAAAAAGATGTCACCGGAGTTTATACATATGACAATGGTAAAGTTAATCCCCAATCGCTGACTGCCGGCATCCAGCAGATGTCGGTAGGCCGGGTAGGCGGTGTGCGGATCGGAGGCTTTGCCGATGGTCAGCGCATCCGGACTGATGCAGAAATGTTTGACCGCGAAGGATACGATCACATCACTGAAAACGCATTCGCAAAAGTTGCCGATCATCCGCTATCCACTTTTTCGATAGACGTAGATGCTGCCTCATACAGCAACGTGCGCAGGATGCTGAAACAGGGTATCCTGCCGCAGGATGGCGCTGTCCGGATCGAAGAGATGATCAATTATTTCAGCTACCAGTATCCGCAGCCTGTCAATAAAGGCCCGCTTGCCGCGCATATGGAACTCGGGGCCTGCCCCTGGAATCCGCAACACCAGCTGGTACTGATCGGACTGCAGGGACGTAAGATCGATGTAGCTGACCTGCCACCGTCTAATCTTACATTTTTGGTGGATGTGAGCGGCAGCATGATGACTGCCGACAAATTACCATTGGTGCAGCAATCATTAAAGCTGTTGGTCGACCAGTTGCGTCCATCAGACCGGGTATCCCTCGTGGTTTATGCGGGCAGCGCAGGACTTGTACTTCCGCCCACCAGCGGAGATCAGAAAACCAGGATCAAGGAGGCGATAGACAACCTGGAAGCAGGTGGTTCTACAGCCGGCGGTCAGGGCATACAGCTTGCTTATAAAACCGCCAGGGAACATTTCATCAAGGAAGGAAACAACCGCGTGATCCTTTGCACGGATGGCGATTTTAATGTGGGCCAGTCAAGCGATGATGCGCTTGAACGGCTGATAGAGGAAGAAAGGAAAAGCGGGGTATTCCTTACCGTGTTGGGTTTCGGTACTGGAAATTACCAGGATGCCAAGATGCAAAAGCTGGCGGATAAAGGCAATGGCAATCATGCCTATATTGATCAGCTGAGCGAAGCAAAAAAAGTATTGATCAGCGAATTCGGAGGTACCCTGTTCACGATCGCAAAAGATGTGAAGTTGCAGGTCGAGTTCAATCCCGCCAGGGTAAAGGCCTATCGGTTGATTGGGTACGAGAACAGGCTATTGAACAAAGAAGATTTCAATAACGACCGTAAAGATGCAGGCGATCTTGGAAGCGCCCATACCGTTACTGCACTGTACGAATTGGTGCCCCCCGGCGCGCCCATGCCGGAGATCGGCGAAGTGGACAGCCTGCGGTACCAGATGCCATTAACATTTATTACAACCAGCCAGGAGAAATTAGCCACCGAAATACTGCAGGTAAAACTGCGGTACAAACAACCGGATAGCGAACAAAGCAGCCTCCTTGTGTTCCCGTTAAAAGGCCAGGTTAAGAAAATAGAGCAGCTATCTGATAATTTCCGGTTCTCTGCAGCAGTGGCGGCATTCGGCATGCTGCTGCGTCATTCTGAATTCAAAGGCAACGCGAGTTTCAATTCCATAACTGTCCTTGCCCGCGATGCAGTGGGGGAGGACAGAGAGGGATATAGAAAAGAATTTCTTGAACTGGTGCGGAAAGCGGGGGAGATCAGTGGGAGAGAAGTGACGTACAGGGAATAGTCTGGAGTTAGGAGTCTGGAGTCTGGAGTTTGGAGTGATTTGTGCCTGGAGAATCTTTGCGCAAAAAAATACTCCAGACTCCAGACTCCTAACTCCAGACTAACTCCTGAACGCCGGATGGAATCGCTGCAGCGTGTCGCGTAAAAAATCTCTGTCCAGGTGGGTGTAGATCTCCGTGGTGGTGATGCTTTCGTGGCCAAGCATTTCCTGAACTGCACGGAGGTCGGCGCCGCCTTCTACCAGGTGAGTGGCGAAGGAATGACGGAAAGTGTGGGGAGAAATATTCTTCGCGATGCCTGCTTTAGCGGCAAGGGCTTTAATGATATAAAAGATCATTACCCTGGACAGGTTTTTGCCGCGGTTATTCAGGAACAGGATATCCTCGAAACCATATTGGATCGGTTGGTGCACGCGGATATCGTCTTTGTAGATGCGGATATATTTGACCGCGTCGCTTCCGATCGGTACCAGTCTTTCTTTGTCGCCTTTTCCGATTACCCGGATAAAACCTACATCGAGATACAGGCAGGACAGTTTAAGGTTTACCACTTCACTCACACGCAGGCCGCAGCTGTACATGGTTTCGAGAATGGCTTTGTTGCGCCCGCCCTCCGGTGTGCTCTGATCGATCTGCGCAATAATGTTCTCGATCTCTTCGAAGCTCAGGGTATCGGGCAGCTTGCGGCGGCTGCGAGGGGCTTCGAGCAGGGTAGAGGGATCTGTTTTGCTGATCTGCTCTGCCAGACAATATTTATAAAAACTCCGGATGCCCGAAATGATCCGCGCCTGCGAATTGGCGGTCATACCCAATTCCCCGATCCATTTTACGAATTGCTGCAGGTCGCGCAGCTCCAGTTGATCGGGTGTCTTCATCGATCCGCTGGCCTGCAGGTATTCGGTCAGTTTGTCCACATCGCGCAGGTAGGCGTTAACCGAATTATCGCTAAGCGATCTTTCCAGTTGCAGCCAGGCTTTGTATCCTTTTTTGTAAGCGTCCCACATGAGCGTCTGGAGTTTTGGAGTCTGGCGTTTGGCGTTCTGCGTTCGAAGCAAGTTAGCACTTGGGGTTGGATTGGCGCCGATGTGTATACTAAATTTTGGAACTGATGGGGGCCTGACCGATATTGCGGGCGAACAGATCTCAATCAGATTCTATGCCTTTTTCGCTTCGTTCATTCAAACACCAGGTGCGGCTTCGTGGCAAGATCCTGCAGCGTTATCTTACCAGACTGGAAAAAAATCCGCCGCGCGGCCTGGACAACATCGCTGCACGCGTAGACACGGAAGTGTGGAAGGGAATGGATTGCCTGAGTTGCGGCAACTGCTGTAAAAGTATGACGCCAACCTTCAAGCGAAGCGATATCGTACGCATCTCCGCGCATCTCGGGATGACGCCGGCCGCATTCAAAAATAAATGGCTGGTGCTTGACGATGAGGGCAAGGACCTGATCAATAAAAAACAACCCTGCCAGTTCCTTGATATGCGCGATAATAAATGCAGTATCTACGAAGTGAGGCCCGCAGACTGCGCCGGTTTCCCTTACCTCAAAAAACGGAAGATGACCGAGTACATGCATGTGCACAAACAAAATATCGAATTCTGTCCGGCTACTTTTAATATGGTGGAACGGATGATAGAGATCAGTAAACAATAACCGCGCTTAAAAATCTTCCGCCAGTTTTTTGGAGAAATGGTGGGAGGCGATCACGAACCCCTTGTTAAGGTAAAGCCGGTGTGCGGCAAAACGCTGATGGCCCGAGTCGAGCGTAACCACATCAAAGCCGCGCTGTCTGGCCAGGGCGCATACATGATCGATCAGCCGGCCGCCATACCCTTTTCCTCTTGCTTCCGGTAAAGTAGAAAGATCGTCGATATAGAAATGTTTGCCGTTGAACAGGAACTGCTGGTACCTGAAACCGATGGCCGACACCGCATAGCCATTATCCCCTTCAATGAAGGCGAGCTGGTAACCTTCCTGCATCATTTCCGTAACGGTAGCTACAAAATTTTCTTCCGCAAGATGTGGCCTCAGCTCATGCATCACCTTCCAGCATTTGCCGATATCAGAAGCGTTAACGGCAGTCTGTACCATGTTTCCCAATTATTTATTATTAATTCTTAATTACTAATTAAAAATACACATCCTCTATCACAAACAGTTCGCGTAAATGATCGTCGGTAATGGTGATGGCGATCACGTCGAACTGAACATACTGCCATTCGGGGTGCTGGTACTGATATTCTTCCGCGATATTTTTCAGACAGGTCATTTTATCGCGGGTGATGCTTTCTTCGGGTCTTCCGTACCGGAGCGAGGCCCGGGTCTTTACCTCGATAAAATGCAGGCACCGGCCTTTGGCGGCAATAATATCCACTTCCCAGTGCCTGAACCGCCAGTTGCGGGCCAGTATCTGATACCCTTTGCCCAGCAGCCAGTCCGCGGCCAGTTCCTCACCCCGCTGCCCGGTGGTTTTGTTATCATTCATATAAAGCCATTCACATTGCGTTAAAAGTAGCGAGGGATACAAGATATTCGCGATTTAGTCGTTATAGGTTTATACGGGTAATTAGTACTTATGGAATTGAGTGAAAAATTGTACAAGCTCCAGGGAAAAATCCTGCATTATGCATGGGGAGGCTATGATTTCCTTCCATCATTCCTGGGTATTGCCAATACGGATCATCGCCCTTTTGCAGAATACTGGATGGGCGCCCATCCATCGGCCCCGTCTGAGTTGATCGTGGCCGGCCAGCCCGTGGCACTGGATGGATTGATCCGCGATGAGCCCACAGTGCTGCTCTCAGCAGGAGTTGCAGAGCTTTTTTCGGGACTTCCTTACCTGTTCAAAGTACAGGATGTGCGGGAGATATTGTCAATCCAGGTGCATCCTTCCAGGGAGGAAGCGCAAAAAGGATTCGAACGCGAAGAAGCAGCCGGTATCCCCATCACGGCCCCGCACCGCAACTACAAAGACCGGAACCATAAACCCGAGATGCTGGTAGCCCTCAGCGAGTTTTGGCTTTTACATGGATTTAAACAGAAAGCCGAAATAGAAGCAACGCTGGCATCGATCTATGAATTCAAAGTATTGCTGCCATATTACAAACGGGAAGGATTGAAAGCATTGTACGGGATGGTGATGGAAATGGAACAGCAGGAGATCAATGCCCTGCTGCGCGACCTGGTGAAGCGGGAGATCCGCAACTGGAACGACGGCCTACTGACAAAAGAGATGCCCGGCTGGTGGGTGGCAAAACTTTATCAGTCCGGCAATCCGGTGCAGGAAATAGACCGGGCAGTGTTCTCCATCTACCTGTTCAATATTGTGAAACTGAACCCGGGGGAAGCACTTTTTCAGGGGGCCGGCGTACCGCATGCCTATCTTGAAGGGCAGGATGTGGAACTGATGGCGAACAGCGATAATGTGCTGCGTGCCGGACTCACGCCGAAGCATATCGATGTACCTGAACTGATCAAACATACCTCCTTCGAGCCCGTAACCCCGCGTATCCTTCAGGGCGTGCCCGGCCTAACCGGAGAAACATTGTATCCATGCCCGGTCAAGGACTTCGGCATAGCGCGGATCGAGCTTACGTCCGGTACAGCCTATTCGAATACGGCCGCATCCTTCGAGATCTTGGTGGTAACGGAAGGCGGCGCGGTCATCAACAACAGCATGGTACTGAAAAGAGGCGAAGCCGTGGCAGTGTTAGCCGGCGGCGAATACACGATCCAGGCCTCGGGACATAGCACCCTGTTCAAGGCTTTTGTACCGCCCATAGCCAGTTCACAGGCTGGGGAAAATTGACACCGTCCCAATCTCTATAACGCGTATTTTTGCTGCTGAAACTGAATCAAATGAAAATAAACAGATCCCTGGTTATCTCCCTTGTTTTGATGGTACTGGTCACAGCATTATACAGGATACTGCCCAACAGGCCCTGGGGCTTTGCACCGCAATGGGCGCTGGGAATATTCAGCGGCTCACTGTTCGTCCGCGACAAAAAATGGGCTTTCGCCCTGCCTTTGCTGTCCATGTTCCTGTCGGATCTGTTGTACCAGGTGCTGTATAGTTATGGGCTGACCCCGATCTTCGGCTTTTATGAAGGGCAGTGGATCAACTACCTTTTGTTTGCAGGGCTCACCTGTTTCGGGTTCATGATCAAAAAAGGAAAGGTCGCCAATATGATCATAGCGGTACTGGCCGCGCCTACCGTGCATTTCCTCATATCCAATTTCCTGGTGTGGAGCAGCAACAGGGGATTCGGCCTGAATCGCCCCCAAACGTTTAACGGCCTGCTGCTGACTTACCAGGATGCATTGCCTTTCTACAGGAACAGCCTGCTTGCAACGGTTGTATTCTCAGTGATCCTGTTCGGTTCTTATTATTTTGCCAGGAATTGGTTTGCGAAGAAGCAGTTGGCGTGAGACGTGAGTCGTCAGACGTGAGAAAAAAAATTGAAAACATAAAGCGGCTTCAGGCCGCTTTTTATTTGCGAGATATTTTTCGTTTATCCTGGATCGGGTAAATTATCTGTCAGGCGCAGTTCGCAGAACCAATAGTTCTCGTGTTGGATGGTGCGGTCGATCCGGGTCTGAATGGGCTTGCTGAACAGCGGGCAGTTCAGTACAAGGGTATGGAATTCGCCATTCTCACCGCAGGCATCCACACCAAGGGATTCCAGCTCCTGCACAAGTTCAGGGGTGATCAGCCTGCCCAGGAATTTTTCACCCATTACCGTATTACAACTCACTATCATGGCTTCGATACCACTCCCGATCATCGCCATCACCAGTTGTCTGCGGTCCTGCTGCCACAAAGGAAGCAGGGCACTGAGTCCGGCATTGGAACAGACCTTTTCTTCCCAGTCGCGATGGGGCTGCAGGTCGATATCTCCGAATACCGCATGTGTCAATGAAAATCTTTCCTTCAGATCAGCCAAAGCGTTCGTAAAATGCCGCTCGTATTCCTGCCAGCTGCTGCTGATCAGGTGAACCGGCAAGCCGGCACTGGACGCCTGTGCTTCGAGGATGGCAGCAGGGATGCCATGACTGCGTGATATCCGCCCTTCCTCATTCAGCACGTTCAGCAGCACTTTGGGTGTGGAGCCCGACTGTACGGCTTTCATCAACGCAAAGCAGCTGTCTTTGCCCCCGCTCCAGCTGCATAAAAACTCATTACTCATAGTGATGCTTTTATATGTTTCGCCAAGAGTGGATAGGAGTAAAGGAGCCAAGGAGAGGACACAAATCTGCGAAACGCCTCCTTGACTCTTTCGCTCTTTTTTCCTCTTAGCGAAACCCGGCCCCAACTTTCAATCCGAAGCTTTTTATGATCCCGCTTCACGTTCGTACCACTCATCTACCAGCAGATCATGGCCGTCGGCAGCTGCAGTGGCAAGTTCATCGCAGCGGTTATTGAGGGGATTATCCGCATGTCCTTTCACCCATACGAACCTTACTTTGAAATTTTTGGCGATGGCATGGTACTGCATCCAGAGATCCTTGTTCTTCTTACCGCCTTTGAAATCGGTGCGGATCCAGTTGTTCAGCCATTTTTTTTCGATCGCATTCGCCACATACTGGCTATCGGTATACACAGTAACGGGGATATGCTGTTTGGTGAGCGATTGCAGGGCCACGATCACCGCCATCAGTTCCATCCTGTTATTGGTGGTAAGACGATAGCCGGCCGATAATTCTTTCCTGGTGTTGCCCCAGCATAATACGATCCCGTATCCGCCCGGTCCGGGGTTTCCTCTGGCCGCCCCGTCTGTATAGATCTGTAACTGATGTCCCTGCATAATAATATTGATGCGGTCTTACCCGATGCGGTAAGCCCCCTTCATGTACAATGCCGCTTTTCCGGCGATCGTTACCCTGTCGCCATGCATGCCGCACCAGAGATGGCCTTTTCTTTTTGAGAGTTGTACGGCAGTGAGTTCCTGTTTTCCGAGTTCCTGCGCCCAGTATGGGATCAGCGTGGCATGTGCCGAGCCGGTAACAGGGTCTTCGCCGATCACCGAATTCGGTACGAAAAAGCGGGACACAAAATCCGCATCACTGCCCCTGGCCGTGATGATCACACCGAGTGTTTCCACTTTATCCAGCCGCGAAAAATCGGGCACTGCCTGTTCCACTTCCTCCTGGCTGTCGTATACCAAAAAATAATCGCGTGATCTCAGCACTTTTACCGGCGGAATGCTAAATCCCTTCAGCAGGTCTTCCGGCGCCTCGCACGCAACAGGCATGCGTGCCGGAAAATTCATTTCCAGCAGGTCCGCTTTTTTCGTAACGGACAGCGAGCCGCTTTTGGAATGGAATTCGATCGTTTCACGGTTATACCCCAGCTCGTTGAAAATGACCCAGGCGGTAGCCAGGGTAGGGTGCCCGGCCAGATCGATCTCCAGCTCGGGAGTGAACCAGCGGATATCGAAACCGCCGTCGCTTCGTTTTACGAAGAATGCCGTTTCGGAAAGATTGTTCTCATTCGCCAGCTGCTGCATGGTTGCTGCAGGCAGCCAGGATTCTAGCGGACAGACCGCCGCCGGATTGCCTCCGAAAATATGATCTGTGAATGCATCGACTGTATAGATGGGATAAAGCATAGTTAGTTAATGGCTGCGCTAAATTAGCGAAGGAAGGGGAGATGGGGATGGGAAGATTTGAGATCGCGGATCAGGGATTTTGGAATTGGGAAATTTCGAACTTGTCGGGTGCTACGTATCAATTCCAAAATCTAGGTAATTGCACAGTTTGAATTTAACCGCGAAGGCGCTGAGGCGCAAAGCAACGCGAAGGAAACCCTCGGTGACAGCCCCTTGCGTATCATTGCGTCTTTGGCGTCTTTGCGGTTAACCTGGCCTCAGCATTTAAACCGTACCATTACTAAAATCTCCGATCTAGTCCGGGTACTCATCAGATCCCATCACCCAGATAAACGATTGCAGATCGATATAGTCTTTCGGTTTGTATGCAGCCATATCCTGCTTCACCTGTTCTGCAAACTGCAGCAGGCTGCTGTACGTTTCCCAATTGGGGCGGGAACGATAGATAAAATCAAAATGGTATTTCTCCGCCGCCAGCCGGGTAACCCTTGGCTTGAGAAAAATATGTTCCGAGGGATTGCCGATAAATCCGAAAACGGTTTGCAGCGGCCAGGTCAGTACCCGGGTCTGGATCCTTGGCAGCGTGTCCAGCACCTCGGTGAACTGTTCGAATCGGTCTTTCAGCGGTCCGCTGCCGTATACGTATTCAAAAAGGCCGGTGGCGAACGCTTTGGCCCCATTGGGCGGTTTGACCGCATCGCGCAAAGCCATTTTTTCAAACGAGAACAGCAGATTGGTCCGTGATTCCAGGCGCACTGCCGTTTGCGCTATTTCATCGTAATGCCGGGCCTTAAGCATCTGCTCATAGGCCTTCCGGTTCAGCACGCGCTGGAACTGGTCGGCGGCCTCCTGTTTATAGTCCCGTTCCCAGGCCAGGTAGGTTGGATCGGCGAATCCTTTTTTGAAATAGAACAGGAATTTCCTGCGGCATTGCATCCGGGCTTTCAGCACAGGATCTTTGGCGGCGCTATGCACTTTCATGGCTGTTGTTTAACAGGGAAATGCAATTTCCGTGCTATGGCCGCCGGGGCGAATTGTCAACAGAAAGATAAAAGCGATCCGCCATTCGTTTTTGTCGGGAAGGATATTTAACTTGGCGGTCCCATTGACTACGGGTACCGCTATATGAAAACAGGATTGCTCCTTGCGATCGGCTTCGCATTATGCCTTGGCGCTTCCGCCCAGGTGATCAAAGTGCCTTCCCAGGGCAAACACCATACCTATAGCCACCGCGGCCTGTTCATGCCAAAGCATGGCGTGCGCAAGGCGGCCCATGTTTCAGACACCGGAGGGTTCAACTCCAATGCCGGTAAATCCACCGTTAATAAAAAGAAACCCGTCTAGCAGCGCCGGGCCGGCCTACACCTGGAATACGCCTGTTTTGAAATCTCCTGAATCGGGATTGTGATCTGCGGCTGCAATGCCCTCGGCGATCAGTTGTCGGGTCTGCAAAGGATCGATGATATCGTCTACCCATAAACGGGCAGCGGCATAGTAGGGACTCGTCTGTTTTTCGTAACGGCCCTTGATGGTATCCAGTAATTTCTGTTCTTCGTCTGCAGCCAGTTCTTTACCCTGGTTTTTCATGGCTGCCACCTGTATCTGCAGCAGGGTCTTCGCTGCCTGGTCGCCGCCCATCACCGCAATTTTTGCCGATGGCCAGGCATAGATGAACCGGGGATCATAAGCTTTTCCACACATGGCATAATTGCCTGCACCGTAACTGTTGCCGGTGATAATGGTGATCTTCGGCACCACAGAATTCGCTACTGCGTTCACCAGTTTGGCGCCGTCCTTGATGATGCCGCTGTGTTCGCTGCGGCTACCCACCATAAACCCGGTCACATCCTGCAGGAATACCAACGGGATCTTTTTTTGATTGCAGTTCATGATAAAGCGCGCGGCTTTATCGGCGCTGTCGTTGTAGATCACGCCGCCGATCTGCATTTCGCCTTTTTTATTGCGGCTTACAAGACGTTGATTGGCCACGATGCCAACAGCCCAGCCTTCGATACGGGCATAACCGCAAACGATCGTTTTGCCATAATCCTGTTTGAACTGTTCGAATGAGCTGTTATCCACGATCCGTTCGATGATCTCCAGCACATCGTAAGGCTTGCTGTTGCCCTCGTGCATGATGCCATACAATTCATTTACATCTTTTGCGGGAGCCACAGGCGCAATACGATCGAAACCGGCCCGCTGCGGCGCTCCGAGTTTACCGATGATCTTTTTTACCTGGTCGAGGCATTCCTGTTCGGTCGGAAATTTATAGTCGGCGATGCCGCTGATCTCTGTATGGGTAACTGCTCCGCCCAATGTTTCATTGTCTGTGTCTTCGCCGATGGCGGCGCGTACGAGATAGGGACCTGCCAGGAAGATGCTGCCATTGCCTTCCACCATCAGCGTTTCATCGCTCATGATAGGGAGATAGGCGCCGCCCGCCACACAGGGGCCCATCACCGCCGCGATCTGCGTAATGCCCATTGCACTCATCCGCGCATTGTTGCGGAAGATGCGGCCGAAATGTTCTTTGTCGGGAAAGATCTCATCCTGCATCGGCAGGAATACGCCGGCACTGTCTACCAGGTACACCACCGGCAATTTATTTTCCATAGCGATCTCCTGCATGCGCAGATTCTTCTTGCCGGTGATCGGGAACCAGGCCCCGGCTTTCACGGTCTGGTCGTTGGCGAGGATCACGCATTGCCGGCCGCTGATATACCCGATGCCCGCCACGGTGCCGCCTGCCGGACAACCGCCTTCTTCCTCATACATTTCAAAACCGGCAAAAGCGCCGATCTCGATGAAGGGCCGGTCTTTGTCGCAGAGATACTCGATCCTTTCCCGGGGCGTGAGCTTGTTGCGCTCGTGCTGCTTCGCGATCGCTTTTTTGCCGCCGCCCAGTCTTATCTTTTCCAGTTGCTGCCTTGCCTGGCTCAGGGCCAGTTTCATCCAGTCTTCATTGCGATTGAAAGCCATGCTCATGCGAACGGTTGTTAGTGCACAAATATAGAGGGAAATTAGCTGTTAGCCGCCAGCTACCAGCTGCTAGCTTGTTCGTCATAAACCGGGCGGTATTCATCATCATTTGCCACATGAGCTAGTGGCTGAAGCTAGTGGCTCGTAGCTAATGGCTAAAAACTAAAAGCTAAATGCTTATATTAGTTCATGCCTTTCGACTATATCATCATCGGTGCAGGTTCTGCGGGTTGTGTGCTGGCCAGCCGGCTTACGGAAGACCCTGCCTGCAAAGTGCTGCTGATAGAAGCGGGTCCGGCGGATAAGAAAATAGAGATCCAGATCCCCGGCGCTTATACAAAACTCAACCGCACAGCGGTTGACTGGTCGTTCTGGACAGAACCGCAGAAACATCTCGGCAACCGCCGGTTATATATTCCCAGAGGTAAAACCCTTGGCGGCAGCAGCGCAACAAATGCCATGGCCTATGTACGCGGCAACCGCGCCGACTATGATGAATGGGCATCGCTGGGAAATGAGGGCTGGGGCTATGAAGACCTGTTGCCTTATTTCAAGAGATCCGAGAACCATGAGCAGTTCGGCGAACCATTCCATGGAGAAGGCGGTCCGCTCAATATCACATTATCGAGACAACCCAGTCTGCTGGCGCCGGTTTTCGTGGAAGCCTGCGAGGCCTGCGGTATTCCGCGCAACAACGACTACAATGGAGCGCAGCAGGATGGGGCCGGCATGCTGCAGTTCACGATCAGGAAAAACAAAAGGCATAGTTGTGCGGCGGCTTTCCTGAGGCCGGCGATGCGCAGGTCCAATCTCACCGTACGCACCAACACCTATGTGCGCCGAATCCTGATCGAACACGGAAGAGCGGAAGGGGTGGAAGTGATGACAGGTTATGCAGAATCGGAGCGCATCAACTGCACCAAAGAGATCATCCTCGCGGCAGGCGCCATTCAATCGCCGCATGTGCTGATGCTTTCCGGCATCGGCGACCCACTGGAACTCGGCAAACAGGGCATCGACACGATGTTCCCGTTGCCGGGCGTGGGTAAGAACCTGCAGGACCATGTCTGGTCTGGCGTTACCTGCATGTCCGCTATCCCCACAGCCAATTCATTGCTCAGGCCCTGGAACATGGGCCTGGCCCTGATGCAGCACCTGCTGTTCAGGTCGGGACCGCTGGCGAACAGTCCTATCGAAGCCAATGCTTTTCTCAAATCCGATCCCGCGTTAAACCGGCCCGATATCCAATTCCATTTCGTGCCGCTTGGTATCGCCAGTGATTATTCCACCGATCTGTACGATCTCAAAACATTCAGCCGGCAGGATGGATTCGGCATCATGGCTATTTTATTGCGGCCTGAGAGCAGGGGTTATGTGGGACTGCGCAGCTCCAAGCCAAAAGACCCACCGGTTATTCAGCCCAACCTTCTCTCGGCCCCTGCCGACCGCAAAATATTGCTCACGGCATTGAAACGGGCCATGGAAGTGATCAATACGCCCTGCCTCGCCGGCTATGCGCTGGATGGAACTGTTTTTCCAACCGCAGATGCCAGTGACGAATGGTTATCGGGGCATATCGATAAAAGCCTGGAGACATTATATCACCCCGTCGGTACCTGCAAGATGGGCAATGACGCGTTATCGGTTGTGGATGACCAGCTCAGGGTCCACGGCATCAAATGCCTGCGGGTGATCGATGCATCCGTGATGCCAACCATCCCCTCAGGCAATACCAATGCCGCGGCGATCATGATCGGCGAAAAAGGCGCCGACCTGGTGCGGAGCAAACCGTTGGTTAAGTCTGGAGTTAGGAGTCTGGAGTAAAGAGAAAAATGACTCCAGACTCCTAACTCCAGACTCCAGACTAATTAAACGTGTGTCATTTACACATTGTTCATTACATTAGCAGACCAAACCACCCTGTTTTGCCTGGGAAAAAAAAGACCATCACCGATACGGGCGGACAGCCGCCGTCTAAGCCCCGTGCCAAAGAAAAGGCTGTCACCAATGGCCATGCTCCCGAACCCGGGCCGGCGCAGATCGGGAAAAAGCTGGTGAAAGCCCAGGCCCAAGAAGCTGGTCCCAAAAAAAGAGTTGTCAGAAAGCCGAGGGTTTCAGCCGCATCACCAAAAAAAGCACCTCGAACCACCATCATTTTTCAGGTCAGGTTTAAAACCGAATTCGGCCAGAGCATTTTTTTGCTGGGCGATCATCCTTTACTTGGCAATGGCCAGGTGGCAAACGCTATCCCGCTTCAATATTTCGATGAAGATCACTGGTACCTTAAACTGGAACTGGAGGGTGCTGTTCCGGACGAGGAGATCGTTTACAACTATGTGCTGAAAAACGCGGATGGCACGGTAAGTTTCGACTGGGGAACAGATAAGCGCGTCAATCCCGCCAAAACCGGCGGCGAACTGCTCTGTATCGATGCATGGAACTATGCGGGCTACTATGAAAATAGTTTTTACACAGAACCGTTCAAAAAAGTATTGCTGCGCGATGGTCCTTCACCCGTTAAGATAGCACGGCCAAAAAATATCACCCATACGCTCCGGGTAAAAACCCCGCTGCTGCAGAAAGGACAAACACTTTGTGTGACGGGCAGCGCCAAAGCCCTGCACGGCTGGGATACGGAGAAACCGTTACTGCTATCGAAAGAAGAAGGGGAGGAGGCTTATGAAATATCGCTTGATCTTTCGAAGGAAGCTTTTCCGATCGCTTATAAATATGGGGTGTATGATCTGGCTGCAAAAAAATTCCTGCGGTATGAGGATGGCAATAACCGGGTGCTGCATGATGCCGGCAAAACAGGCCGCCGCACCGTACTGCACGACGGTTGGGCGGTATTGCCGGGTAACGGCTGGAGAGGCGCAGGCATTGCGATCCCGGTATTCAGCCTGCGGTCGGAAAAAAGTTTTGGGATAGGGGAGTTCAGCGATATAAAACTGCTGGCAGACTGGGCAAAGCAGGTGGGTCTGCGGATGATCCAGCTGCTGCCTGTGAATGATACCACTGCCACTCATAGCTGGACCGATTCTTATCCCTATGCGGCGATCTCTGCATTTGCGCTGCATCCGGTATACCTCAACCTGGAAAAAATAGCGGGTTCCGCGCATCGCAAAAAACTCGATAAGCTTGAAGGAGAACGCAAGCGGCTCAATGCGCTGGAGGCTGTGGATTATGTGGCGGTGACAAAGCTGAAACTGCAATTCGTTGCGGAGGTGTTCAAAGACCTGAAAGCCGGGTTCTGCGACGATGCAGATTACAGGCAATATTTTGCGCAGAACAAAGACTGGCTGATCCCCTATGCGGCATTCTGTTATCTGCGCGATCAGTACGGCACGGTCGATTTCAGCAAATGGCCTGCTTATAAGAAATACGATGCGGCTGCTATCGCTGCGCTGACAGATCCTGGATCTGCGGCATTCGACGATATTGCGCTGCAGTATTTTATCCAGTACCAGCTGCACCTGCAGTTGAAAGAAGCCACTGCTTATGCGCATGCCAACGGTGTTATCGTGAAAGGGGATATCGCTATCGGCGTATACCGCCACGGCGCAGATGCCTGGCAGTCGCCCGAACTGTTCCATATGGATATGCAGGCAGGCGCGCCGCCGGATGATTTTGCCGTAACGGGTCAGAACTGGGGTTTTCCCACCTACAACTGGCAACGCATGCGCGAAGATGGCTTCGCCTGGTGGAAGCAGCGGTTCGGGCAGATGAGTTATTATTTCGACGCTTTCAGGATCGATCATATACTCGGGTTCTTCCGCATCTGGAGCATCCCTATGGATGCAGTGGAAGGGATCATGGGCCATTTCGTGCCGGCTATCCCGGTGCATATCCACGAATTCCATCAGCGCAATATCTGGTTCGACCACCAGCGTTACACCAGGCCTTATATCACAGATAAAGTATTGTGGGAAGTGTTCGGCTACGACAATGAGCTCGTAAAAAGCCTGTTCCTGCAATACGAGGGCTTTGAGAACTATACGCTCAAGCCTGAATTCAATACACAGAGAAAACTGGAAGCCCATTTCAGCACGCTTGAACAGGATGGGTTTCATGCCAGGATACGCGAGGGATTGTACAGCCTGATCAGCAATCTTATTCTTTTCGAGGCGGAGGACGATCCGCAGCAATTCCATTTCCGGTTAGGGATGGAAAATACCTCGTCTTTCCGCGCGCTCGATTTCGGCACGCAGCAGCAGCTGAAAGAGTTATTTGTCGATTATTTTTTCCGCCGCCAGGATGATTTCTGGATGAAGGAAGCGATGCAGAAACTGCCCGCATTGAAAAGGGTGACCAATATGCTTGTGTGCGGTGAAGACCTTGGCATGGTGCCGTCCTGTGTGCCCGATGTGATGCGCCAGCTGGGTTTACTGAGCCTCGAGATCCAGCGGATGCCGAAAGACCCTGCCAAAGAATTTTTCCATCCCAACGATGCGCCTTATCTCAGCGTGGTTACTCCCTCCACACATGATATGAGCACGATCAGGGGCTGGTGGGAAGAAGACCGTGCCCGCATTCAGCAGTTCTACAATCACGAGTTGGGCCAGTGGGGCGATGCGCCGGCGCATTGCGAAGCCTGGATCAATAAAGCCATCGTGGTGCAGCACCTGTATTCGCCTGCCATGTGGAGTGTATTCCAGCTGCAGGATCTGCTGGGCATCGACGAAGCCATACGCCGCGCCGATCCGGCCGAGGAACGCATCAATGTTCCCGCCGATCCCAAACACTACTGGCGCTACCGTATGCACCTCACACTGGAGCAATTGATCGGAGCAAAAGAATTCAATGACGAATTAAGAAGCCTTGTTGAAGCAAGCGGCCGCTGATGAACAGATGAGCAAGAAACAAGGAGCAAGGATCGGACGAAGGCAATTAAGAATACCTTTATTATAATACTCCAGACTCCAAACTCCAAACTCCAGACTCCAAACTCCAGACTAAGTTTCCCGTTCCTTGTTCCTTGCTCCTCTGTTCCTTGTTCTTTTTCCTTTTCTTTGCACAAATCAATCCACTTGCAGCTTTCCTATCGTTCTTTGCATCTGCCATTCGAATATCCGTTCACCATTTCTCATGGACGTACCAAAACGCATCAGCCGGCATTGCTCGTGAGACTGTCGCTGGGCCGGTTTGCTGGATACGGCGAAGCGCCCGCGATCGTCTATTACAAGATCACAGTAGACCAGATGATCGCAGACCTGGAAGCGAAAAGAAAACTGGTAGAGAAATTTGCATTCACTGAACCGGAGCGGTACTGGCATTACCTGCATCATTTATTCCCCGACAACCCCTTCCTGGTCTGCGCCCTCGACATGGCTGCCTGGGATCTGTACGGACAGATGAAAGGCAGGCCCCTGTATGCTTTGTGGGATACCGGCTGGGATAAAACCCCTGTTACCGACTATACCATTGGTATCGATACCATAGAAAAAATGGTTGCAAAAATGCAGGCGAGGCCCTGGCCGGTATACAAAATAAAACTGGGCACAACAGAAGATATCGAAATTGTAAAGCAGTTGCGCGCGCACACGGATGCCGTGCTGCGTGTAGACGCCAACGCAGGCTGGACCGTGGATGAGGCGCTGGAGAAAATACCACAACTTGCAACGCTGGGCGTAGAGTTTATTGAGCAGCCGCTTGCCAAAGACGACTGGGAAGGCATGAAAATACTTCATGAGAGATCACCGCTGCCGCTGTTTGCAGATGAAAGCTGCGTAAGTGAACAGGATGTTAAGAAATGCCATGGCTATTTTCATGGCATTAACATAAAGCTCACCAAATGCAGCGGCATTACACCGGCATTGCGTATGATAAAGGAAGCTCGTTCACTAGGCATGCAGGTAATGATGGGCAGCATGAATGAATCTACCATCGGATCTGCTGCCATAGCGCATTTTCTGCCGCAGCTAGACCATGTTGATATGGATGGACCATTGCTTTTATCTGAAGATATTGCCAAAGGAATTTCTTTTAACAAAGGACATGTGACCCTCACAGGTGAGGCCGGACTGGGTATCACCGTTCAGCAGTCGCTGTTCACCGATAGTTGACAGTGTACCTCAAGCATTCACGTATTTATAACAGTTGTAAAAGTTTATGGCACCTGCTTTGAATATAGAAGGGTAATTAAAACAATTCTATATGAAAAAACTTTTACTTACAGCATTCGTAGCAGGCGCTTTCCTTTTCTCAACTAAATCAGAAGCGCAAGTCAGGTTTAACGTAAACCTCAACATTGGCAGACCGAGCTGGGGCATGAATAATAATCCTTATGCCAACCAGAGAGGTGATTTCTACTACCTGCCCGAGATCGATTGTTACTACGATATTCCGCACCGCCAGTTCATCTATAACGATGGCCGTCGCTGGATCAACTCCTTCGAGTTGCCTTATATGTATCGTGGCTATGATCTGAACAGAGGGTACAAGGTAGTGATCAACGAACCACGTCCTTACCTGCGTGCAGATATGTACAGGCAGCGTTACAACAGCTACTACAACAACTACCGTAACCAGATGATGCGCAACGATCATCATGATGACCGGTTCGACGGCCGCAGGGACAACCAGCATTTCGACAACAGGCGTTTCGAGAATGACCGCGACAGGTTCTACAACAACAACGGCGGTGGTCGTTTCAAAACAGAAAGAGGAAGATTTTAGGGTGAATGGTTTTTAATGATTGCGTGCAGCATGGTGGACTATGTCCATCATGCTTTTTTTTGCACTGTCCTGAAACAGATTTGCTCAACTGAGATCACTTATCGAATTTCGGGCTATGACACCGGAACGGCGGGCGAAATTGTTGGATGTACTTAACAAGCGGCAACCCGGCCTGGCCGTGGTGATGGAGAATGTGCATGACCCGCACAACATCTCAGCCGTAATGCGAACCTGTGATGCTGTTGGGATACAGGACATCTATATCCTGAACACAAAGATCCCGCGGCATAAGAAATTCGGGCCACGCAGCAGCAGCAGCGCTGCCAAATGGTTATCGGTTCATGCTTTCGACAATGCTGCCGAATGTTTTTCCGCCTTGCGTCAGCATTATGATCAGATACTGACCACACACCTGGGCGAGGCTTCGGTAAGTCTCTACGATATCGATTTTACCAGGCGGGTGGCATTGGTTTTCGGGAATGAGCATGATGGAGTAAGCGAGGAGATCAGGCAGCTTGCGGACGGCAATTTCCTGATCCCGCAGATGGGCATTATCCGGAGCCTGAATATTTCGGTAGCCTGCGCGGTGAGTATTTATGAAGCGTTGCGGCAGAAAACAGCGGCGGGGCATTATGCAGGAACCGGATTGCCGGACGAAAGAAAAAATATTTTATTAAAAGTATGGGGATTCATTGAAGAGGATCCTGTCAATAACCAGATACCATGAAGAAACTAGCAATTATCATTTTTGTTTTCGCCTGCGCGCATCCGGCAGGAGCGCAGGAGATCCAGAAACTGAAGATCGGGCAGCTGATGAAGATGATCGACACGGCGAGTACGCCGCTGGTCGTTAACTTCTTCGCCACCTGGTGCGGGCCCTGCATCCGGGAGATCCCATGGTTCGAGAAGAACATAAAAATCAGCGATAAAAAAGTAAAGCTGCTGCTGGTAAGTATCGATTTCGCCGATGATTACCCGAAAACCGTTTCGGCGTTTGTAAAGAAGCAGGGATACAGTTCGCAGGTAGTATGGCTGAACGAGACCAATGCGGATGTTTTTTGTCCGCCGGTAGACAAAACCTGGGATGGCGCCATCCCAGTTACCCTGATGGTCAACAATAAAAAGAAATACCGGCAGTTCTACGGGCAGCAATTACCCGAAGAAAAGTTCAAACTTGAGCTGCAGAAGCTGCTTCAATAACTATTTTCCTGCTCTTCTTCATCGCGCCCCTGGCTCAGCTGGGTAAACAGGTAAATACCAACGCACAACGCGCCAAAGGCCCCCAGTGCAAGAAAAATGCTCAATGCATTGTATTGATTGATCCCCACAGCCAGGGCATAAGTGATCAGAAATAAAGCCCCGATGATGATAACATTGCGGATAATGAGGTTCCGGTACATAAGCAAGGGATTTATGGTTCTAGGGTATGATGCGGAGACGGCAGAAATCCATACCGGGTTCCTGCTTTTTTTCAGGAACGCTTGATGCCGCAGCCTACAGAACGACTTTCCTTAACCGTTACAGGCTTGCCGGCTGCCAGTTCCTCGATGGCCTGACGGGCATGTTCGCGTTTCACATTGCCTGCATCTGCGGGGTTATCATCGATCGCGCCTTTGTACTGCAGCCTGCCGCCGGCATCGAACAGGTACACTTCGGGTGTACGGGAAGCGCCGTATGCATTGGCCAATTGCGAATCGGTATCTACGGCATAATAAAAATCATAGTTCTGCTGTCTTGCATAAGACTGCATCTCCGGATACGAGTCCCCATCCGAGCGGCCGCCTTCATTCGAATTGAGCAGGATAACGCCGATATGTTTGGCTTTCGCGAAAGCCGCCAGCTGGCGGGTGCGGGCCTGGTTGCGCATCACATAAGGGCAGGTATTGCAGGAGAACATTACCAGCACACCGTTCCGGTCCATCGCATCATTTACCGATACCAGCTTTCCGCTGATGTCTTTCAGCTTTACTGTAGCGAGCGGTACAGCACTGCCGATTGGAAGCGAATGCGTGTTCTGCGCCCGGCAGACTGTGGCAGCGATAAAAAAACTACCAACAGCGATCAATAGCTTTTTCATAAAACTAATTTTTGAATGGATTGTCAGGTGCGGGGTCATTACTGATCTTTTCGAGCACTTTTGCCTCGAGTTTAATTTCATCCTGCTGCATCCGTTCTTCGGCCTCCCTGGTAAGGTACGCAATACTTACATTCAGCTCAAACCCGATCAGCAGAATTAACGAATTGATGAAGATCAGCGCCATAATGATCAATACCGTCCCGATCGATCCATACACCTTGTTGTAGCTGCTGAAATTGTTGACCCAGTAGGAGAAGAGTATGGTAGTGATCAACGTAAGCCCGGTAGCGAGCAGCGATCCCGGTGATAACAGCTTCCAGCGTTTTTTTACGGAGGGCGCGAATTTGTACACAAGGCCAACGCCGAAGAACAGCAGCAGTACAATGATGGTCCACCGCAGCCCGTTCCACCAGGGAATGCGTTGCGAACGCTGGGTGAGATGAAAAACATTCTTGAGCACATAGATCAGTTGTTCCCTGCCCAGCAGCAATGCGAGGGTAGCGATCACGATCAGGATGATAAGGATAAAGGTCAGCCGCAATGCCCGCCAGCGCTTGTGAAAAAAGATCTTACGCTTGTGTTCCTGGATGGAGCGGTCGAAACTCCGGATCACGCCCATCATGGCATTGGACGAGTAAAAGATCAGCACCAGGAAGCCGATGGAAAAAACGCCGGCATGCTGGTGGTTGAGCAGGTCGGACAACAGGCCATTGATGAATTCGTAGGTTTCCGTATTCGGCGTAATGTCCTTGAAAAGGCGCAGCACCTCTTTGTTCAGGTCCTTGCCCACCGAAAAATAAGGGATCAGCGAGAACAGGAACAGGAAAGCCGCAGGCAGGGCCATGATCAGGTTGAACGAAATGGCCGCAGCCCTCTCATTCAAACCTACTTTTCTGATCTGCCGGAGAAAGAATATCAATACATCGTATAGCGGAAGTCCGCGGAACCCGGGCAATACCAGGGTCTTGCTTTTCGTAACCAGAAAAGCGATAGGGGCGAACTTTAGTATGATCCGTTCGAGACGCGTCAAGGCGCGGGGTTTTGCTGTTTTTTGGCCAGGTATTCGGTCAGTGCTTTCTGGTATTCCCTGGCGTATTGCAGGTGCTCCGTAAAATTACTGCTGAAATGGTGATAGCCGCTGAAATCGCTTTTCGCAACAAAATACAGGTAATCCGTTTTGGGGGCCGTTAATACGATATCGAGTGTTTTCGGCGAAGCGGTGCAGATAGGACCTGGCGGCAATCCTTTTCTGCGGTACGTGTTATAAGGAGAGGGGGTATCGAGGAATTTCTTTAAGATGCGGCGCAGCGTAAAATCCTTCATCGCGAACTTGATCGTCGGATCGGCCTGCAGGGGCATGCCGGCATTTACCCGGTTGATGTATACACTTGCGATCTTGTACTTATCGCTTTCATAATTCGTTTCCTCATCAACGATCGAGGCCAGGGTATAAACCTGTTCGGGCGTAAAATGAAGCTCGTTCGCTTTTTCGAGCCGCTGGTTCCGTTTCCAGAATGCATCCCTGGTATCCGCCAGCCGCCTGAGTATTTTTTCCAGCGGGGTATTCCAGTAAAAAAGATAGGTGTCGGGGATGATCAGCGTAAACAGGGTATTGGTATCTACTCCGAACTTCTGTAGTGAATCATCCGAGTTGAGGTATTGCATCACCGAAACTGAATCGGGTTTGAAATTTTTGCTGATCAGATGGGCAAGCTCTTCTCTGGTACGGATCCGGTTGATCACCAGTTTGAATTCCGCCAGCCGGCCATTCTTCAGCATCCGCGCAATGCCTACCAGACTTTCTCCTTTTTTTACTTCATATTTCCCGGGCCTGATCCGGTTCCAGATACCCATACGCGAGCCGAGAAAGGAGAACAGGGAAGGGCTGCTGATCACTTCGTTCTTTTCAAGGGCAGCTACCACGTTTGCCCGGTCTGTTTTGCCCTCCTCGATGATAAAAGTATGGGTCTTTTCGCTGAAAGCAGTTCCCGATCCGAACATTTTCCAGGCCAGAACGGCTCCGGTAAGGAGCAGGGCCAGCACAATAAGCGTGATGATTCTGCGCATAGATCAAGTTAAATAAAAAACCCTGCCTGGAAATACAGACAGGGTAATAATGTATCAGCGGTGAAGTTATTTCTTAAGCGTATCGGGCGTTGCCGTGGTTGCCGCCGGTTTGGCCGGGGCAGGAAGCGGTGCACTCTGGGAGGTAGGCACACGGTCCAGCGGATTGGCGCCACCGGTGCTGCCGCCTCTAAGGAACAGGGTGGAGAACAGCGCCAGCGCTGCAATGATGCCGGCAAAAAGCCAGGTACCTTTTTCAAGCACATCGGTGGTTTGCTTAACACCCATGAACTGGTTGCCGATACCACCCACATTGCCCGATAAGCCGCCGCCTTTCGGATTCTGTACAAGAACCATAAATCCAAGCGCTACAGAAGCCACCACAATCAGTATCAAAAACAAAATGATCATACAATTCCTTTTAGTTGTTCAATGCGAGCCGCAAAATAACTGGATTTTTCAGGATTTATGAAACTTAATTTGATCAGCAGCTGAACGGCTTTTTCCACCTGTCCCTGTTTGGCAAGTACCTCCGCCATCGCCTCGGTGAGCACCTCGCGGGATACATTGGAAGTTTTGGCGATCTCCACCACGGCATTTTCCATTTCGGCGCTGGTGCCCAGATCGGTCTGTACCGGGTTGGGGTTCTTCATCTCCTTAAGCCAGTCGGTGAATTTGCGGAGCTGGGTGGTCAGTTTATCCTGTGGGATCCGCGACAGGTCTATCCGGATACCCTGCGAAGCAAAATAGTCGATGGTATGCAGCCTTTCCTTTTCTTTCTCGATCTCGAGCCGGTCCTCTTCAGATACCGGCTTTTTGAAATCTGCCAGCTGTTCCGTGAGCATGCCCGAAAGCCTGTTTTCCACGGCGGATGCAACCGCGGGTTCATTTTCTAGCTGGGCGGCATCCGGTACTGCAGGTTCCCGATCTGTCCGATCGATTGCTTCGGGAGCATCTCCTGAGTGATCGGTTGGCGTATCGATCATGTCATCCGGCAGCACCATCGTTTTGCGACGTACCGGTTCTTCATACAGTTGCCATTGCAGCCAGAGCGGATTATTGAAATACAGTGCGGTCTTTACCACCTGCGCCGAGGCCGCGCCATGCGAGCGTTGCTTCAGTTTTGAGGCAAGGAAGAACTGCACCGGCGTGAAATAGGGATACTGATCGGCAAGCTCCTGCAGGGTTTCTACGCTGATATCGGCTGCATCCGGAATACCGGTAAGATGGGATAAGGTTTTTTCATGCAGCGGATTCATCGGTTAAAAATACGCTTTGCTTACCAACTGGAGAAAATATGGTTGAAGACCTCATCGGTGAGTGTGCGCACGATCTCATCCAGCAGCTGACCTTCCGCGGCCTGCAGCGATAAACTTGCAGAATAGTCGAAGCTGCGGCTCACATTGAATTCATCTGTCACCCCAGGGGTCTCATAATTCTTCCGCACTTTCATGTGCAGGGTAACGGTAAGTCTGTTCACGGTAGCCTGCTGCGAATTGATGCTCACAGTTTGGGTGGCATCGTAGTTGGTGATAGTACCGTCGATCACGATGCCGGCATTCTCGTCGTTGGTGCGTTTGAGTTTGGTGCCGGTGATGACTTTCTGCTGCAGCTTATCGTAGAATTTCTGGGCCACCTGCGGGTTTACATAACTGGCCCTGTTCTCGATAAAATTCACTTTAACGGTCTTCACTTTCGAAAAATCCATACCGCCTGTGTCATTAAAGGTATATACGCCGCAAGACAGCAGCGCGGGCAGCAGCAGCAGCAGGATGGAAAATTTTATGTTCTTTCCGAACATACCAGTAAAGTTATTCATCAATATCGTATTCTTTCAGTTTCCGGTAAAGCGTTCGCTCGCTGATGCCAAGATCCAGTGACGCGTCCCTTCGTTTTCCCTTGTGTTTTTTCAGGGCTTTCACGATCAGTTCTTTTTCCTTGTCGACGATGTTCAGCGATTCCTCCACTTCTTCATGATGATGGATATCGTCGTCGTGCAGCAGTACCGCCTGGCCATTATTGCTGCCCGCAGACAAAAACGGCTGGGTAGCATTGGCAGGCTGGGTCATTACCGGGGCGCTGATCATCGGCGCGGATTCTGATGCGCCATGAAAATCGTTCATCAGGGAATCGCGTGTATAATTGGCAGCGCTGCTTACCAGCGAAGGGTTCTGCAGGATATCAAGGAACATTTTCTTCAGCTCGGTCACATCCTTCTTCATATCGAAGAAGAGTTTGTACAGGATCTCGCGCTCGTTCGCAAATTCACCGGTATGCGCCGGCGCTGCAAGAACCGGCAAACGATTCACCGTTTTTTCCGGCAGGAAACGCCGCATATCGGATGCGGTCACCAGCTGGTTCGGACTCAGAACGGAGATCTGTTCTGCAATATTCTTCAACTCGCGCACATTACCCGGCCAGGGATAATGAATTAACAGGTTTTTGGCCTCCTCATCCAGCTGTACGGATGTTGTTTTATAACGCTCGGCAAAATCCACCACAAATTTCCTGAACAGCAGCAGGATGTCCTCCTGCCTGTCGCGCAGGGCCGGCACGCGGATGGGAACAGTGCTGAGCCTGTAATAAAGATCTTCGCGGAAACGTCCTTTTTGCGTAAACTCCAGCAGTTCGCGGTTGGTGGCCGCTATCACCCTTACGTCGGTCTTCTGCACTTTCGATGAGCCGACGCGTATGAACTCGCCGGTTTCCAGCACCCGCAGCAGCCTGGCTTGGGTACCCAGCGGCATTTCGCCTATTTCATCCATGAAGAGGGTACCGCCGCTCACGGTCTCGAAATAACCTTTACGGCTGTCTACCGCGCCGGTGAAAGCGCCTTTTTCATGACCGAATAATTCCGAATCGATCGTACCCTCCGGTATAGCGCCGCAGTTAACGGCGATAAAGGGATTATGCTTGCGCGATGAAAGCGCATGAATGATCTGGGAGAATGCTTCCTTGCCCACGCCGCTTTCGCCCACGATCAATACGGTAAGATCGGTGGCCGCCACCTGCACGGCGGTATTCAGCGCATGGTTCAGGGCAGGCGCATTGCCGATGATGCCAAACCTGTTCTTGATACTTTGCAGATCCATAATTTCTTGTCCTGTTGAATGTTTAGTCCGCTATCCGGTCTCACATCTGAACTGCCGTTCCCAGCAGCGTTGCCCTGGTATAATCGTTTACCCTCACCCAGGCATAATCCCCTTTTTTGAGATCATGTCCTGCCTTCGGGAAAACGATCGATTTATTCTGGCTGTTACGTCCTACCCAATCCTGGTCGCTTTTTTTACTGTCGCCTTCTATCAGCACTTTGAATGTCTGGCCAATATCCTTCCGATTGCTTTCCGTCGACAGCCTGCCCTGCAGTTCAACGATCTCGGCCAGTCTTCTTTTCTTCACTTCCTCGGGAATATCGTCGGTATAACGTTTCGCCGCCAAAGTACCGGGGCGCTCGCTGTAGAAGTACATATAACTGAGATCGTATTTTCCGATCTCCATCAGGCTCAGGGTCTGTTGATGATCTTCCTCGGTTTCGGTACAAAAGCCGGCGATCAGATCCGAAGTAACGCTGCAGTCGGGCATGATCTCACGGATCCGATTCAGTTTGGCAATATACCATTCACGGGTATAGGTGCGGTTCATCAGTTGCAGCACCCGCGTGCTGCCGCTTTGTACCGGCAGGTGAATGCATTTGCAGATGTTCTCATACTTAGCCATGGTAAACAATACATCATCCGTTATGTCTTTGGGATGCGATGTGCTGAAGCGGATGCGCAGTTCCGGACTTACCTGCGCCGCTTTTTCCAGCAGTTGCGCAAAATTCACGGTCTGGTCGAGTTGTTCATCCAGCCAGTAATAGCTGTCTACGTTCTGTCCGAGTAAAGTAATTTCTTTATACCCCTGCCGGTACAGTTCTTCGATCTCGGCGATGATGGAGTGTGCATCGCGGCTGCGCTCGCGACCGCGGGTAAACGGCACCACGCAGAAACTGCACATATTGTTGCAGCCCCGCATAATAGACACGAACGCTGTAATGCCATTGCTGTTTAAACGGATAGGAGAGATATCGGCATAGGTCTCGTCGCGGCTCAATAACACGTTCACGCCTTTCTGTCCCGCGCCGGCTTCTTCAACGAGTGAGGGAAGACTGCGGTAGGCGTCCGGCCCTACTACGATATCCACAAGTTTTTCTTCTTCCAATAGTTTGGATTTGAGCCGTTCCGCCATACAGCCCAGGATGCCGATCAGCGTAGCCGGGCGTTTTTCTTTGTTCCTGCGGAATTCGGTCAGTCTTTTGCGAATAGTGGCTTCCGCTTTTTCGCGGATCGAACAGGTATTGACCAGGATCAGATCGGCCTCTTCCACAACTGTGGTGGCGCCGTAGCCCTGCTGATTGAGGATGGAAGCGACCACTTCACTGTCTGCGAAATTCATGGCGCAGCCATAGCTTTCAATATAGAAGCGGCGGTTAAAAGGCTTCGGGCCCATTACCGGCTGCTGAAAGGCTTCTCCCTGCCTGCTCTCATCATGCACTTTGGCCGCTGACCCCAAAACGCTCATCCTTAACAAATTTTAGGCAGCAAAAATAGGCGAAATGTGCCAGATTGTCAGCGGGTAATTGATCATATCCAGTAGATTTGCGTTCAAAACCCCGTTACCCGTAATGAAGAGACCGGTTCTATTGTTGGCGGCACTGTTTTCTATTTACTCCATTGATGCACAAGACCTTGTAGTTAGCAAACTTAGGAATGAAACCTCCCGCACCATCCGCAAGGATGCCGACACCAGCACCTGGAACTGGAAGCGTGGCGGCCTGATGAGCTTTAGCCTGGCCCAGGGTTCTCTCAGCAACTGGGCGGCCGGCGGAGATAATTTTTCCCTCGCGGTAAGCGCCTACCTCAACTATTTTTTTTTCTTTAAAAAAGGCAGGCATTCCTGGGATAATAACCTGGACATGAACCTTGGTTTTGTGCAGGCCACCAGCCTCGGCGGGCGAAAGAATGACGACCGACTTGACTATCTCAGCAAATACGGTTACAAAATGGATTCGCTGGGGAGATGGTATTTGTCTACCCTGTTCAATTTCCGATCGCAGCTGTTCGATGGGTATACGTATTCGGGTACGGTGGGTGAATTGTCATCCTCATTCCTGTCGCCGGCCTATGTGATCCTCTCGGCCGGCTTCGATTACAAGCCTTCGGAGAAATTATCGGTGTTCATGTCGCCGCTCACTTCGCGTTCTACTTTTGTTACGAAGAAACTTTTATCAGATAAAGGCGTGTATGGAATTCCGCCGGGAAGTTTTATTATCTCGCAGGTAGGTGCATTCGTTACGGTCAATTACAACAATGCTGCTATCGCAAAGAACATCAGTTATAAAGGCAGGCTCGATCTGTTCTCGAATTACGGCAACCAGCCGCAGAACATCGATATTTTCATGACGAACCTGTTTTCGTTCAAGATCAATAAATATTTTTCCGCCACTTATAGCCTCGATATGATCTACGACGATGATATCCGGCTTTTCGGCCCCGACAAAATCTCACCGGGGCTGCAGTTGAAAAGTCTGATCGGCGTGGGATTCCTGATGCCGATGGCGGTGCGCAAAGTCAAGTATCGCAGCTAACCTTCGTGAACCTCTGTGTTTTCCGTGCCTCTGTGGTAAAGCCTCCGCGTCTCTGGCGCCCTGGGAAACATCAGTATTTATTCCACAGAGGCACAGAAAACACGGAGGTTCACAGAGAGCCAGTGATCACTTTCAGCATGCTTTTTATGCGGTGGGCTTTGTAGGTGAGGTCTGAGTAATCTTTATGCATGATGGTTACATGCCCCATTTTGCGGCCGGGTTTGGTAGTGGCTTTTCCGTAGAGATGAACGAATACATTGTCCATTTTGAGTACGTCTTCGAGCCCCTGGTAAACTGCAGGACCTGTATGGCCTTCGGCGCCCACGAGGTTAACGATGGCGGACGGAAGGATGGGATCGGTATTGCCCAGCGGATAATTGAGCATGATGCGCCAGAGCATATCGAACTGGCTGCAGTAATTCGCTTCGATGGTATGATGGCCGCTGTTGTGCACCCGGGGTGCGGTCTCATTCACCCAAACTTCCTCTGATTTGTCGATGAACATTTCCACCGCAAACAAGCCCGGGCTCTGCAATGCTTTCACCAGCTGAACTGCGATCGCTTCTATTTTCCAGAAAGTCTTTTCGGGCAGTAAGGCCGGACTCAGCTGGTGATCGAGCAGATTCAGTACCGGGTCTACGATCATCTCAACAGGAGGGAAGAGGACGGTCTCGCCCGAATTACTTACAGCCACTATGATGGAGATCTCTTTATCGATCGCCACTTTTTTTTCCAGGACGGCGGGAGCATCGAATGCACTGTCCATATCGGCGGCACGGTTCAGCAGCAGTACCCCCTTTCCATCGTAACCGCCCTGGCCGATCTTGTGCACGGCGGGGAGGAACTCTTTGTGCTTTTTCAGATCTTCCCGGTTCTGCGTTACAACAAATGCAGGACTGGGTATCTGCTTCGATGCATAGAATTCTTTTTGGGTAATCTTGTTCTTGATGATGCGGATAGCTGAGGGACGCGGATATATTTTTACGCCTTCCGCTTCCAGCTTTTCCAGCGCTTCCACATTCACCGATTCGATCTCGATGGTAATGGCGTCCAGCCCCTTTCCGAACTGGTATACGGTATCAAAATCGGTGATATCGCCTTTGGTAAAATGGTGGCAGAGATGTGCGGCCGGACAATGTTCGTCGTTTTCCAGCACATGTGTTTCCATCACATAATTCGCAGATGCCTGTAATAACATCCTGCCCAGTTGTCCGCCGCCAAGTATGCCTATTTTCATAGCTGAGATGTGAATGGCGAAGATAACGATGGTTGGGGGGCGGGCGGAGGATTTTTTTACCGCGGAGGCGCAGGGGCGCGGAGGGAAAAATAACTAACTTTGAAGGACCAGATCGATGATACCTGATTATCCACATAAGATCTTTGGCGATAAACGTTTCTGTTATTGCCTGCTGATGGAAGCGCTCGCCATGGATGCGGGCCGCTAGTATTCCCGCCGACCTTCTGCTTTATTTTTTACTGCTCCTAAAACTTATCAAATGGATACGCTCCTTCGTAATACTACTGTTCCTGCAACACAAACAGATTTTCTGCCGCTGCAGGGTACCGACTATGTTGAATTCTATGTTGGCAACGCCAAACAGGCGGCGCATTTTTATAAGACCGCTTTCGGTTTTCAGAGTCTCGCCTATGCCGGTCCTGAAACCGGTGTGAAGGATCGCGCCAGTTATGCCGTGCGCCAGAACAAACTCACTTTCGTGTTCACCACGCCGCTTCGCAGCCAGAATGAGATCGCGGATCATATTTACAAGCACGGCGATGGGGTAAAGACCCTGGCCCTGAGAGTAGACGATGCTGCCGACGCCTGGAAGCAGACAACCGACCGCGGCGGCAGAAGCTATATGAAACCCATCAAACTGAGCGATGAACAGGGTGAAGTGGTGATGAGCGGCATCCATACCTATGGCGAAACCGTTCACCTTTTTATCGAACGGAAAAATTATCATGGCGCTTTCCTGCCCGGTTACAGGCCCTGGGTATCGCAGTACAATCCAACCGAAACGGGTCTGCTGTATGTGGATCACTGCGTTGGCAATGTAGGCTGGAACCAGATGAACCCCTGGGTGAAATTTTACCAGGATGTGATGGGATTCCGAAATATCCTCAGCTTCGACGACAATGATATTTCCACGGAATACTCGGCCCTGATGAGTAAAGTGATGAGCAACGGCAACGGTTTCGTGAAATTCCCCATCAACGAACCCGCGGAAGGCAAGAAAAAATCACAGGTGGAAGAGTACCTTGATTACTACGACGGCGAGGGCTGTCAGCATGTGGCGCTTGCCACCAATGATATCGTTAAAACCGTTACCGAACTGCAGCAGCGGGGCATCGAATTCCTCAAAGTGCCCGGCACGTATTACGAAGACCTGCTCGACAGGGTAGGCCATATCGACGAAGACCTGGAGCCCCTGAAAGAACTGGGTATCCTGGTAGACCGGGACGATGAAGGCTACCTGCTCCAGATATTCACCCGGCCGGTGGAGGATCGGCCCACCCTGTTTTTCGAGATCATCCAGCGAAAAGGCGCCCAGAGCTTCGGTAAAGGCAATTTCAAAGCCCTCTTCGAAGCGATCGAGCGGGAGCAGGAGGCGAGAGGAAATTTGTAGAAGTCTGGAGTTAGGAGTCTGGAGTCTGGAGTGAGGGTTTGGAGTCGGTTTGGTCTTCCCATCACCGGTTCATTACTCCAGACTCCTAACTTCTAACTCCAGACTCCACAGCTCCGCTGTGGAAAACTCCTTTGTTGCTGTGCAATTTTTCCTGTCCGGGGCGCGTTTTTTTAACGAAATGCTCAGGTAGTTTGCCGGGGTATTCCTTTATTTTTGGAAATATGAAGCGCGTCTGTGGATCTTTCTTGCTGGTGTTTGGTGCATTGCTGGTGCATGCACAATCTTCCGTAGGTCTGGGTTTCAGGGCCAACCCCAAACTCAATAATGTGGCCAGGCTTCGCGAGGATTCGCTGAAGAAGCAGTGCGCGATCATGGGTATTTCCTGGCCTATCAAACAGATCTATATCCGCAGCTTCAAATACGACAGTCAGCTGGAAGTATGGGTACGGGGTCAAAAGAACGAACCGTATAAGCTGTTCAGGACCTACAAGGTCTGCGCGCTTTCCGGCGCCCTCGGTCCCAAGCGGATCGCAGGCGATTACCAGGTGCCTGAGGGTTTTTATTATATCAACGAATTCAAGCCGAACAGTACTTACCAGATGGCATTGGGCCTGAATTATCCGAATGCCTCGGACCTGATGCTGAGCGATTCACTGAAACCCGGTAACGATATTTATATCCACGGCAGTTGTGTAACCGTTGGCTGTATACCTATCCGCGATAATATCGAAGAATTGTTTTTGCTGGCTTCCTATGCACATGAGCAGGGGCAGGACTTCATCCCCGTGCATATTTTCCCCATCCGTTACAATGTTGAGAAAAGCAAGGAGTTCCTGAGCAAGAGCACCAAGGATGATGCGGAGTACCAAAAATTTTCCGGCCGCCTCAAAGAGGTGTTCGATTATTTTGAACAGAACCGTAAGATCCCGCTCATTACGGTCAACAAAAAGGGCGAGTACATAGCCATGTGATCTAGCGGAACAGGACCTGAACGGTTTCCTTTGTCTGCTGGGTCAGTACCACATTTTTCCCTTTCACCAGTTTCTCCAACACGGCTTCATTGTAGTGCCTGATGGTAAGCAGGCTGAGGCCTTTTTCTACCTGTACATCGAAGATATCTCCCGCCTGCACGGCCACCTGCTCGATCTTCTGTGGCCGGTCGTCGAGGCAGATCTGTACACTGATCGCGCCGGTCTGGATCAGATTGGGTTTGATCTTTAATTTACCGAATAACTGATACAACCTGCTCATCGGTTCTTCGCCCACAAAGGAAAAATCCTGGCTGTTAAGATGGATCAGTGCCTGGTGCTGCTTGATCACAAAAATAGGAGGGTGGTCCTTGCTTGTTTTCTGGTGGATCACTGTTCCCGGCAACGAGGGATCCAGGAAACATTTCACATACAACGGGATCTTTTTATTCTGCAGCGGCTTGATTGTCTTCGGGTGGATCACCTGCGCTCCGTAATAGGCCATCTCGATCACTTCGGTAAAACTCAGCTCCGCGATCAGTTGCGCCTCGGCAAATTCTTTGGGATCGGCATTCATTACACCCTCTACATCCTTCCAGATACTCAGGCTTTCGGCATCCAGCACATTGGCGAACACAGCCGCGGTGTAGTCGCTGCCCTCGCGCCCGAGCGTGGTGCTTTCATTATCGGCTGTGGCGCCGATAAATCCCTGGGTAATAAAAATGGATGGGGCAATATCGGGGTTCACCGGGTTCTTCTGAAGTTCGGCATCCTTCCAGCCATCGAGTGCGGAATGGATGCGTTGGGTGGTGATGGACCAGTCGATGCCGGCATCCCGGAAATTATTGTCGGTACGTACCAGGTCGCGCACATCCAGCCATTCGTTGGCAATGCCTTTTTCATTGAGGTAATGGCTGATGATGCTGGTGCTGAGCAATTCGCCTACACAGACCACCTGATCGTAATAATAATCGTATTCGCGAACGGGTTTATCGTGCAGCAGCCATTCTATCTCAGTAAAGAAATCAGTGAGCTGCGCCAGGCATTCATTGAAGCGGGTTACCAGCAGGTATTTGGCGGTGGTGATATGGTGCTGCTTTACGGTGTTGAACAGTTGGAGCGCCTCCTCCTGTTTTCCCTCAAAAAAAGCTTCCGCCACTTTCTCGAGGGCATTAGTGGTTTTGCCCATGGCGGAAATGATGATCACGAGGCGCTCGCGTTCGTACAAACGCACGATAGACGCGAGATTCTGTATCCGTTCCACGCTGTTTACGCTGGCCCCTCCAAACTTAAATACTTTCATGCTTCCGGTTTTCTGACACGCAAAACTATGTTAATTAATAAAACCGTTCCAGCCCAAACTGCGGCCGGCTGCCCGGCAGCAGGGTAGTGGTATGGTTGTTGCCCTGGTAGGAAAAAAAGGCTATGAAGTTCAGATTTTTACCCCTTATTGCGATGGCCCTGATCGGCCTCAGCTCCTGCAGCAGACGAATCACACCCGTTTATACCTATGATGAGCCGGTGCGCTCCGAGCCGGTAATGGAATCTAACCGCGGGAACAGCATGGAAGCATCCATCCTGCACTATGTAAATATGCACCGCCGCTCGCTCGGATTGCGCGATCTGCAGATGATCGAACCCGCCAATCAGCAGGCTTACAACCACAGCCGCGATATGGCCACCGGCCGGGCATCATTCGGTCATGATGGTTTTTCGCAGCGCGTCAGCAATATCAGCAACGCGATCGGCCGGGTATCGGGCTCAGCGGAAAACGTGGCTTATGGAAACCTGTCTGCCAGGGAGGTGGTGGATGTATGGATCAACAGTGCAGGGCACAGGAAAAATATGGAAGGCAATTATAACCAGACCGGGATCGGCGTGTATTCCGACAGGAGAGGAGTGCTTTACTTTACGCAGATATTTGTGAGACGATGAGTGTAAAACGGACACATGCATTGCAGGTAAAACCACGCTGAATAATTGCCGCTTCAATTTTCGGCTGCGCAGATTTTCAAATTGAATTCCCCCTACCTTTATCCAAATGATAGGTATGGCGATCAATCGCAGCATTTTAACGCTGGATGAATTCACGCTTGCACAACTAAGACAGTTTCCCACCGCAACAGGCGAGCTCAGCCGCCTGCTCCGCGACCTTGCACTTGCCGCCAAACGGGTAAATGTGGAAGTCAACAAAGCCGGCCTTGTGGATATACTCGGCGATGCCGGAACAATCAATGTACAGGGCGAAGACGTAAAGAAACTTGACATATTCGCCAACAACCAGTTCATGGGCGTGCTGAAGCATGGGATCAGCTGCGCCGGCATCGGAAGTGAGGAGATGGACGATTTCGTGGTATTCAATGACGAGGTCAGCAACAACAGCAAATACGTGGTGTTATTCGATCCGCTGGATGGCAGCGGCAATATCGACGTAAATGTTTCTATCGGCACCATCTTCAGCGTATACCGCCGGGTAAGCGAACTGGGCAAGCCCTGTACCAAAGAGGATTTTCTGCAGCCCGGCAACAAACAGGTGGCTGCCGGTTATGTGGTATACGGATCAAGCACCATGCTGGTCTACGCCACGCGAAGAGGCGTGAACGGTTTTACCCTGGATCCGTCCATCGGCGAATTCTCCCTGAGCCATCCGGATATCAAATGCCCCGAAACAGGAAAATTCTATTCTGTTAACCACGGAAATTTTTTCCAGTATGACGAAGCCGTCAGGAAATATATCGATGCCTGTCAGCGTAAGACGGAAGAAACCGGCGGTCCTTACACCCAGCGGTATATCGGCAGTATGGTGGCCGATGTGCATCGTAACCTGATCAAAGGCGGTATTTTTATGTATCCCGGCACCACGGGCAAACCGAAAGGCAAACTGAGACTGCTCTATGAAGCCAATCCCTTTGCCTTTATCGTGCAGGTGGCCGGCGGCCTTGCTACAGACGGCCGCCAGCGCATACTCGATATCCAGCCCGGTGAACTGCATCAGCGTACCCCGCTGTTCATCGGCAGTAAGAAAATGATGGAAGAACTCGAAACCTATACCGGCTCCAAGCACTGATTATGAAAATATTTGTATTGCTGACTTTGGTCGGCTGTTTTATCGGCGGAAGCTTATCTGCCCAGCAGAAAATAACGCCGGGAATGAATTTGATAGCAGGCGCAAAGCCCAACAATATCCTCTATCATGATACCCTGTACCGCGGCGCCGGACAATTCAGGCTCCTGTTTTACCGTTCGGGCGATCCGGAAATTATCAGGCTGTACACTAAACATCAATCGAATAAGATCTCCGGCAATATCATCAGCTTGTTGGGTTCTGTTGCAACGATCGTAGGCGTTAGCAAGCTTTCGGGGGATAACAAAGGAACTGCCTGGGCTTTTATCGGCGGCGGCTTTGCAGCAACGCTTACAGGCGGATATCTTATCTTTAGGGGACAGCAGCACCTGCAGTCGGCAGTCGATGTTTTCAACTACCGCTACAACCGGGCTTCGTTGGGCATTGGGCTGGGCGACCGGCAGGCGGGGCTTGTATTCAAATTCTGATTATGGCAGAAACGATCATCCGGGTCAAAGACCTGCACAAGAAATACGGCGACTTCGAAGCGGTGAAAGGCATCAGCTTCGATGTAATGGAGAATGAGATCTTCGGGTTGCTCGGACCCAACGGCGCCGGTAAATCCACTACGCTCGAGATCATCGAGACCCTCCGGGAGAAGACCAGCGGTGAAGTGTATGTGAATGGACTCAATCTCGATGAGTCGCCCAATGAGATCAAAAAGATCATCGGCGTACAGCTGCAGACTTCAGGATATTACCCGGGGCTCAATCTTACCGAGCTCATTCACTTGTTTGCCGGGCTGTACAATGAGGATATCGATCCGATGGCTTTGCTGGATACGGTCAATCTCCGCGATAAGGCGAGGGCAAAATTCAAAGAGCTGAGCGGGGGGCAAAAGCAGCGCTTCTCCATTGCCACTACGCTGATCAATAAACCGAGGATCATTTTTCTGGATGAACCGACCACGGGCCTGGACCCGCAGGCAAGAAGAAATCTCTGGGACCTGATCCGCGATATCCGCAGCCGCGGCACAACAGTGATCATCACCACGCATTATATGGATGAAGCGGAAGTGCTCTGCGACAGGGTAGCGATCATCGACAGCGGCAAGATCATCGCTCTTAATTCGCCCGACAAACTGATCGATGAACTGGTAGCCACCGGCTTCGAAAAACCCCGCGAAGTAAAACAGGCCAATCTCGAAGACGTCTTCATCCAGATGACCGGCAAACACCTGCGGGAAGAATAGAGAAGGCTAAATGCTGAATGCTGAATGCCGAACGCTGAACGCTAAACTCTAAACCCTACTAGACTCCTAACTCCAAACTCCAGACTATGCCTCAAGATCCCCGTTACCCCATCGGCAAATACGAACCGCAGACTTTCTCCGAAGCGCAAAAAGAAAAATGGTTACTGGATATTAAATTTTTACCTGAAGAGCTGGAGCGCTCCGTGCTGAACCTGGATGCTGCGCAGCTGGATACGCCCTATCGTGAGGGAGGATGGACGGTGCGGCAGTTGGTGCATCATGTCGCCGACAGCCATATGAATGCGTATATCCGTTTTAAGCTGGGGTATACGGAAGACAACCCTACCATCAAGCCATACGATGAAAAAGAATGGGCGAAATTATCCGACAATGAGCGGGTGCCTATCAATGTTTCGCTTACCATCCTGCATGCCGTGCACCAGCGCTGGTACGAGTTCATCCGCGATCTGCCTGCTGCGGCTTATGAACGCACCGTGGTGCACCCCGAGCATGGAAGACAGATGAGTTTGTGGTTCTTACTCGGACTTTATTCCTGGCATGGCAAACACCACACGGCCCATATCAATTCGCTAAGGGAAAGCAAAGGCTGGTAATGGAGCGGAACATGAAATGGAAGACGATATCTTCCAAACAGATCTTCACCGAAACATGGATGAACATCCGTGCCGATACCTGCGAGCGGCCCGATGGAACGATCGTTTCTCCCTACTATGTTTACAATTTCCCCGACTGGGTAACTGCCGTTGCGATCACGAAAGATGGACAGGTGATCCTGGAGCGGCAATACCGGCATGCATTGGGCGAGACCGATCTCGAAATACCGGGCGGCTGCGTCGACAGGAGCGACCCCAGTTACGAAGCAGCCATTGCCCGCGAACTGCGCGAAGAAACAGGCTATGTGTTTGAGAAGTTCGAGTATCTCGGCAAAACCTCCGCCAATCCATCCACCAATACCAACCTCATGCATATGTTCCTGGCTACCGGCGGCGAAAAAGCGGGTAAGCAGGAGCTGGATGAGGGAGAAGATATCGAACTGTTATTCGTGACCCTCGATGAACTGGTGCAGTTTGTAAAAGAGAGAAAGTTCATCCAGGCCATGCACATGGTGGCTATTCATCTCGCTCTTGAAAAACTTGGCAGGCTGCAGCTGAAATAAGCGTCAGAGATTTACTTCTCCCACCAGGAAAACACTTCCGCAAACCAGTACGAGATCTTCTTTGTGTGCGTGGGATACTGCTGCTTTCAACGCGGTATTCACTTCGTCGTAGATCTGACCGCTCAGGCCGGCGCGCTCGGCATTCAGCTTCAGGCTGTGGGCATCGAGTGCGCGCGGGATCCGGGCCTGCGTGAAATAGTAGCTGGCATGTTTGGGCAGCAGGGCAAGCACTTTGTCTATTTCTTTGTCCTTGACCAGGCCGATGATGATATGAAGATGCTGGTAGCTGGTGAGCTCGAGCTGACGGACGATCTGCGCCATGCCATCAGGATTATGTCCCACATCCAGTACCACAGAAGGATGTTCGCTGATGGTTTCCCAGCGTCCATGGAAGCCGGTCTGTTTTTTCACATGGGCCAGCGCCTCTTTCACAACTGTTGCCGGCAGTTTCCAGCCAAGCATCCGCAACTGGTGAACTGCTTCAAGAAGAGTGACCAGGTTCTTCAACTGGTAGATGCCGGCGAGATCCAGCGTGTATTTTTCGTGTTCGTCATGCTGCCCTTCTGCGATCTCTACTTTCAGCTGGTGATGATCCGATCGCCATCCCGCTACATATCTTTTTTCATCCGCATAACTGATCGGCGCTTTTTTGCTGGCCGCTACCTGGTCGAAGATCAGCCTCAGTTGCTCTGTGGCTTCACCGATCACCACCGGGGTATTCTGTTTGATGATGCCCGCTTTTTCAAGCGCGATCTTATCCAGCGTATCGCCCAGCAGGTTCATATGGTCCCAGCCGATATTGGTGATGATGGAGAGATCGGGCATGATGATATTGGTACTGTCGAGCCGTCCGCCAAGTCCCACTTCGATCACCGCCACATCCACTTTCTGCTGCGCAAAATAATCGAAGGCCATGGCAACCGTTATCTCAAAGAAAGAAGGTTCTATCTCATCGATCAATGGCATGATTCGTTCGGTAAAATCGATCACGAATGACTTATCGCATAATTGCCCGTTCACCCTGATTCGTTCGCGGAAATCTTTGAGATGAGGTGATGTGTACAGCCCGGTTTTATACCCCGCGGCCTGCAAACTTGCTGCCAGCATATGACTCACCGAGCCCTTGCCGTTGGTGCCTGCGATATGGATGGATCTGAACTTTTGCTGCGGGTTGTCCAGCGCCGCGCAAAGACTCAGCGTATTGGTAAGGTCTTTCTTGAACGCATCTGCGCCGATGCGGCTGAACATGGGAAGCTTCGTAAAAAGATAGTCGACGGTCTGCTGATAATCCATACTGTCGCAAATTAATCAACAATGATCAACCGCGTAATTTGAAATTGAAGACCAGGGTGCCGGTCTGTTCATCGGAAGTACCGCTGCTCAGTTTCAGGCTTCTTGCCTTGCGCAGCGCGATGGCCCGCATAGACTGGTTGGTGGTAGTGGTGCCCCTGGGGTTTACAACAGCCATCGTTACATTACCCTCGCGATCTACAGTAATGTCTACGGCAACTTTGGCGTTCTCATTGAAATCATCCTGAAAACTGGGAAGCCTGGTAATGCGTCTTCCATCAAGTCCGCTGCGGATGCTTACACCGCCGGTGCCGCCGCTGCCACCGTTACCGCTGGCCGCATTGCCTTTATAACTATCTGAATTGGGGTTTCCATTGGGATTACCCTGGTCGCCCTTGCCGCCGGCGATACCCTGGTTGCGGACACCATTGTAGCTATCTGCCCGGTTGCCGCTGGTGGTTGTACTCATACCACCTTTGAATACTGCTTTGGGCTTGGGCGGAGCGGGAGTTGGATTGGTAACTGCGGTAGGTGTGGGCTTCCGCACCACTTTAGCCGGTTCAACAACTGGTTTGGTAACCGTTTTTTTTGCGGTCTTGTTCACCGCAGGTGCATCCCCATCATCGTATTCGTCGGCATTGATCTTTTGTTCGGAACTGGCGGGTGTGCTTTTGGGGGCTACGGTTTTTTCTTCCTGGGTGGCGGAAGGTTCGCCCGGGATCTGCGGGGCTACATCGCCGAGGCCGGTCTCGCTGTTGCCGAGGTTTACTTCGATGCCTTCGCCATAACTGGGCGCCGGGATCTGCGGGAGGGTCCACTGCAGAAAAAAGAAGAGGATCAGCAGCAATACCACCACAACGCCGGTATAAGCGGAGGCTTTCAGGTTTTTCTCCCGTTCAAAAGATGCCTGCATAGACTGGTAATTCGTCATATCAAATCTACCCGGATACTGGTTACCAAAATTGAATGTTGAAAATTACACCGGGCGGTGCAGGGTAATTCACGCAAGGGGTATAAATTATGGTTAAAGCTGGGAAAGGGCAGCTGTTAGTTATTAGGTTTTAGCTGTTAGCTTCACTCTTCCAGTAGAGTTGTGTTAAATTTTAACAACTGTAGCCGTCGGCTAATAGCTAACGGCTAAAAGCTAAAAGCTGCTTCTGAACACGTCATACCCAAACCGCAGCAAAGTAGCAGTAACGACTACCAGGAAAAAGATCCGGATGAAACGGTTGCCCTTTGTTATCGCAAGTCTGGCGCCGAGCAGGCCGCCTGCGCCATTGCAGATGGCCATGGGAAGTGCGATATGCCAGAGTATGGTGCCCTTGAGCAGGAACAGCACGATCGAACCCAGGTTGGTCGACATGTTGATCAGCTTGGCATTGGCGCTGGCATGGAGAAAATCGAACCCGAGCACGGTGATCAATGCGAGGATCAGGAAACTTCCTGCGCCGGGTCCGATAAATCCGTCATAGAAACCCAGGACCAGGCTGATCAGGAAAGCGTACAATGAACGGCGTTTTACCGAATGCGATTTATGCGTATGCCCGCCGAAATTGCGGTTGGCATAGGTGTAGATGGCCACGAGTACCAGGATGATGAAGATCACCGGTTTCATGAAACGGTTGCTCACTACCAGCAAAATTTGAGACCCTGCGTATGCGGCGAAAAATGCGGTGACACACATCAGCAGGGCAAGCCGGATATTCACCGAAACCGTTTTCACATACTGCCGCACTGCAAAGCTGGTGCCTGTAACAGCGGGGATCTTTAGCGAACCGATCACCGTTGCCACCGGCAACTGCGGCAACAGCACGAGCGCTGCCGGGGTCTGGATCAATCCGCCGCCGCCTGCGATCGCATCCACAAAACCGGCTGTAAACGCAAAAATGCAGAGCAGTACGAGGGTAAAGATGGTCATGGATTGCAAGATAGGGTAGACCTGTTAGCTTTTAACTGTTAGCCGTTAGCCGGGATTTTATTTGCGTTGATTTTTAGTAACGGAGAAAGACGGAAGAGTGAAAGCTGGCAGGTAGCAGCGAAGCTTCTTCAGAATGTTCAGCCTGGTTTTCTCAGGTTGGCGATGATCAGTCCTGTGATCACCAATGCACCGCTGATCAGATGGATGATCGTGATCTGTTCCTGCAGAAAGATCACCGCTTCCCAGACACTGAAGATCGGGATCAGGTTGCCGAACAGCACGGTGCGTCCTGCACCCAGCTTTTCCAGGGCTACATTCCAGCAGAGAAAAGCGGCAACGGAAGCGCCCGCGCCGAGGTACAGGATGATACCGATCAGCGAGGCATCCCACCGGACAGATGCGGCCTGCGACCATTCGATGAGGAAGGGCGGCACAAGCATCAGGGTGCCGATCATGAACAACACAAACAGGAAACTCATCGCTGATAATCCCGCCGGTTTTTTTCGCACAAGGATACTGTAAACCGCAAAGGCAAGGGCTCCGCCGATCACCCAGAGATCGCCGCGCGAAAAATGGAAAGCAGCCAGTATGCTCCAGCTGCCGCGGGAGATCAGGAAGACGATTCCGGCAATGCAAAGCAGGAACCCTGCAATACGCGCCGTTCCCATTTTTTCTTTCAGGAAGACGACCGCCATAACCGTTGAGAATACCGGCGAAGAAGTGGTGCCGATCAAAGCCAGGTTGATGGCGCTGGTATAATGTCCGGCAACATACACACAGGTATTGAAAACGGTGATGCCGGTCAGGGCCGTCC
>JAFBAN010000246.1 GCA_019247775.1 Chitinophagaceae bacterium | reverse complement strand
GGTGGCATTAAAGAAACCCAGGAGATGCTGGACTTCTGCGCCGAACATAATATCGTGTCGGATGTTGAGGTGATCAACATACAAGAGGTCAACGAAGCGTATGAACGGGTATTGAAAGGAGACGTACGTTACCGGTTCGTGATCGATATCGCTTCACTGAAATAGTAAATGATCAAAACTTATAGTAGAATTTGATCATCGCCGTTCTCGGCCTGATGCGGTAGACCGACTCGGAAATCCCGTTGGCTGAGAGCGACAGGTTGGTATAAGTATCGATATTGGCGAGATTGGTCACGCCGATACTAATCGTGGTTTTTAGCTTATCTATCTTCCAGTTAAAAAGAGCATCCAGGAAAGTGACGCGCACATCCTGCTGACCCGGTAACAGGTAAGTATAATTTTCTGCGGTAACTGTTGCATGCAAGGCCGCATTAAACGACAGGTATGCGTTGACAGTATGACGCCAGTTTTTTACGGCCGGGGTCACCGGCCGGTCATTTCCGTGAATATCGTCTGCAGTCCTGCTTTTGCTGGTACTGAAATCAAGTCCATAATTTATGGCCAGCATGTCGCTGAACTTGGTATTGGTATGCAGCCCTGCTGAATATCCGTCGCTCTGGACCCGGAGCAATACATCATTCTGCTTCTGCAACCCATTGGATCGCTGCCAGCTCAGCCTCACATCGAACGTGGTCATCAGCGGAATAAAATATTTACTGCTGGCTATAAAAGCCGATGCATTAGTAGATTCATTGTTGAACGGGATCAGTCTCGATTGCTGAATGGTGGAACTGATCCGCTGATCACTGATCGTATTCCTTATCGATTTGCCATAGGTGGCCCCGAACGAAAGAAAAAAGATCTTCAGGGTATTTCTATGGTTATATGTCAGCGAGCTATTCTGCGACCTGCTGGTTGTAAGTTCCGGGCCATTGGAGAAAAAATCCCTGTAGCTTCTCATGATGTACCCGTCGTATACCTGGTTGATATCCGCCCAGCTATTGGCATATCCATAACCTAGACTGAAAAAATCCTCCCTCGCTGTATTGTACCGCAGGCTGATCCTCGGCGTTACGGGCAGGTCCTGAAGATGACCACGCACCTGGCGCCCGGTATACCGGATATCCTGGTAGGTAACAGGAAGCGACAGGGTCAGCAGTAATTTATCATCAGTATAGGTATAAGTAGCCTGCAGGTAAGCGCGCAGCCGTTGCCAGTCAAGGTTATTGCGAAAGCTGTCCGCTACCAGCGCCTTTGCACCATTGAGTTGTTCCGAGCTGAGTGCAGAATTCAGCTCCTGCTGCTGATAGTTTACGCCTGCGCGGTACTGCTGTTTGAATTTTTGATGCGGGATCCCGAAACTGATATAGTTGTCGGTATAAAATGTAGGAATAGCCGCATCCTGCGACAAACCCGCATATGCATTGCCTCCGTTCAATTGAGCAGCGAAAAGACCCGGACTTACCACCAGGGTTTCCGGGTTGCGTATAGCGTTAATCGAGGAGCTGATTTCATAGCTGGTTCCCTTTGATACTTTCTTTATCAGGTTAAACCGGTTCGACAGGTTGGTGACAGTGCCGCTGTATTGCTGCGCGATATTTCCGTTGGAAGTCGACTGCAGTTCGGCCTGCACACGCAACGGACTGTTTTCTATCGTAGTCACGTTATTCAGATAGTAATCCGGCCGGTTGGCAGTAAGGGTGAACTGGGTATTGAATGTATTCGACGCCCTGCGGGTTTGCTGTACTTCCCGGTAATTGATGGTATCAGAGGGCAAATAATAAGTGGATGAAAAACGATAGTCCTGAAATTGCACATCCTGTGTATAATAGGCGTTGATGCGTAACTGCCAGTCCCGCTTCAGTTTTATCATATCGTTCAGCGAAACCAGTCCGGCATTGTTGAAAAGATACCGCTGCTTTACAAGATCCGGCGAGCCCGCGGTACTTGCCGACACCAATGATCGTGGTGGTGGAGCATCCGAACCGAAAAAATTGTTCACGTCATTGGACAGGTCGTACCCGGAATTGTTGAGACGGGTATTGTTGATGAACTTAACTTCCTTGCGGAACAGCATGGAAGTCATCGACAGATCGTACACCGAGGGAACGCCGGCGGCCGCATCACCATTGCTCATAACGCGCAACCTGGCATTATCCTTCAACACGATATTCATCGCCGGATCCTCAGATTTTACCAGGTTCTTCAATACGTTGACGGGCTGGTGATTCTCGAGTACCTGCACTTTAGCCACGGCATCCGAAGGAATATTTTTAGTAGCAAGATTGTATCTGCCGTCGAGCAGGTTATCGCCGTCGATATAGAAACGGTTGATCGGTTTGCCGCCCACCGAGATCTGCCCGCTTTCCGACACCTCCACGCCCGGCAATTTTTTGATCACGTCGCCGATAACCCTGTCCTGCTTATTGCTGAACGCGTTTACATCGTAACTAAGCGTATCGCCTTCCCGCTTAAGCATCGGCTTGCTATTGGTGACATTGACATTGGGCAGCCGGTTCACCGAAACATTCAATCGGAAATTCACAGTCTGCACCGCACTTGTGACGGCGATCGATTGCTTTTTATAACTGATCGCATTGGACTCGATGAGCAGACTGTCTTTAACGAAAGCCCCGGCCCAGTTTATTTTGAAAGCGCCTGTTGGACCTGTGATGCCGAAAGCCAGTATCAAGCCGTTCTTTTTGGCAAGTGTGATACTCACGGACTGCAATGGCTTACCCATGCTGTCAGTAACCGTACCCGATACCTGCACCTGTGCAGTGAGCCCGGTACAAAAACAGATCGCTAGGAATATTATCAGAAGCTGGCGCATCGGATCATTCTTTTTCGATGGGATTATTATTGCTGCGCATTTTCATCGGCTGGCCGCCCGGCGATATAAGCCGTCCCTCCACCGTCATCCTGGTGACGCCAACGCCGGATGCGCCGGCCGACATACTATTGGCCCTTCCGGCCTCCCGGTCGCGCTGCATCGCTTCCTGGTATTGTTTGTATTCTTTCGGCGTGGTCTTGATCACACTCGATGGAATATCCAGCGCTACCGTGCCGCCATTTTCAAAAGAGGTCATCTTGAACATCACTTCTTTTTTGGTGTCGTAAGCTTCAAGGATCAACCCGGGCAGGCCACCGAGTTTCCACGGACCGTTGCTGTAAGGCAGCTGGCTGCAAAACCAGGCTTCATAATTCCTGCCCCTGAACCGGGCGGTGGCTTTCTGACAAGTCATGCCGCCGATCTCTTTTATATCCGTTGTGATGGTCCAGTCGATCGTCGGTATTGGCTCTTCCACACTGAACATTTTTCCTGTAATAGAAGGCATGGTCAGAAAACTGAGTTTGCCGGCGCTGATGTCTTTCATATAGGAATTATTGTACGCAAACTCCTTACCCAGGTTCACCGGCATGGTTACTCCCCCGCTGGTAACGGAAATACCGCCAGGCCCTACTGATACCGCCGAAAGTTTTCCCATCTGTATGTCAGAAATCGCCACACTTGGTGCGCCCGGCGTTGTTGCAGGGGGCGGCGTTCTTTCGATGGTGTACCGGCTCATGTTCTGGCCGATATACAATACCATTTTCATGGTAAGCGGATTATCCGGCTGGGTGGTGTCGATGATATGCGTGAAACTATAATGAACGGTAGCAATAGCGCTGTCTGACTGGCCGATCGACTTGATTGCGCCAAGCATCAGCATACAGGTTAATAATTTTCTCATAGCAATGGTTTAGACAAAAATAACTATTTTTTTAGTTTCACAACTAATTTTTTAGTTTTTATTGTCAATGGCTTTCATCATACAGCGGTATGCCGAATCTATCAAACGCCGAATTGCTGCAGGTGATGGTCCAGATGTTTGTACGAAAAGCTGCTCCATTCCTCCGTGCTTAACTTTCCGAAGAATGGGTGCGGGTCTTTGGTTATTGCTTCCGCTCCGCCCTCATGAAATCTTTTCAACAATGCTTTGAGCTTTTGCTTTTCGGTTTCAAAGTCATGCGTCTTGTCGCGCACAAAAGAAGGATCGGTGGGAAGATTGTGTTTGAAGGGCTTATCTCCGAACAATTTCTTCTTGGCGATCCGGCCGAACAGTAACCCGATCAGGCGCTGTTTTAATTTCACGTCACCAAGGCCAATGGCTGCAGGAGCCTGGAGATGCGACAACATTTGCCCCACGTTCATTTTACCCCAGAGTGGCTTACTATCAGGTGTCAGCCTGTCGATCCGGGCAAGGATCTCCTGGTAAGCGCTGGGGTCGAACAGATCTTTCATAAAGCAGGTTTGGATCAAATATAAAAAACCGGCAGCCGCTTTCCATGTTCATTTGCAGCGAAAGGAAATAAATTTCATATGCAACCGATTCCAGCCCACGATCAGGCGCCAGCAGCGACGCAAACGGCACGAACTCCCCTATCTTCGCATAAAACCATCCAATATGAGTGCAGCCGACCAACTAGCGCAACGAAAAGCTGAAAAATCAAATGCAAACCTGAAAGCGGGACAGGAATTCCTGGCCGCCAATAAACAAAAGCCGGGCGTGACCGAATTACCCAGCGGGCTCCAGTACGAAGTGATTACAGAGGGCAACGGCGAAAAACCGGCCGCTTACAATGAAGTAACCTGCCATTACCATGGCACACTGATCGACGGAACTGTATTCGACAGTTCAGTGCAAAGAGGCAAACCCGCCAGCTTTCCGCTGAATATGGTGATCAAGGGCTGGACCGAAGGCCTGCAACTGATGCCAACGGGCAGTAAATGGCGTTTCTATATTCCGCCGCATCTCGGATACGGCGACCGCCAGGTAAGCGCCCAGATCGGCCCGAACAGCACGTTGATCTTTGATGTAGAATTGATCAGCTTCAAATAGCCATTTTGAATTTTGAATTATAAATTTTGAATTACCATTCCAATTCAAAATTTATAATTCAAAATTCAAAATAATCCCCTCACTCCATCTCGCTCAACTCAAGCCATCTCATTTCTTTTACTTCTATCTCAGCCGTGATGGCGAGCATCCGTTCGCTGCATTGCTGCAACTGCTCGAAACTGAGTCGCCCGCTGCTCATTTCTTCGGTGAGTTTCTGCTTTTCATTTTCTAGGGCGGGCAATTCTTTCTCCAGCGTTTCAAATTCCCGTTTCTCCTTGAACCCTTTCTTTTTCCTGTCTGCCGTAAGCGCCGTCTCCTTAACTGCCGCTTCCACTCTGGGTTCTTCTCTGCGCTCGTTATCCTTTAGCCATAGCCTGTACTGGGTATAATTGCCCGGGAAATCGCGGATCACCCCATTTCCTTCGAACACGAACAGATGATCCACCAGCCTATCCATAAAATACCGGTCGTGGCTAACGATGAGCACACAGCCCCTGTACTCGCTCAGAAAATTTTCAAGCACAGCCAGGGTTGGAAGATCAAGATCATTCGTAGGTTCATCCAGGATCAGGAAATTGGGATTGCGGAAAAGAATGGTCAACAGCTGCAGCCTTTTCTTCTCACCCCCGCTGAGCGACTCGAGGTAGGTATATTGTTTATCCGGAGTGAATAAAAAAAGTTCCAGGAACTGTGCGGCGCTCAGGCTGCCCCCATTGGCCAGCGGAAAATTCTCTGCGAATGTTTTTACATATTCGATCACCCGCATGTTCTCTTTTATAACGAGTCCCTGCTGTGAAAAATTCCCGAACACCACCGTATCGCCGATATTGATCTTGCCGCTGTCGGCCTGCTCCAGCTGCTGCAGGATATTGAGAAAAGTGGATTTACCCACTCCGTTCTTACCGATAATGCCAATGCGCTCTCCCTTGCTGAATGTATAGTCGAACCCGGCCAGTATCGGCTGCTCGCCGTAGCGCTTGTACACTTTTTTCATCTCGATCACTTTGCCTCCCAGGCGACTCATCTTCGCCTGCAGCTGCAACTGGGCATCCTCTATTTTCTGTTTGGCACGGGCTTCCACTTCATAGAACCGGTCCTGCCGGCTGCGGCTCTTCGTGGTGCGCGCTTTGGGCTGTTTACGCATCCATTCCAGTTCCTTGCGGTATTCGTTCTTCGCTTTATCGATGCTGGCCAGTTCGCTCTCGATACGCGCGGCTTTCTTTTCAATATAATTTTCGTAATCGCCTTTGTACACATACATATTCTCCCGTTCCAGTTCCCAGATCTCTTCGCATACGGCGTCGAGAAAATAACGATCGTGGGTTACCAGCAGCAGGGTTACATTCTCCTGGCCGAGATAGTTTTCCAGCCATTCGATCATTTCCACATCCAGGTGGTTGGTGGGTTCATCCATCATCAACAAAGTATGCCGGTGTTCGAAGCCGATATCGATCAGCGTGCGCGCAAGCGCCGCCCGTTTGCGCTGGCCCCCGCTCAGGTCGCGAACGGGCTGATCGAGATGATGGATATTCAGTTTAGTGAGGATCTGCTTCACTTTCACTTCAAAATCCCAGGCGCCGAGTTCGTCCATTTTTCCGAACAGGCTGGTGAGGGCTTCCCCGTTTTCGGTCTCGCTGGCCTGCTCATATGCGCGGATCAGGTTGAGCACAGGATGATCGGTATGGAAGATATTTTCCAGTACGGTCTTGTTCTCTTCGAAATGGGGATCCTGTTCGAACAGCGCAACCGTTACATCTTTGTTGATGAATAATTTCCCGCTATCAGCCGTTTCATCCCCATTGAGGATCCGCAGCAGGGTTGATTTACCCACCCCATTACGGGCGATCAGGGCTATCTTATCGCCCTCATTAATGTGAAAGGAAATATTATTGAACAATGGGTTGATGCCATAACTCTTCGTCAGACCCTCGGCAGAAACATAATGCATGGCGCAAAAATAGCTATTAGCTGTGAACCTCACCCCGACCCTCTCCACTTGTGGAGAGGGAGCCAGAATACATTAGGGCGATTTCCCGGTAAACCGAACAATAAACTCCCTCTCCGCTTGGGGAGAGGGCTGGGGTGAGGCGGTACATTTTTTGCAGTCTGCCCTGTGATTCGTGTTTTAAATTAGAGTACTTTCGTAGCCGTTATGAAGAAGATCGAACTGGAAATCGTAGCGCTCTCGCATAGCATTACCCAGACCCATTCTTATGCCGTTGTTTTGGGTGAACTGAACGGGCTTCGCCGCCTGCCGATCGTGATCGGGGGTTTTGAAGCGCAGGCTATTGCCGTGGCGCTCGAGCACATGCAGCCCAGCCGGCCCCTCACCCACGATCTCATGAAGAATTTCATGAACGCTTTCAGCGTGGAACTGCAGGAGATCGTGATCAGCGACCTGCAGGAAGGCATCTTCTACTCCAAACTGGTTTGTTTTACCGAAAACGATACCGTAGAGATCGACAGCCGCACCAGCGATGCGCTGGCTCTCGCCGTTCGCTTTGGCTGCCCCATCTATACCTACGAACATATCCTTGAGAATGCAGGCATACTGATGGAAGACGGCTCCCCCAAAAAAGCCAAGGGCGAAGCAGTGGGCATCGAAGAATCCGGCAGCGGGCGGGAAAACCTGGGCTCGATGAACCTCGAAGAACTGCAGAACCTGCTTAATGAAGTGCTGGAACAGGAAGACTATATACGCGCCATTTCCATCCGCGACGAGATCAACAAAAGAAAATAGTTCCGCCTATCCATCTATCCATGGTTTCCTTCCCTAACTGCAAGATCAATCTTGGGCTGTACATCACGCGCAAACGCGAAGATGGCTACCACGACCTGGAAACCGTTTTCTATCCACTTCCTCTGAAGGATGCGCTTGAGATCATCCGCCGTTCGGATGATGAGATCCGTTTTACCCAGACCGGACTGGAGATCCCGGGAGACAGCTCCGATAATCTCTGCATGAAAGCATACCGTCTGCTGAAAAAAGATTTCCCGCAGATCGGCGGCGTTGAGATGCATCTGCATAAAAAGATCCCGATGGGCGCCGGGCTTGGCGGTGGCAGCGCGGATGGCGCCTTTACCCTGAAAATGCTGAACAAATTATTCCAACTCGGGCTGCCGGAAGAGCAACTCCTGCATTATGCTTTGCAACTCGGAAGCGACTGTCCTTTCTTTATCCGCAACAGGCCCTGCCTCGCCGCCGGTCGTGGCGAGGCTATGAAGGATATCGATCTCGATTTTTCCCATTATCGCTTCGTGCTTGTTGATCCCGGTATCCATATTTCCACCGCATGGGCTTTCGCATCTATCGAACCCCGGAAACCACGTTACGCTATTGAAGACGTAATCTGGCTTCCTTTTATCGAGTGGCAGGAAGATGGGCCGGTGAATGATTTCGAGCCGGCTGTCACAAAAGAATATCCGGAAATAGCCCGCATCAAAAACGCACTTTATAAGGCCGGCGCCATGTATGCTTCCATGACCGGCAGCGGTAGCACCGTCTACGCCATTTTCATGCCTGAAACCCCAATACCCACTTCAGTCGAAGAATACCCCACCATTATCGTAGATTAACGCTTGTTAGTTTTTTTGGATTGACGATATTCAACCGAACTTGCATTTAATTGAATATTATTAACGCATCTGGATAAATCGATTGACACAATCCTGCATTACTGCGATTTTTTGTGTATTTTTCCATTACGGTTGCCTGCCAATAATTTCCTGAACATTAATTCGGTTAACATGCTTGTTCCCATAGAAAGGCAGGGGTTGTATGATCCTTCATTCGAACATGACGCCTGTGGCATCGGCTTCGTAGCAAATATCAAAGGCAATAAGTCACATGATCATATCTCCGATGCACTGACGGTACTGGAGAACATGGAACACCGCGGCGCCTGCGGCTGCGAAAGCAATACCGGCGACGGCGCCGGCATCATGCTGCAGATCCCCCACGAATTCTTCTTCGACGAATGCCTGAAACTCGGCGTTCACCTTCCGGCCGTCGGCAAATACGGGGTCGGGTTCATCTTCTTTCCCAAACAGATCAGCCTGCGCGAAGAATGCCGGGCGATCTTTAACCGGTCTGCCGAAAAGCTCGGCCTGGAAGTACTCGCATTCCGCAAAGTGCCCGTTAACAAAGACGGCATCGGTCTTACCGCCCTATCGGTTGAACCCTGCATGGAACAGGTATTCCTGGCATGCCCTGATCATATCAGCAATGCCGACGATTTTGAGCGGAAATTATTCGTGCTGCGCAACTATGCCAGTCATACCATCCGCAACACCGTAAGACAGGATGAGATCGGCTTTTACATGTCGTCCTTGTCGTGCAAGACCATCATCTACAAAGGCCAGCTTACCAGTTTGCAGGTGCGGCATTATTTCCCCGACCTCAGCGACAAACGCATGGTATCCGCATTCGGCCTGGTGCATTCGAGGTTTGCGACCAACACTTTTCCGTCCTGGAAACTGGCGCAGCCTTTCCGGTACATCGCTCATAATGGCGAGATCAATACCCTGCAGGGCAACCTGAACTGGCTTCGCACGAGCGAAAAAGGATTCACCTCGCCATTCTTCAGCAAAGAAGAAATGGAAATGCTGCTGCCGATCGTTACCGGCGGACAATCCGATTCTGCCTGTCTGGATAACATGATCGAACTGCTGACACTCTCCGGCAGGTCGCTGCCGCATGTGATGATGATGCTGATACCGGAAGCCTGGGATGGCAATGACCAGATGGACCCGGTAAAGAAAGCATTTTATGAATACCATGCCTGCATGATGGAGCCCTGGGATGGCCCCGCATCCATTTCATTCACCGACGGAAAGATCATCGGCGCCACGCTCGACCGCAATGGCCTGCGGCCATCGCGCTATACGGTTACCCACGACGACCGTGTGATCATGGCCTCCGAAACAGGTGTGCTTCCGGTGCATCCCGCGATGGTAAAAGAGAAAGGAAGATTACAACCCGGCAGGATGTTCGTGGTGGACATGGAACAGGGGCGCATCATCAGCGATGAAGAACTGAAACAGACCATCTGCTCGCAGAAACCTTATGCAGAATGGCTGAACAAATACAAGATCCGGCTCGAAGAACTGCCCGAGCCGCGCGTCATGTTCACCCATCTCGAACACGACCAGGTATTCAAGTACCAGAAAGCATTCGGCTATTCAACCGAGGACCTCGATACCATTATAGCACCCATGGCCATCGATGGCAAGGAACCTGTCGGTTCTATGGGAACGGATGTGCCGCTGGCGGTACTGAGCGAACAGCCGCAGCATCTCAGCAGTTATTTCAAACAATTATTCGCACAGGTTACCAATCCGCCTATCGATCCCATACGGGAAAGAATGGTGATGTCGCTCGCCACTTTTGCGGGCAGCAATGGCAACCTGCTGGTAGAAGATCCCCTGGCCTGTCACAGTGTGGCCCTGAAACATCCGGTGCTCACCAATCACGAACTGGAACAGATCAGGAGTATCGATACTGGTATCTTCCAGGCGAAAACACTGCAGACCTATTTCAGGGCCGATGGAAAACCGGGTTCGCTGAAAGCAGGTCTCGACAGGCTTTGCAGATACGCGACCGATGCAGTGGAAGACGGATTTGAGGTTGTTATCCTCACCGACCGCGCCATCGATTCCGACCATGCGCCTATCCCCTCGCTGCTGGCAACCGCTGCAGTGCATCACCACCTGATCCGCAAAGGCTATCGCGGCCAGGTAGGCATCATCGTGGAAGCAGGCGATGTATGGGAAGTGCATCATTTTGCCTGCCTGGTGGGATTCGGCGCCACAGCGATCAATCCTTATCTCGCATTATCCTCCATCCGCGATATGAAACTCAGCGGAAAAATGCAGACCGAACTCGATCCCGATCAGTTGAAGAAGAATTATGTGAAAGCAGTGAATGAAGGCCTGCTGAAAGTTTTTTCCAAGATGGGGATCTCCACGCTCCAGTCTTACCAGGGGGCGCAGATCTTCGAGATCATCGGGCTGAACAAGTCGGTGGTGGATCAGTATTTCACCGGCGCTACCTCACGCATCCAGGGCATGGGGCTCGACGAGATCGCGCGTGAAACGCTTTCCAAACATTATTTCGCGTTCAGTAAAAAAGACATTCCGGTAGACCGGCTGCCGGTGGGCGGCATTTACCAGTGGAAAAGGAAAGGTGAATTCCATCTTTTCAATCCCCAGACCATCCACCTGCTGCAACATTCCACACGCTCGAATGATTACAGCATCTTTAAAAAATATTCGAAGCTGGTGAACGATCAGGCGGAGAAAGCCTGCACGCTGCGCAGCCAGTTCCGTTTTAAAAGAACAAGGCCTTCGGTTCCGCTCAGTGAAGTGGAACCGGCATCGGAGATCTATAAACGTTTTGCAACAGGCGCTATGTCGTTCGGCTCCATATCCTGGGAAGCGCATACCACACTCGCGATCGCCATGAACCGGTTGGGCGGCAAAAGCAACACGGGTGAGGGCGGTGAAGATGAGATACGCTATGAAAAACTTTCCAACGGCGATTATATGCGTTCTGCTATCAAACAGGTAGCGTCTGCAAGATTTGGCGTAACGAGTTATTACCTGACCGAGGCGGAAGAACTGCAGATAAAAATGGCGCAGGGCGCCAAGCCTGGCGAGGGCGGGCAATTGCCCGGGCATAAAGTAGACGACTGGATAGGCAGAACAAGACATGCCACACCCGGCGTGGGCCTGATCTCGCCGCCACCGCACCACGATATTTATTCGATCGAAGACCTGGCACAACTCATCTTCGACCTGAAGAATGCGAACCGCAGTGCACGCATCAATGTGAAACTAGTTTCCAAAGCAGGTGTAGGCACCATCGCTGCGGGCGTGGCCAAGGCAAAAGCAGATGTGGTATTGATCTCGGGCCATGATGGCGGCACTGGCGCTTCGCCGATCAGTTCCATCAAACATGCAGGGCTTCCCTGGGAGCTCGGCCTGGCTGAATCTCACCAGACCCTTGTAAAAAATAAACTTCGCAGCCGGGTAGTACTGCAGGCCGACGGACAAATGAAGACCGGCCGGGATATTGCCATCGCTGCATTATTGGGCGCTGAAGAGTGGGGCGTAGCTACCGCTGCACTGATCGTGGAAGGTTGTATCATGATGCGGAAATGCCATCTCAATACCTGCCCGGTGGGCGTTGCCACACAGGATCCTGAATTGCGCAAACGTTTCAGCGGCGATCCGGAGCATGTGGTGCGGTTCTTCCATTTTATCACGGAAGAGTTACGTGAGATCATGGCAGAGCTCGGCTTCCGCAGCGTGAACGAAATGATCGGCCAGGCGGATTCGCTGGAGATGCGCGATGATATCACCCACTGGAAATACAATCGCCTCGATCTTTCTTCGATACTTTATAAAGAGCAGGCATCGGACGATACCGGTCTGTTCAAACAGGAAGAACAGGATCATGGCATGACGGAAATCCTGGACTGGAAACTGCTAAATGCTGCGGCGCCTGCACTCGAACGCGGGCAGCGGGTAACAGCCTCCTTCCCTATCCGCAATACGGACCGTACGGCAGGCACTTTGCTGTCGAACGAGATCAGCAAAAAATACAAGGCTGCAGGTTTGCCGGACGACAGCATTCATTTCAGTTTCAGCGGAACTGCCGGGCAAAGTTTCGGCGCTTTCAATGCACGGGGAATGACGATGGAACTGGAAGGCGATGCCAATGATTATTTTGGCAAGGGTTTGAGCGGGGCCAGGCTCATAGTTTATCCATCGAAGCAGGCGCGTTTCATTCCTGAAGAAAATATCGTGATCGGCAATGTTGCCTTTTACGGCGCTACTTCGGGCGAAGCCTATATCCGCGGTAAAGCGGGTGAACGTTTCGCCGTACGCAATTCAGGAGCCCGCGTGGTTGTAGAAGGCGTAGGCGACCATGGCTGCGAATACATGACCGGTGGAATTGCAGTGATCCTGGGAAGTACGGGCCGGAATTTCGCAGCGGGTATGAGCGGGGGTATCGCCTATGTGTACGATGTGAATGCATCCTTCGCTGCGCTTTGCAATACAGAGATGGTAGATCTGGACCCGACCGATGCAGAAGATGCAAAGCTGCTGCACGATATGATCGCCAGGCATTATGCATACACGGCAAGCACAGTAGCCAAATTTGTGCTGGATGATTTCGAGAACCAGCTGAAGAATTTTATTAAGGTGTTTCCGAAAGACTATAAAAAAGTGCTTGTCGAAAAAGAGAGCAAAGCGGCTGTCAAAACAAAAAAATGATCAGAAAAAACTTTGAAGTTCTCAAATCTTCAAAGCGTTCAAAATAAAATTACCCATGGGCAAACCAACAGGCTTTATAGAATTCACCCGCGAGCTGCCAGGCAAAAGGCCTGTGGCAGAACGGATCCATGACTATAACGAATTCGTGGAGCGCTTTCCGGAGCAGCAGCTGAATCACCAGGCGGCACGCTGCATGAACTGCGGGGTTCCGTTCTGTCATAGCGGCTGCCCCCTGGGAAATATCATTCCCGAGTTCAACGATGCGGTTTACCGGCAAAGCTGGGAAGAAGCTTATGATATCCTCAGCGCTACCAATAATTTTCCTGAGTTCACCGGAAGGATCTGCCCCGCGCCCTGCGAGAGCGCCTGTGTGCTGGGCATCAATCAACCACCGGTAACCATTGAAGAGATCGAAAAGCATATTATCGAGATCGCATTCGACAAAGGGTTTGTAAAACCCAGAAAGCCGAACCTGCGAACAGGAAAAAAAGTTGCGGTAGTGGGTTCGGGTCCTGCCGGACTCGCAGCGGCCGCACAACTGAACTATGCGGGCCATAGTGTGGTAGTTTATGAGCGCGACGATGCTCCCGGCGGGCTGCTGCGGTACGGTATCCCGGATTTTAAACTCGAAAAATGGGTGGTCGACCGTCGGATCTCATTGCTGGAGCAAGAAGGCGTAGTGTTCAAATGCAATGCGAATGTGGGCGTTGACACCAGCATCAACGATCTGCTTCGCGAAGCCCATGCCGTGGTGCTGGCCGGCGGCTCTACCATACCCCGGAACCTCAATGTGCCCGGCCGCGAATTGAAAGGTGTGCATTTTGCGATGGATTTTCTCAAACAGCAGAACAAAAGAGTAAGCGATAAGAGCGTAGACGGCGAAGATATTTTCGCAACCGCCAAAAATGTGGTCGTGATTGGCGGGGGCGATACAGGCAGCGACTGTGTAGGCACTTCCAACCGCCAGGGCGCAAGAACAGTAACCCAGTTTGAACTGCTGCCGAAACCTCCTGAAAGCAGAACCGGATCCATGCCCTGGCCAAGCTATCCGATGATCCTGAAAACAACCTCTTCGCACGAAGAAGGTGCCGCGCGTCACTGGGCTATCGCCACCAAGGCATTTATCGGGGACGAGCAGGGACAGCTGAAGGCATTGAGAACGGTAGAACTCGAATGGAAAACACCGGCAGGCGGCGGCCCGGCCGGTTTCGAGGAAAAACCGGGGACCGAGCGCGAGATGCCCTGTGAACTTGCCCTGCTGGCAATGGGCTTTGTCCATCCGCAGCATGAGGGTCTGATCCGCCAGCTGGATGTTGACCTGGATGAGCGCGGCAATGTAAAAGCCGGCGAACAGTCCTACCAGACCAGCATCCCCAAGATCTTTACGGCCGGTGATATGCGTCGCGGTCAGTCGCTGGTGGTCTGGGCCATCAGTGAAGGCCGGGAATGTGCCCGGAAGCTGGACCAATACCTGATGGGTAGCACCTTGCTGGAAAGCAAGGACCAGAACTATTTAGTGAACATGTAGTTTATTTATATATGAGTTAAGGAGCCCGTAACTGAGTTACGGGTTTTTTAATGTGCAGACGTTGTTTTAATCAATTTCTATCTAAAAGTCCCCTGCCTTAAATTATATATAGCAAATTATAAAATGTTAATATTATTATTCAATATTTAAGATTTTTAGATTAATTTACATTATCACTAACTTATAGAGTTATTTATTAATATTACAAAACCGTACACATGCAAAAACTGACATTTAAACAACTCGCTCCCTTTCTGGTGCTGGTAGCTGTAGCAGTTGCAGCTATATTTATTCCTTCCCTTCCCAATTTCAACGACGGCGGCAAATACAGCGGTGCGGATATGGCATGGCTGATCGTGGCCACCGCGCTGGTATTCCTGATGACGCCCGGTCTGGCGTTTTTCTATGGCGGCATGGTGCATAGGAAGAACGTGATCTCTACAATGATCAAGAGCGTAGTAGCTGCGGGGGTGGTAAGCATTCTCTGGGTATTCGTCGGTTATGGACTTTGTTTTGGCCCAAGCATTGGCGGCTTTATCGGCAATCCAGCCACCCACCTGTTTTTTAAAGGTGTGGCATCGGGCGCTCCCTGGAGCCTGGCGCCTACTGTACCGCTAACGCTTTTTGCCTTGTTCCAATTGATGTTCGCGATCATCACACCGGGACTTGTTGTCGGAGCCGTGGCAGAAAGGATCCGCTTCACTGCTTATATCCTTTTCATCGCGTTGTTCAGCCTGCTGGTATATGCGCCGATCGCACACTGGACCTGGCATCCTGATGGATTTCTGTTCAAGATGGGTGTGCTCGATTTTGCAGGCGGTACCGTAGTGCATATTTCTGCCGGTTGCGCAGCGCTTGCAGGCGCCCTGGTACTGAAGCGCCGTCAGTCGCATATCAAACAACTGGAAGTGCCGCCGGCCAATATTCCTTATGTGCTGATCGGTACCGGCCTGCTCTGGTTTGGCTGGTTCGGTTTTAACGCCGGATCTGCAGGCGCAGCCAACGCACTTTCGGTTTCGGCTTTCGCTACAACAAATACAGCCGCCGCGGCAGCTGGCCTTTCCTGGATGTTCTTCGATGTACTGCGCGGTAAAAAACCATCCGTT
>JAFBAN010000017.1 GCA_019247775.1 Chitinophagaceae bacterium | reverse complement strand
TGTTTCGATGGTGAAGCGCAGGTGCCTTGCTTCGGAGATCGGTTTGAAGGTCGTTTCCACAAAGGAGGCGATCTCTGCAAAACGGACTGTAGAGATATTGGCTGTGATAAATCCGGATTCGATCTTCGACAGATCGAGGATATCATTGATCAGCTGGATCAGGTCATCACCGCAAGAGTGGATCGTTTTGGCGTAACGGATCTGTTTCTCGTTCAGGTTACCTTCAATGTTCTCATACAATTGCTGGGCAAGGATCAGCAGCGAGTTAAGCGGCGTACGCAATTCGTGCGACATATTCGCCAGGAACTCCGATTTGTACTTGGAAGTAAGCGTAAGCTGCTCGGCTTTTTCTTCGAGTGATCTTCTCGCTTCTTCCACCTCCTTGTTCTTGGCTTCCACTTCGTTCTTCTGTTTAACCAGCAGCAGGGCTTTATCCTGCAGCTCGTCATTCGTTCTACTCAATTCCTCCTGCTGGATCTTCAGCTCACCGGCCAGTGACTGCGATTGTGCCAGCAGCTCTTCCGTACGGGTATTCGCTTCGATCGTGTTCAATACGATACCGATACTTTCCGTCAGCTGTTCAAGGAAGTCGAGGTGCGTCTGGCTGAACATATCGAGAGAAGCCAGCTCGATCACCGCTTTTACTTTGTTCTCGAACAATACGGGAAGAATGATCAGGTTGGCCGGTTTGGCTTTACCGAGACCGGAACTGATCTTGATGTATGTGGAAGGGATATTGGATAAGATGATCCTTTCTTTTTCGAAGGCCACCTGCCCAACCAGGCCTTCGCCGATAGCGAATTCGGTAGGGATGTTTTTCTCGGATCTGTAACCATATGCGGAGAAAAGGCTCAGCTTGGTTTCCTGGGTCTCTTCGTTCTGGTTCAGGATATAGAAAGCGCCATAATGCGCTACCACCACCTGCGCCAGCTCCGACAGGATACGCTGGGTCACAGTCTTCAGGTCTTTCTGACCCTGCAGCATCTGCGTAAATTTCGCAAGGTTCGATTTCAGCCAGTCCTGTTCCTGGTTACGCAGCGTGGTCTCTTTCAGGTTAGCGATCATCTGGTTGATGGTATCCTTCAGGGCTTCCACCTCACCTTTCGCTTCTACGCGGATGGTTCGGGTAAGGTCACCTTTGGTTACCGCCGATGCCACTTCCGAGATCGAACGCACCTGGGTTGTCAGGTTCTGGGCCAGCTGGTTCACGTTCTCCGTCAGGTTTTTCCAGATACCGGAGGCGCCGGGCACGGATGCCTGTCCACCCAGTCGTCCATCCACACCCACCTCACGGGCCACGGTGGTTACCTGGTCGGCAAACACCGCAAGCGTATCGATCATCTCGTTGATGGTATCGATCAGCTGCGCCACCTCACCGCGTGATACGATGGCCAGTTTCTGTTTCAGGTTACCAGTAGCCACCGCGGTTACCACTTTGGCGATACCGCGCACCTGGTTGGTCAGGTTGGATGCCATCATGTTCACGGAGTCGGTAAGGTCTTTCCAGGTACCACCCACACCGCGCACTTCGGCCTGTCCGCCGAGTTTACCTTCCGTACCCACCTCACGCGCAACACGCGTTACCTCGAAGGCGAAGGAGTTCAACTGCTCCACCATCGTATTGATCGTATTCTTCAGATCGAGGATCTCGCCTTTTACGTCGATGGCCACGGTCTTCGACAAGTCGCCCGATGCCACCGCTTTCGTTACCTCGGCGATATTACGCACCTGGGCCGTCAGGTTACCCGTCATCTGGTTCACAGAGTCGGTAAGGTCTTTCCAGGTACCGGCCACACCAGGTACGAATGCCTGTCCACCCAGTTTACCGTCGGTACCCACCTCACGGGCTACCCTGGTTACTTCCGATGCGAAGGCGCGTAGCTGATCCACCATCGTATTCAGCGTTTCTTTCAGCTGCAGGATCTCACCGCGCACGTCCACCGTAATTTTCTTCGACATATCACCGTTCGCCACCGCAATGGCCACATCGGCGATGTTCCGCACCTGGGCCGTCAGGTTACCCGCCATCTGGTTCACGGAGTCGGTCAGATCCTTCCAGGTACCTGCCACACCAGGTACGTTGGCCTGTCCGCCCAGTTTACCTTCCGTACCCACCTCACGTGCCACCCTGGTTACTTCCGATGCAAAACCACGGAGCTGGTCCACCATCGTGTTGATCGTGTTCTTCAACTCGAGGATCTCACCTTTTACGTCCACACCGATCTTCCTCGACAGGTCACCATTCGCAACCGCTGTCGTTACCTCGGCGATATTACGTACCTGCGATGTCAGGTTCGATGCCATTTTATTTACCGAATCGGTCAGGTCCTTCCAGGTACCACCTACACCCGGTACATCGGCCTGGCCACCCAGTTTACCTTCCGTACCTACCTCACGCGCCACCCTGGTCACTTCCGATCCGAATGAGTTCAGCTGATCCACCATCGTGTTGATGGTGTTTTTAAGGTCAAGGATCTCACCGCGCACATCCACCGTGATCTTCCTCGACAGGTCACCTTTCGCCACCGCCGTCGTTACCTCGGCGATGTTCCGCACCTGGGCCGTCAGGTTACCGGCCATCTGGTTCACGGAGTCTGTCAGGTCTTTCCATACACCACCTACACCTTCCACCGCAGCCTGACCACCGAGTTTACCTTCCGAACCTACCTCACGTGCCACCCTTGTTACTTCCGATGCAAAACCGCGCAACTGGTCCACCATCGTGTTGATCGTATTCTTCAACTCGAGGATCTCGCCTTTTACGTCCACATCGATCTTACGCGACAGGTCACCGGTTGCCACCGCCGTCGTTACCTCGGCGATGTTCCGCACCTGCGATGTCAGGTTCGACGCCATTTTATTTACAGAGTCTGTCAAGTCTTTCCAGGTACCACCCACACCCGGTACATCGGCCTGTCCGCCGAGTTTACCTTCCGAACCTACCTCACGGGCCACCCTCGTCACTTCCGATCCGAATGAGTTGAGCTGATCCACCATGGTGTTGATCGTATTCTTCAGCTCGAGGATCTCACCTTTTACGTCCACCGTGATCTTACGCGACAGGTCACCCTTCGCCACCGCCGTTGTTACCTCGGCGATATTACGCACCTGGCCTGTCAGGTTCGAAGCCATACCGTTTACGGAGTCGGTCAGATCCTTCCAGGTGCCGGCCACACCTTTTACCTGGGCCTGGCCGCCGAGTTTACCCTCGGTACCAACCTCAAGCGCCACACGCGTTACCTCGGAAGAGAAGGAGTTGAGCTGATCCACCATCGTGTTGATCGTGTTCTTCAGCTCGAGGATCTCACCTTTTACGTCCACCGTGATCTTCCTCGACAGGTCACCTTTCGCCACCGCAGTTGTTACTTCGGCGATATTACGTACCTGGGCTGTCAGGTTCGAACCCATCTGGTTCACGGAGTCGGTAAGGTCTTTCCATACACCGGCCACACCTTTTACTTTTGCCTGTCCGCCCAGTTTACCTTCGGAACCCACCTCACGCGCCACCCGCGTAACTTCCGCGGAGAAGGAGTTGAGCTGGTCCACCATCGTATTGATCGTATTCTTCAATTCAAGGATCTCACCTTTTACGTCCACCGTGATCTGCCTCGACAGGTCACCCTTCGCCACCGCTGTTGTTACCTCGGCGATATTACGCACCTGGCCTGTGAGGTTCGAAGCCATCTGGTTCACGGAGTCGGTCAGATCTTTCCAGGTACCGGCCACACCTTTTACCTGGGCCTGACCACCGAGTTTACCTTCCGTACCAACCTCAAGCGCCACACGCGTTACCTCGGAAGAGAAGGAGTTGAGCTGATCCACCATCGTGTTGATCGTATTCTTCAGCTCCAGGATCTCGCCCTTCACGTCCACCGTAATTTTTTTGGAGAGGTCACCTTTTGCCACGGCTGTTGTTACCTCGGCGATATTCCGCACCTGGGCCGTAAGGTTCGAACCCATCTGGTTTACAGAGTCGGTAAGGTCTTTCCATACACCGCCCACGCCTTTTACTTTCGCCTGTCCGCCCAGTTTACCTTCCGAACCCACCTCACGCGCCACCCGCGTAACCTCCATGGAGAACAGGTTCAGCTGTTTCACCATGTCGTTCACCTCTTTGGCGATGCGTCCAAATTCACCCTGCAGGCTATGACCACCGATCTCCAGCGGCATTTCCTGCGAAAGATTTCCTTTCGCCACCGAGCTGATCACGTGTGCGATCTCGATGGTAGGGTGTACAAGGTCGGAGATCAGTGTATTAAGCGATTCAACGCCGGTGCTCCACTGGCCTTTGGCATTGGGCACTTCGATACGCTGTGTGAGTTTACCCTGTTTACCGATGGTATTACCGGCTTTGGTAAACTCCAGCATCATCTTTTCGTTGAGGGAAATGATATCGTTGATCGTGTCGCAGATCTTGCCGCTTACGCCTTCGCGATCGATGGGCATGCGCACACTGAAGTTGCCGTTCTTGACCTCGGTGAGTACCTCGAGCAGGTACCTGTCGTTCGAGAGGTATTCCGGCGGATGGCCGTTGGTATGATTACCATTCATACCATTGAGATTGTTCTTCTTCCGTTTTCCATTGCCGGAAGCAGCCTTGGCAAGGGCTTTCACTTCTTTTGACAGGGTAGGTTTTTTTTGTCGGGGAGAGCGCGTAACTGTTTTGGTACTCATTTAGTAATGTTTGGTCGTTTGAATAGATGGCCGGGTACAATACTAAACAACGCGTGCCGGCACGATGGCCTGCATGCGACGGTAATTGGATAGTCAGTTTAGTACGTAAGTGGTCATCTGTAAAGCTGCATATATAGTGCCAATAAAAAATAAGCGATTAGAGGCGTTTAAATAGCTTTTAACTAATTTATTTAAACGACTTTACATTGCAACGGGACTGATTGTGGAAATTAATCCACAAATTCCCCAAATCCGGAAAAAACCTGTTACCCGAATTACTCAATTTTGTAGGTAATAGGCAGGCTTACCCGGGTTTTAACGGTATTCCCTTTTACCTGTCCGGGGGTCCATTTCGGCATCTGTTTTATCACCCTTAGCGCTTCATCCTCCAATCCCGAACCCAGCCTGGCGGAAGCGATCGTGGGGTTATAGATCCGCCCTTTTTCATCTACGGCAAAATTTACCTTCACAGTACCCTCCACGCCTTTATCGAGCGCCTGGTCAGGGTACTCGATATTCCGTTCGATATAGTTGCGCAATGCATTGTCTCCTCCCGGAAAGGCAGGCATGATCTCGGCGCGTCCATAAACACCTTCCTGGTCGGGTACCATATTCGCTTCGCGGTCTGCCTTTAACGCGGCCAGAAGGATCCGGCCTTTACGGCTGGTCTTACGGAACCGATTGTCGAGCGAGGGCTGTTTATCACCGGCAGCGGCAGTTGTTTCGGATGTCTTTTTTTCTGTTTTGGGTGCAGGGTCCTTTTTAAGCGCAGGATCTTTTTTTGACGCAGGGTCGTTCGCCACCGTGTTGCCGGAGGCGCCGCTGCCCGGATTGGCGGCCGTTGTTATGCTATCCGGCGCAGGCACCAGTGAATCTGTTGCGCCATTCCGGGTGTGATCCAGAACAGCGGGCATTTTGGTTACCGTTGCATTGGTGTCCATATGGGTATCGTCGCCGCGGTCATTTTTACAGGCGGTAAAGATGGCAACACCAAGTGCCGTTGCGAAAAAATAAGTGGTGAATTTCATAGTCGTTGTTTTTATTGAGATTGTCAGTTCTTTTTCTTGGGATCAACGGGCTGCGCTTTTGCTTTTGCAGCGGCGATGGAATCCTGGATACGTTTCTTTTCTTTTTTCTTGAAGAAACCGCGCAGCAGGAAATTATGCTTTGCGGCCTCCATATTTTCGCTGAATCCTTCGGCGCCTTTCTGGATCGTCTGAACGGTCTGCTGAGTAGAAGCTACTGTTCCTTCCAGCCGGCGGGCGAGCTGGTCGCTGTTGAGCAGCCGGCCGAAGGAGCCCTGGCCGGTGTTGACCTTGTACATTACTTCGGCCAGGTTTTCTGTGAGGATGGAAGCATTGTCTGCGATATCGCTCATCCTGGCCAGGATGCTGCTCATTTCAACGGGCTCATTGCCCGCTATGTAATCGTTGTTCTTTACGATCGCGGCGCTGTCGTTCCCATGTTCGATCAAAACGATCTTGTCGCCCATCAGTCCATCACTGCCGATGGTGGCGTAATCGTCGAGGCGGATGAATTTCTGCACGGATTTCTGGATAGCGAGTACTACATTCACTGTAGAATCGTTAACAATGCGTACAGACTCCACGGTGCCCACATTAATACCGGTAAGGCGTACAGCATTACCCGCCTGCAATCCGGACACATTGCGGTACTTCACCTGCAGGTTAAAGGTATTTGCGAACAGGTTTTTCTGACTGCCGATGACGAAGATCGCCAGCACCAGCAGTATCACGCCCGTCAATACCAATGCACCTGTTTTCATTTTCTGCGAGGCTAATAGTTTCATAATTTTCTATTTAAAGAATGAAGCGATGAACGGATCATCGCTGTTCGATAATTCATCAAATGTTCCTTCGGCGATATAGGTTCCGTCATCCATGATCACGATCCTGTCTGCAGTGATCCGGGCGCAGGGAATATCGTGGGTGATGATGATAGAGCTTGTCTGATATTTTTTGCGCATGTCCAGGATCAGCTGACTGATCTCTTTCGATGTGATGGTATCCAGCCCCGTGGTCGGTTCATCATACAGGATGATCTCCGGATTTACGATGAGGGTGCGCGCCAGCGCCATCCGCTTGCGCATGCCGCCCGATAGTTCCGAGGGCATTTTATCGATCGCTTCCGAGAGGCCCACGGCCTCAAGCACTTCTTCGCAACGCTTCCTGATCTCGTTCCGGTCTTTGAGACGCAGCACACGTGTCAGCGGAAACTCCAGGTTCTCCCTTACCGTCATTGAATCGTATACGGCGCCGCTCTGGAACAGGAAACCGATCCGCATTCTCAGTTCCTTGAGTTCGTCCTTGTCTATTCCATGAATATCTTTTCCCAGTACGGTCAGCGACCCTGCATCCGGATCTATCATGCCTACTACGCATTTGATCATGACCGATTTGCCCTGTCCGGATTTCCCAAGTATCACTACGTTCTCGCCGCGTTTTACAGACAGGTTGATGCCCTTCAGCACCTGTTTGTTGCCGAAGGATTTGTGCAGGTCGCGGATATCTATCACAGTTTCCATATCAGTTGTACACGAATGTATTGGTGATCTGTACCGCAATGGCATCGATCATGATGATCCATATCGAGGCCGTTACCACGGCGCTGTTGGCTGCTATTCCCACACTTTCGGTTCCTTTATTGGAATGATACCCTTTGTAACAGCCGATAAAACCGATGGTGAATCCGAACAGGAAGGTTTTGATGAACGCAGGGAAGAAATCAGAGAACACGATATCGTGGAAAGATTTTGAAAAATAAAGTCTTGAGTTCATATCCATCGACAGATTGGTACCCACATAACCGCCGGCGAGTGCAATGGTATCTGCGATAAGCGTAAGTACAGGTATCATCACCGTACAGGCCAGGATCCGCGTAACGATCAGGTATTGTACCGGATTGGCACCGGAGATCTCCATGGCGTCTATCTGTTCCGTTACGTTCATGCTGCCCAGTTCTGCGCCGATACTGGAAGCGATCTTGCCGGCGCAGATCAACCCGATGATCACCGGGCCTATTTCCCTGATCACCGAGATCGATACCATGCTGGGCACATAGTTCTGTGCACCGAATGTTTTGAGGGTTGGCAGCGATTGCAGGGTAAAAACAAAACCGAGAATGAACCCGGTAAGGATCACGATGCCGATAGACTTGTAGCCGATCAGGTAGCATTGCCGCACAAACTCATTCCACTCAAACCCGTTCCTGAATATGTTGCGCGAAAAATCGAGAAAGAACTCAACCTGGTTGCCGGTTTCTTCAAGCAGTGCAGCGAGATAAGATCGCGTTTTCATACAGCAATATCTTAAAACATCATACCCCATTTCTACAGACAACGCGGGGAAACTTTTCTACAGCGGCTTTATTCTGTGTAAACATTTTCCTGATCCGGGCAGGCACGAAATTTACGTTGGTATAATAAACCGAAGCACATGGCTACCCAGCTTATGGAGGCGGTCCAAAAGCGACTTTCGCTTCCGCCACTGGTTAAAGTAACCCCTGAGAAAGAGGTCGACGCTAAGAATCTTCCCGCAGCACCTTTTCACCAGGTGCTGTTGGTTGCAGTTGCCGCAGCATTGTATAAAGTATCGAGAACGAATGAAGGCTGTGTACGTCTGCTGATGTCCGGCAAACACGAGAACTGGCTCGATCTTGACGAAGCATACGGCAAGCGTTTGCCTGCGGTGATCGAAAAAGTGAATTCCTATGGCGTTGCGGATCCGCTTGCTACAGAGCAGCTGATGCGGAAAATGGCAGACACCTGCCTGTTGATCTTACACGAAGAACTGGCCAGCCATATCAATACGGAAAGTGTGCGCGAATTCATGTCGGGCCAGCGGCACGATATCCTGGTATACATGCCGGCCGATCTGCAGCTTGGTAAATTCTTCAACGACAATGTATGGGATGACCAGACCAATCATATGGAAGGACCCGTGTCGAATCTGATGCATAAGATTGAGGATCTGTTCTCCTGAAAAATGTGAATATGGAAAAGAAAGAATGGCCTGATAACCCGGCTGACAATAATATCTTCTGATAACATGAAAATACTCGGCATCATTCTCATCGTGGCAGGCGTGCTGATGTGTGTGTTCAACAGCTTTTCTTTTACCAAAGAGAAAACGGTGGTAGATCTCGGTCCCCTGCAAATCAACAAAAAAGAACATCATCGGATGGGATGGCCTGTGTATGCCGGCATTGGTGTTGGGGTGTTGGGTATTGCATTGCTGGCAATGGATAAAAAAGGAAAATAAAACCTGTTGTATGGAAAAGAACCTGCAAAGCGCACAGGCAGTTAAAAAACTGCAGACCCTGATCAGTGATGTCCGCACCTGTATGATGGTCACCTCAGGCAAGAGCGGCCGTCATTCGGGCCGGCCAATGGCAGTGATAGATGTGGACGATCATGCCAATCTCTGGTTTTTTGCTTCCAACAAATCGGCAAAGGTGAAGGATATCGAGGAGGATACACAGGTTCAGCTCGTGTTCGCAAACCCGCAGAAAGATATTTTCATCGATGTATACGGAAGGGCCAGCATCGAAACCGACCGGCGGTACATTACGGAGAAATGGAATCCGCTGGTGAAAGCCTGGTTCCCCGATGGGGTAGATGATCCGGCCCTATGCCTGATCAAGATCAAGGCGGATGAAGCGCACTACTGGGATACCGACGCCACCAAAGTGGGCGCAATGGTAAAGATGGCGCTATCGGCCGTTACCGGAAAAAAACTTGAGGAAGGCGTGCATGGAGAATTGCATTTCTGAAAGCTTACAGGTACTGTTCTATATCCGTAAGTGAGACAGGCTTTTCCAGCACATTGACAGGGATATCGTCCTTATTGAAATCTTTCGGAGTCTGGTAAGCGCTGAGGAGCGTAATGACGAGATTCGGGAACCGGCGGTGGATATTCTCAGCTTCTTTCCATCCCATGCCATCGGGCAGGTTATTGTCGAGCAGGAGCACATCCGGAACAATTGTTTCCAGTTTGCGAAAGCCGTCCGAAAGTGTATGCGCTGTATAGACCTCATAGTTCTTCCTGCTCAGGTAATTCTTGATGAGCAGGCAGAGGTCCACTTCGTCATCCACAATCAGAACACGTTTCATTTTCGGAGATTTTCTAATTTTTATGCCAATATAATAACGGCCCTGAGAGGGGTTTATTGTAGAATAATTTCCGCTAAATAACCGCATGGTTTTTACAGGATACCGGAATGGTTTTTTTAAAGGTATAGCTAAATTAAACACTTAAAAAAATTCTGTTATGGAAAATTCAAGTAAAATCATTCTCGGTCTGCTCGGAGCCGTAGCAGCAGGGATCGCCATCGGCATGTTAATGGCTCCGGAAAAAGGTTCAGAGATCAGGAAAAAAATCGGTGAGAAAGCTTCCGACTTGGCTTCGCGCGTGGGAGAGATGGTGACAGCCGGAAAGGACAAACTGGATGAAGTAACAGGTAATGTAAGCAAGCAGGCAGATGGGATAGCAAATGAAGCGGTAAAGCGTGCCGATCGCGTTAAAGAAAGTCTGGCCTAAAGTCTTTTTTCAAACAAAGGCGAACCGCCCGGTTCGCCTTTTCGTAAAACGCTTCCCCGTATGGAAAACATCGAAGCCGAAAAGCGCAATATCGCCGAATTGGCGCATGACTATGTAGAAACCTATATTAAACTCACTGTTGCCAATGTAAGCCAGAAAGCGGCTGATTTTTCTGCGGCAGCATCGCTCGGTATCGTGGCCGGACTGATCGGTTTTTTCGTGTTGATGTTCCTTGGCATCGCAGCTTCTTTCTGGGTGGCGGGAATGGTGAAGAGCAATGCGGGCGGTTTCCTGATCGTGTCCGCTTTTTATATTCTTGTATTGATCATCCTGTATGCAACCAGGAAAAAGATCATCTATCCGCTGATCAGGAATATTATCGTAAAAAGTATTTATGACTAAGCTGACCACATACGACGAACTGATGTCTGAAAGACAGCGCCTGAAACTGCAGCTGCAGGAGCAGAAAGTTGAACTGATGGGCGAAATGGAAACGATCAGGCAGAAGCTGAAACCAATAAGTACGATGGTGCAGTTTGCGGAAAAGCTGGTCACAAAAGATAAAACGAACCCGGTAGTCGATACCGGCCTTTCCATTGGCGTAGACCTGTTGCTGCGTAAGCTGGTATTGCGCAATTCGGGATGGATCGTCCAGTTGCTTGCACCATTGTTTGTGCGCAACTATCTTTCACACGAGATACATGAGAACTCGGGATGGATCCGTAAGATCGAACACTTCATCAAGAAGAAATTCAGTTCACACCCGGCAGCGTAGCGGTCTGGAACCAGTAATCGCAGATATCGCCGATCGTATTCACCAATGAATCGAAGCTTACCGGCTTCACCACATAAGTATTTGCCCCCAGCTCATAGCAGCGTTTAACTTCAACGTCGCTTTTGGTCGTGCTGAAAACAATGACGGGGATCTTGCGCAGCGTATTGCTGGACTTTATTTTTTTCAGGGCTTCCCGGCCATCCATCTTGGGCATGTTCAGATCGAGCAGGATGAACCTGGGAAATTTTGTTTCGCCGTCGACTTCCGGTAAATCGTTAAGAAAACTCAGCAATTCAATCCCGTTTTCGACGAACTGGATCTTTTCGCCTGCACGCGTTTCTTTCAGTGCGGTTTGCATAAGAAAACGATCATCAGCATCGTCTTCGGCGATCAATATCGAGACTTCTGACATTCTAACGTTTTGTCCAAAGATAAATAAAGGCCCTGAACGGTTTGATTTTTTATTGATCCGGATATGGATCTGAGATCAGGCTATCCATTGTCGCTTATCCGCAATGGCATTCCTTTCGATTACCCGAAGCTGGAACAGGATCTCCGCGCGGATGTAGCGGTGATCGGCGCCGGCATTTCAGGAGCATTGACCGCTTATTACCTGCAGCAGGCCGGCCTGGATACGGTGGTCATCGATGGCAGAACGGCCGGACTGGGCAGTACCTGCGCAAGCACTTCTTTATTGCTTTATGAAATAGATAAACCCCTGCACCAGCTCAGGGAGCAGGCGGGCCGGCATGTGGCCGACCGTGTTTATGAACTCAGCAGGGATTCGGTAGAAGGACTAGGAAAGCTTGCGGGCCGGATCGGGTTCAGAAATTTCCATTGGGCCGATAGCCTTTATATAGCCAGTGCCGGCAAACGCAGGTTCCTTGAAGCGGAGTACAGCGCGCGGCGCAGCCTGGGGCTAAATGTTGCCTGGCTGGACGAAAGCGGTTTGATGGAACTTTATGGCGTGAAAGGCGAAGCAGCCATCGTATCTGCCGGCGCTGCAAGAACAGATGCATACGAGTTCGCCCACGCCGTTCACCAGCACAATCTCAGCCAGGGGGTACGGATATTCGACAGAACGGCTATGGGAGGTTTTGATATCGGGAGAACCGATACGCGGATCGTTACCACTGCAGGGCATCTCATTCGCGCGAAGCACCTGGTCTTTGCCAATGGGTATGAAGCACTGGAAAGTCTGGGTAAGGGCCTGGCGACAGTGCATTCGACTTATGTAACGGCGAGCGAGCAGCTGACTCCTGAAAAGCTGGGCAAAATGCAGGATTTCGTGTTATGGGATACGGCCGAGCCTTATCACTACATCAGATCTACTTCCGACAACCGGATATTGATCGGAGGGCGGGATGAACCCTTCTATTCACCCGCCAGGCGCGACAGGCTGCTGAACCGGAAGGCCGCCCTGCTGGAACGGGACTTCCAGAAAATGATACCGGGGGTTCCTTTCACCCGGGAGTTCAACTGGACAGGCAGTTTTGTGTCGAGCGCCGATGGGCTTCCCTATATCGGTATGCATCCCGGGTTGAAGCGCTGCTATTTTGCGCTCGGTTTCGGAGGTAATGGGATCAATTTTGCCTACCTCGCAGCGAAACTGGTAGCCGGACTGATAGCCGGGAAATCGGGTAAAGACCTGGCATTGTTTTCTTTTAACCGGCGCTGACTATTCCTGTTCGGTTCTTTACCCATTACCGGAGATTATATCTCGCTTTGGGGAATTATTTCTACAAACGACCCCGTTTTATAAAAGGCATATTTTTTTAACAAAATGGAGTGATAAACTATCCTTGAGAGCGGTGATGTATAGAGCCCTGGTAATAATTATCCTGACAGCTTTCATCGGGGGTATGAAAGCGCAAAGAAAGGAGCCGGTGGCGGAGCAGGCTTGGGTAGTTGAAAGCAACAAAGCATCCTTTGGGTCGGGTGTCTTATTCGCCGATAACCGTGCGGATCTCAACTCAACTGCTGACGATCATCTTGCCAAGCTGACCGATGTCCTGAACAAGTATCCTGATACTTATGTGCGCGTGGAGGGTCACACGGATTGTACCGGTGCAACAGACTATAACCTCGGCGTTTCTGAAAGAGCAAAAGAAGTTTCGTCTTTCCTGGTAAAGAAAAGGGTTGGGCCCGGATGATCAGGGCAACTGATACCGGTCTGGATTGAATGTTCCGGGAGCGATGGTGGTGCGCCCCTTTTTAGAAAGCGAAACAGGAATTCTAAATACAAAATGAACAACCATGAGTCAACAACATCTGAAAACAAAAATCAATATTCTTAAAAATTAAATTAACACTTATGAACAACATCAGAAAGTTAATACAATTCGCGCTATGCATATTGATGGCGACATCGATCAATGCGCAGACCGTGACCACCGACTGGGGTTGGGACTGGGCAGACACATCGAAAGTTGCTCCAGCCTATATGCCCCAACAGGTCGAGTTCCTCAACAACCAGTATCCTTATCCCGCCAAGCCAAGAAGCCAATGGGAACTGGGATTGTCTGCTGGTAAATCTCAGATCTACAGTATCGTGAAGAACTATAACTGGGGACCTGGCTTTGGCATCAGTCTTCGTCATGCCATCAGCCATGTGATCTCCTGGCGCGTTCAGCTGGACTACATGAAAATGACCGGCATCGCACATGAGCTGTTCACCACCGACCGGGTAGACGGTTTCCTGAGTCCGACCCTGCCTTACCGTGGGATCACGACTTATGGACCTTACACCGCGTACATGCCAACGAATGCCAATCCTAACCGTGCATTTGCGCCAAACTATCGCAATACGACCATAGGCGGCAGCTTCGACCTTATTTTCTCGTTGACTCCGGTAAGCTATTACAGAGGAAATCCGAAATGGAATGTATATGCCTTTATGGGTTACAGGCTGCAGAATTCAGACGTAGACACCCGGCTTACCACCAGTGGTGGAGCAGCAGCGGATTTCACAACAGTGAATTATGCCGGCAAGCGGAAAGACATTCAGCGCGCAGTTGATAATCTCCTGACTGGAAATTATCAGAATGCACCCATCCGTGCAAAAAGAAATGACCTCGGAGACGGTAACTGGATACTTCGCCATACGCTTACTTTCGGCGGCGGTGTCAGCCGTAAGCTGAGCGACCGTGTTAACATCGGTATTGAAGAGCGCATCAACAATCCATTCAGTGGCGATATGGATGCCCTCAACGACAATACTTATGATCTGATGCAGTATGCTTCAGTTCGGGTTAATATCAACCTGGGCAACAGAGCTACACATGTACAGCCTTTGTGGTGGCTGAACCCGCTGAACTATATCTACAGCGAGTTGAACGTTCCGCGCCACATGAAACTGCCTAAAGTGGTGTTGCCTGACGGAGACGGCGACGGTGTAACAGACCAGTTTGACCTGGAGCCCAATACTCCGCGCGGCTGCCCTGTTGATACACACGGTGTAACCAAAGATACTGACGGCGACGGTGTACCTGATTGCCGTGATAAAGAAGTACTTACTCCGCTGAAATGCTTCCCTGTTAATGCTGACGGTGTAGGCACATGTCCTGAGCCAGCCTGCTGCGCCGAGATCAGGGATCTGCTGAAACAGCGTCCGGTAGAAGCTCCTGTTACATGTACTATCGGCAGCCTGCCAAGCGTACAGTTCAAGAGCGGAAGCGCTAAACTGAGCACAGCAGCAGAAAGAGTGCTGGCAAGTGCAGCAGCCACCATCAAAGCCAACCCTAACTGTAATATCAGGGTAATCGGCTACGGCGCTGCAAGCAAAGCCGCACAGCAGATGAGTTGGGAAAGAGTGAATGCTGTGATCAAGTACCTGACCGAAAGACAAGGTATCTCTGAGAACAGACTGCTGTTCCAATACGGCCAGGATGGCGATGCCAACACAGTTGACCTGCAGGGCACAACCGAAACAGGTCCAACCATGGTACCGGCTCCGCACCCGAACCTGAAAAGCAGGGGATAGATCTGAATGAAGAATCTCTCATAAGTGGTAATTGGTAGTCAGTTGCAAGGCCTGGTCTCGTTCTGAGACTGGGCCTTTTTTAGTCTGGAGTCTGGAGTTTGGAGTCTGGAGTTAGGGTTTCGGGAATCCGGCTACAGGGCTGGAACCTTTGGGTTGGGAGGACAGTATAGGTCAAGCGCTTTGAAAAATTTATTTAGGTCCAACAACAGCTCTACTCCAGACTCCAAACTAGTACCTACAGGTTCCAGACTAAAAAAATGGCCTGGTCTCGTTCTGAGACTGGGCCTTTTTAGTCTGGAGTCTGGAGTTTGGAGTCTGGAGTTGGGGTTTCGGGAATCCGGCTCCAGAGGGTTGGAACCTTTGGGTTGGGAGGACAGTATAGGTCAAGTGCTTTGAAATTTTTTTTTTAGGTCCAATACCAGCCCACTCCTTCCTACTCCAGACTCCAGACTCCAAACTCCAGACTAAAACCTCCAGGCTCCAGAAAAAAAATCCCGCAGCATGCTGCGGGATTTTTAATTCGATGTATGTGCTCCGGTTAATCCACGGTTCTCCTTCCGAAAAGCAGGGAAAGTATGAACAGGATCACGAAAATAAAGAACAGAACCTTGGCGATGCCGGCTGCACTGGCAGCTATTCCGCCAAACCCGAAGATGGCAGCTATGATCGCCACAACGAGAAAGATAATTGTCCAGCGTAACATAATGATAGATTTTTAAATGAAATAATTTCTTACTGTCAAAAAGAAATATTAAAAAATCATACCCGTTTACAGCCGGGTTCTGAGCAAAATCTTCTACAAAATCCCCTCCTGAAAATTGGCATAGCGTTTTCTTTATTATCCGTAGAACAGTTAATACATAAAGTTTTGTAGAGAATGAAAAGTGTAATCAAGATATTGTGCGGATGCGTACTTTTCCCAGGTGTGGATGTGGATATTGAAACGTTGCAGTATTATTTCCTTAACAGGACCATAATCGGCTAACAACAGCAAAAGACAACCCCATATATGAAATTGAGTATCGCTATCAAGAATGACATGCTATGCGGCACCGTGTTCTTTTCGCTGTTAAAGAAATTTATCCAGAAGCTCGAAAACCTTTGTATGGAGGCCGGCGTTTGTTCCGTTGCCAATATTGAACTGGGTGAGGCTGAAGAAGATGGGCGCATCCTTAAACTGGCCAGGTTCGATGTGCGGATGTCTGATGACAGCCTGATCCGCATTGCTGCGTCGGCCCGTACACTGGAAGACGCTATCTCCAATGCGTTCGATGATTGTGAGCGGAACCTGAGCGGTCTCAGGAGACAGGAAACCAGAGCTTAAAAACCGCTCCCTTATCCTTTACCCCCTCGGCCTCGATATAGCCGTAATGATTGGTCATGATCCTGCGGGCGATCGTAAGCCCGATACCCTGGCCGGCATAATCAACCTGGTTATGAAGCCGCTGGAACATCAGGAAGATCTTCTCGTTAAACATGCTGTCGAACCCGATACCGTTATCGCGCAGCGTAAGCAAATGATATTGTTGTTTTGGCGCCCTCTGCCAGAACCATTTCCTTTCAGGTGTTTCATTCCGGAGCTCATAAGACACCGACAGCACCAGCTGCCTGTCACGATGCCTGAACTTCAGCGAATTCGTAAGCAATTGCGTAAACAGCAGGCAGAGCTGTTGCTCATAGCCCATGATCCGAGGTAATTCGGCCCGCTTGTCGAGTTGTACATCCATTCGTGCGAGCACCTGGTCAAATGCCTGGGCAAATACCTGTTCCAGTTCTACAGGACTCAGTTTTTCCGGATGACTCACCAGGTTGGTAAAATCGATCAGGTTCTCAAGCAATCCGTGCATGCGTTCGGTAGACCTGTCTATGCGGGCAACGATATCCTTTTCGTCCGAGGGTAGTTTATCGCTGAATTTCGTTGTAAGCAGCGTGCTGAGGGTGCGGATCTTCCGCAGTGGTTCCTGCAGGTCGTGAGAGGCGGCAAAGCTCACCTGTTCTATTTCCTCATTGCTTTGTTTCAATTCAAATACCGTTTTCTCGAGCATTTTCTGGGTGCGGACACGGATACGCAGTTCGCGGATGAGAAGCGCTACCGAACAGAGGAATACCAGGCCGGCAAATAACGAAGCATATTTCAGGAAAGCCTGGTTCAGGTCCTGGTAATGGTCTTTTTCACGGTTGCGGTATTGGAGCAGATCGTACTCCACCTTTTCCATCTGCTCTACATAGACCTTGATCTTGTCCATGATCAGTTCTCCATCTTCCATCCGCTTAATAAAAGCTGCATCGTGCTTTTGAGTGGCAAGGTTTGTATTGAGCATATCCTCCCGCTGCCGGAATGCGGTTTCGAGGAGTTTCAGGTTTACCCGTTGAGTAGCATTATCGGCGATCAGGTTCCCCAGTGCCGACAACGAAGAATCGGCCCGGAACAGTGCTACGCGATAAGGTTCTCGAAAATGTTCGTTGCGGGTGAGCAGAAAGCCCCGCTGGCTGGTCTCTGCGTTGGAAAGGTACTGCTCGCAGTTGCGAAGGGCGATAATTACGCGGTAGGTACGTTCCACTTCGCTGGTATACCGCAGCTGCAGCCGGTTCTGTCGCAGGAAAATGCTGCCAAGCCATACCAGCAGCAGGAGCGAAAGGCCCAGTGCGATATATAAGAACCTGTTTTTCATTGAATAACTGCCAGCAATGTTACAGAGAAAACATACATTGAAGTGTAGAAAAATTTCCTCAGTTCCCTCAGGATGATTTTTTTACCAAGTTGACGAGTGGGGAAGAGGGTATTCAAATCCATCTGAATATCAATTACTTAAGAAGTTTTTGCACAGTTTGGAAGATTGGAGCCTTAATTGTTTAAGTAATAGTGAGACAGACTTTAGTTTTTGATCTTAAAAAGGACCAATATGCTGCAACAATCACAATTACAGAAACAGACGTTTAAGATCCTGCCGCAGCAGATCCAGATGCTGGGCATCTATCACCTGAACACGATTCAACTGGAACAGCGGATAAAAGATGAGCTCGATGAAAACCCGCTGCTCGAGGCGAATAATGAAGACGATCATTTAGACAGCGGTGCTGCCGAGAAAGACCAGCCGCAGGATTACCAGGATTGGGAAGAATACGGATACGACGATGTTCCCGATTATAAAGTAGAAAATGAGAGCTTTATCCATAGCAACAATGTAAACCTGCCCATGCGGGATTTTGTCGATTTCCGCAGCTCACTCAAACAGCAGCTCATCAACCTGAACTTAAGCGAAGACGAAACTGTGGTTGCTGAATACATTATTGACTGTCTCGAAGACAGCGGATTCATGGAGCGCGACCTGGCCGAGATCGCCGACGATATTTCTTTCTCCCAGAAACTGTTCGTTGAAGAAAAGCAGGTGGAAGCGGTGTTGCTGAAGATCCAGGAGCTGGAACCATTCGGGATCGGCTCGCGTAATATCCGTGAGTACCTGATGAAACAGCTAGGCCAGCAGAAGCAGTGCCCGATCGTGAAAAAATGCAGCCTGCTGATCGAGAAATACTATAATGAACTTCAGAAAAGGAATTTCGATAAGATCTACAATGGGCTGGGCATCGATGAAGAGGAACTGCCCATTATCCTCAAACATATCAGCACCCTGCAGCTGAAGCCTATCAACGAATCGCACGAGAATGTGCTGGTAAAAGAAACCATCATTCCCGATTTTATCCTTACGGTAGAAGGCGAGAATGTGATGGTTGACCTGTATCGCCAGCGTTCGCAGAACCTGTTCATCAACGAGTCGCTGATGAGTTCTGTGGAGAATGCGGAGGGCAGGACTTCCGAAGAGAAATCCACTCTGCAGTACCTGAAAAGCAAACTCACATCAGCCATCTGGTTCGTAAATGCCATCAAGCAGCGCGAGGAAAATATGCTGCGCATCATGAAAGCGATCATTAAGAAGCAGAAACAATATTTCCTTTCAGGCGATGTATCCAATATCAAGCCCATGATCCTGAAAAATATTGCCGACGAAGTAGGCCTTGATATTTCCACCATTTCGCGAGTAACCTGCAACAAATACATCGACACGCCCTTCGGCTATATACTTTTAAAGAACCTGTTTACCGAAGGCATCATTAATGAAGACGGTACCGCTGTAAGCAATAAAGTGGTACAGATCAAACTGAAAGAGATCATCGACGTCGAAGACAAGGAGAATCCGTACAACGACCAGCAGCTGGTAGCCCTGTTGCATGAGAACGGCATTAAGATCGCACGTCGTACTGTTGCCAAATACCGCGACATCATGAATATCCCGGTAGGCGACATGCGTCGTTTATGGGCTAAAACCGTATAATCACATGTTTTTTTTTATTTTTAAGACATTAACGCAAGCTAACCTATGAGCAAAGTACTCATCATTGATGACGATCTGGATATGTGTCGGCTGCTGGAACGGTTCCTCGTAAGAAATAATTTTGAAGTCAGGTTTGCACATACCGGCAAAAAAGGGCTCGAAGAAGTGCAGAATTTTCCGCCGGATGTCATCCTATGCGATTTCCGACTCGAGGATACCGATGGTAAGGACCTGCTGTTGCAGATCAAGTCTATCCTGCCCGAAGTGCCGGTGATCATTATTACCGGCTACAGCGATATCAAGGTTGCGGTGGAAGTGATCAAGCACGGCGCCTATGATTATGTGACCAAGCCATTGTTCCCGCAGGAGATCCTGATCACCATCAATAAAGCGATAGCAGACGCGAAGAACCGCCCGCCGGAAAGCACTACCATCAGTATCGAAACCGATGCCGAGCCCAGGCAGGTGCCGGTGCAGACCGATACCCCGGCGCGGAAGATCATCAAGAAGACCGGCAACGGTAAATATATTTTTGGCGACAGCAAGGAGTTCAGGCATATCCTGAAGCAGATGGACCTGGTATCTCCCACCAATTACAGCGTGATCATTTACGGCGAGAGCGGAAGCGGCAAGGAAGTGATCGCCCAGGAGATCCATTCGAGAAGTAAACGCAAGAACGCTCCCTTCATCGCAATCGACTGCGGCGCTTTGTCGAAGGAATTGGCGGGCAGCGAGCTGTTCGGGCATGAAAAAGGATCTTTTACCGGCGCCCTGAATCAAAAAGTGGGAAGCCTCGAGATCGCAAACGGGGGTACCGTGTTCCTGGATGAGATCGCCAACCTGCCTTACGACGTGCAGGTATCATTACTGCGTGTGGTGCAGGAGCGCAAGATGCGGCGTATCGGGGGCAACAAGGATATAGAACTGGATATCCGGATCATCGTTGCGAGTAATGAAAAGCTGTGGGAAGCAACCAAGAAAGGAAAGTTCAGGGAAGACCTGTATCACCGTTTCAATGAATTCAGCATTAATGTGCCGCCGCTTCGCGAGCGGAGGAACGATATCATGACCTTCGCGCATTTCTTCCTGGAGCATACCAATGCCGAACTGGATAAACACGTAGAGGGTTTTCAGCCCGAAGTGGAACATATTTTCAAAACCTATTCATGGCCCGGCAACCTGCGCGAATTGAAGAATGTGGTAAAACGCTCCGCGTTGCTGGCAGACGAATCATTCATCGACGTTACTGCACTGCCTTTTGAACTGGTGAACCACAGCAAACTGCTTTTCGATTCCACCCCGGGTCAGCACGAAGCGTATGAGGAAACCCACTACCATGTGGAAGAAAAGCCGGTTGTGCCTGATGTGCGCGATTACCCGCGTGCAGCACCCGCATCGGTTTCCGAAGAGCCGGTGCCTCATATGGTGAAATCGAAGCCTATCGAAGTAAATGAACATACTTATCGCACTGCCAGCATCGACGCAGAATATGAAATGATCGTGCAGGCATTGAAAAAAGCAAATTATAACAAAAGTAAGGCTGCCAAACTCCTGAACGTCGACCGCAAGACGCTTTACAATAAAATGAAGCAGTATAACGAGTTCAACGAGCAATAAACCGCGGTCAATGCTAGAATCATTTTTATCGGATTTTAATTTAATACGGGATACCCTTGATAAACAGGGGGATCCTGTTTTTTTTGACCGGGAATTCTCTTTTTTCGCGGCTGATCCTGTATTGTTCTATGATACGTTGAAAGACAGGATCGTTTATATGAACAAGCGGTTTGCCGAGGAATTCCGTTTCTCGGTTGAAAATCTGGCAGCCTTCAATTACAGCATTTATCCCTTACTCAGTGCGCAGGACCAGGAGATCTTCCGCAGCTCCATGCAACGGCTTTCGGAGCCGGCAGGCGCCAGCCTTCCCGATAGTACCTACCAGCTGATCTCGCAGGATAAACGTTCTGGTTATTACCTGGTAAAGCTGCGAAAGCTGTACGGCAATTATTATTATCTGCAACTGCAGAGTGCATTGCAGGCCATGATACCGGTACTCGACAACAAGACTGCGGAACAACTGGTGGGAGAGGCGGAAGGCATACTCAAATTCGGATTCTGGGTATGGGACGTCATTTCCAACCGTGTATTCTGGACCCGCGGTATGTACCAGTTATTAGGGCTTGATCCTGATTCGGGAGAACCGCCCGTTACCGCATTCGACAGCAGGTTTACGGTGAAAGACCAGGCCTGGACCGATTTCGAAAAGCGCTTCCGCGACGGGCAGGTCAAAAATTCATACAGGCAAAAATACCATTTGAAAAATGCGTCGGGAACGCTGATGACCGTTTGCGATCATGGCAGGATAGAGTATGACGCCGGAGGCAAAATGATCCGTATCCTGGGTCTTACCCAGGAGATAACCCAGCAGGAGCAGAGCATGAAAGGGTTGGCCGATTACCGTGCAATGATGCTGGAAAACGAAACATTCTTAAAGTATGGAAGCTGGGAAAGCGATCCCGCCGGCGATAATATCAAATGGACGGATGGTATGTACGGCATTTTCGGCTATGATAATGATGATAAAAAGAAACTCGTTGTCAATAGCGGTCTCTACGATACGCATATGCGCGCGGCCAATGAGCAGAACGGGGCTACAAGTGTACCAGAATTTCTGGCAGGCAAATCGGAATATCACCGTGAGATGGAGATCCAGGACAAACAGGGGGCGGTGAAGATACTGTCGACTTATGCGAAGATCATCCGCGATGCGGAGAATAATATATCAAAGATCATCGGCACCACGCGGGATGTGACGGAGATCAAGGAAAATGAACGGATGCTGGAAAACAAGATCGCCGAACTGAACCGTTCCAATAAAGAGCTCGAAGAGTTCGCTTATATCGCTTCACATGACCTGCAGGAGCCTTTGCGGAAAATATCCACCTTCATCCAGCGGCTGCAACTGAAGGTCGCTGCTATTGCGGATGAGGATACGCAGCTGTACATAAAACGGATCCAGGCTTCGGCTGATAATATGCGGAACCTGATCGATAACCTGCTGGAATTCTCGCGCATCAGCCGTAACAAGCAACCGGCCGAACATACCGATCTTTCCAAAATACTTGCGGACGTGATCGGCGAGCTCGATATGAGTATTGAAGAAACAGGCGCTACGATAGAGGCGGATGAATTGCCTGTGATCGATGCGATCCCTTCGCAGATGATGCAGTTGTTCCATAATCTGCTGAATAATGCCATCAAGTTCCGGCGCCCAGATACACCACCGGTCATCACCATCAGGCAACACGCATTGAAACGGGATGAAAAGAAAACCTATAATCTCGATACCGGCAAGGACTATGTGATGATCACGGTGGCCGATAACGGGATCGGTTTTGAAGATATTTATGCAGACAAGATCTTCCAGCTGTTCCAGCGGCTGCATGCCAAATACGAGTACCCGGGCACCGGCATCGGCCTGAGCATCTGCAAAAAGATCGTATCGAATCACGGGGGTGAAATGTTTGCCAAAGGTGAGCCCGGAGCGGGCAGCAGCTTTTATATAATTTTACCGAAAGTTTCCTGAGCATGCAGTCTGCAAATACAATATTGAACATACTCGTGGTGGAAGACGATGAGGACGATTTCCTGCTGATCAATGATTACCTGCAGAAACTTCCCTCCTGGAAATGCGAGGTAAAATGGATCTACCGCTATGAGGAGGCCGTGGAGGCTTTGTGCAAGAACACCTACACGATCTGTTTTTCCGATTATCGCCTGGGCGCGAGGAACGGTATCGACCTGATCAGGGATATTTCCGCCTGCAATTGTACCACGCCTGTCATTCTGCTTACGGGACGGGGCAACTACGAGATCGATATGGAAGCCACCAAGGCGGGCGCCTTCGATTACCTGATCAAGGCCGACTTGGACCTGGATAAACTGGAGCGTACGATCCGCTACACGCTCGAAAGGATCAATAACCTGCAAAAGCTGCGCGAAAGCGAAAAGAAGTACCGCGCCATTTTCGAGAAGTCCAAGGATATCGTATTCCTGGCTTCGGCAGACGGCACCATTTCCAATATCAACTATGCTGTAAGCGATATTCTCGAGATCACGGCGGAAGAATGCATCGGCAGAAAACTGACCGAGTTTTTCCATGTGCCGGCGCAACGCGATCATCTGCTGAATATGCTGGATGCAGAGGGAGAGATCGAGAACTATGAAACGGAGTTACTTACTTCGCATAACTCCATCAAGACCTGCCTGATCTCCGCATCTATGGAAACAGGAGGCAACGACGAGAAATATATCCAGGGCATCATACACGATATTACCAGCCTGAAAAAGGCCGAAACCGCCACGCTGCAGGCGGAAAAACTGGCGGCTTCCGGGCGCTTTATCCGCACGCTGGCCCATGAGGTAAGGAATCCGCTTAACAATATCAACCTGTCTGTGGAGAACCTGCTGGAACAAATGGCGACTGAGGACGACAGGCCCTACCTGGAGATCATACAGCGCAATGGTAAACGGATCAATGACCTGATCACGGAACTGCTGCACAGCTCAAGGCCTGCAGACCTGAATTTTCAGCCGGTATCAGTGAAGGAACTGCTGCAGAACGTGATCAACGCCGTTCAGGACAGGGTGCTTCTGCGTAAGATCAGGGTCAACTACAAGACGCCTGATACCGATCTGGTGATGAAAGCCGATGCGAGTAAACTGGAAATGGCGATACTCAATATCGTGGTCAATGCCATTGAAGCAGTGAAGGACGAAACAGGCCTGATCGAGATCGAACTCTCCTCGAGGGGAAAGCAGCTAACCATTACCATCAGCGATAATGGTTGCGGCATCAGCGCAGAAAACAAAAGCCGGTTATTCGAGCCCTATTTCACTTCCAAACGTAATGGAATGGGTCTCGGGCTGGCTACTACGCTCAACATACTTCGTTCTCATAATGCCTATATCGAGGTAGATTCCGAGATCGATGCCGGCACTACTTTCAGGTTGATGTTCCTGATGTAATCGCAGTTCTTCACCGCGCCAGCCGGATTCGCCCCGCCTGAAAGTCTTTTTTACCCCCTGTCTGAGCAAGCAAGGTTATTTAGTTTTACGCCTCGCCCGCACTTCCAACCAGGAGTGATATCTTCTCCCCCTTCCACGTGTGGGAGAGGGGCAGGGGGGTGAGGATTTGAGGTGCGAGTGCCGGAACGAGGTACCAAAACATCCTTTTATTTAAAATCTATTTATGCGAAAAATTATCGTTACCGAATTCATCACCCTCGATGGTGTTATTGAAGCTCCCGGCGGAAATGAAACCGATCACCCCCATGGAGGCTGGCAGGCTCAGTACAGGTCGCCAGAAGGCGGGCAATACAAATCTGATGAGCTTAACAGTGTAGAGGCTTTACTGCTTGGCAGGAACACCTATGAGCTTTTTGCGGGCTACTGGCCAGGCCAGACCGGTAACCCGTTTTCAGACCGCATGAACGGGTTGCCGAAATATATCGTATCCACCAGCCTCAATGAAGCCGTGTGGAACAACAGTCATATCCTTCGCGATGCGAACAAAGTAGCGGAGTTAAAGAAAGGAGAGGGCGGAGATATCCTCGTTTATGGGAGCGCCGCGCTGGTCAAATCCCTGCTTCACCATAACCTGGTAGATGAATTGCACCTGATGGTCATTCCTGTGTCGGTAGGCGGCGGATTGCGGCTGTTTGAAGACAATCGCGAACTAAAAAGATTTGGACTCAAACACTCACGGACTTTCGGGAATGGAGTGATGGTAGTCGAATATCAACTGCCGGTTACCGATAGCGTCGATCTCAAATAGAGTTCAGGAGCAGGATCGGGTATCGCAGAGAACGCAGGAACCGCAGGGTCCACAGAAGTAATTCCTGCGATACTATTCAAAAAAAACGGGAAGCTTTCGCTTCCCGCTTCTTCATTTAAAACCCAAAACCTATATAAAAAGAAACCACACTGCTTTTATGCATAAGTCCTGTCATTATCTGCCCGGAGATTCCAGTAGTAATGATCGTCTTCTTCAAAGGAGAAGATACCCATGAAGGCCCTTTTGCATTTGGTGAGCCAGCTTTCATTTTTGGCTGCCTCTTTTTCGTAATAGTTTGCACTCAGGATCTTTACGCACATCAACACTTCTTCGGGATTAGTCCTGAGATGGTTATTCAGATCGGCGCAGATCAGTTCCTCCGGATCGCTAACGATCCTGGCTATGCCGAAAACATTCATAAAAAAAGGAGAGTCCTTTTTGTAGTAGTTGAGCGCCACGGGGAAATTCTTCTCAAATTGATTGATCTCCTGCTGCGGCCTGGAGATAGTGAACCAGACATTTCCATTCTCATCTACCTGGCGGGTCCTGACGATAGTGGATTTTATATTGAGTACGCTGTTCGCATGACTGTGTAATACCGCTGTCTCCAGTTCCTCTATTTTACTGGTTATAAATCCCAGTTGGTTATTCGTATTCATACACTCGGTTTTGCTTATATCTATTCAAAAGCCGTACCCAGATTTTCAAACTGAAGCTGCCCGGTCGAATGGGGAATAAATTGCCCAAAAAAGGGCTGAAAAGCAGGCTGGTAAAGGGTCTTACAGTTGAATGCGGTGGTATGTTTTTGTAACCATTACACATTATTTACATAGCATGCGCAAATCGGTAAAATGGATCAGGAATATCATCCTTATTTTGGTCCTGCTGGTCGTTCTCCTTATCGTACTTCTGCATACGCCTTTTGCCAAAAACCTGATCAGGGGCAAACTGGAAGCATATCTCACCACTAAAACGGGGGGGAAATTCCACATTGCATCTATCGATTACAGTCTTCTCAACTGGATCCAGATGAACGGGGTTTCTGTGGAAAGTAAAACCGGGGATACGATCCTGGTTGGGGATAAAATGCGTCTTGACCTCAATCTCCTCAAAGTGCTTCGCGGCAGATACGAGATCAACAAAGTTGCATTTGAGAAAGTATTTTTCAATGCTGTAAAGAAGCCGGGCGACAGCACATTTACCTATCAGTTCCTGATAGATGCGTTTACTACCAAATCGAAAGATGCAAAGAAAGATTCTACGCCGATCGATTTTTCATTGAATGAGATCCACCTGATCCAGTCCGGAGGCAGATACACAGATCCGCAAACGGGAATGGAACTGACTGCCAATATCGGCAAACTGGATATGTATATCGACAGCCTGAACATCAACACCGATCATTTTGCCCTTCGCAAAACCGATATGGCGGATGTGGTATTCAACATGCGCGCATACCCCGTGCCCAATCCGGCACTTGGCGGGTTGAAGCCTACATTACCCGTTATCACGTTCGGACAAACGCATATTGTGCGAACACATTTTGTTTACAAGGACGAGATCAACGGTATCAATACGGACGACCAGATATCCGATCTTCTTGTATCCGATGCGAAACTCAACAAGTCGGGCAGCCTGCAGTTCGGGTCGGTGGCAGTAGCCAACTCCGATGTATCGGTAGACCGGCCGCCTTTTTCAAATGCGAAAGTAAGGGTGGATACCACAACAGGAACCCTGGTAAACGATTCGCTGGGCGTGTTCCATATCAGGGATATCCGGATCACGAATTCAAATTTTGCCTATAACGATATCGGCCGCCGGAATATGCATGGATTCGATCCTTATCACCTCGGCGTGAAAAAAGTGAACGCCACTGCCGATCATATTGATTACACCGGTCCGAAAATGAATGCCGCCATCAGCTTTCTTTCCGGTATCGACAAAAGCGGGCTGGTAGTGGACACGCTGCGGGGTCATTTCCAGATCTCCGATTCACTGGTGAACGTGAGTGACCTGTTGCTGAAGACGCCAAGGTCCTATATCGATGCCGCCGTGTATGTGTACCCCTACAGCCTTTTACCCGGCAGCAGGGCGGATGTTCACAATAGGATACAGCTTCGTAACAATGTGATCTCGAAAGCCGATCTCGCATTGATGTTCCCGGATATAGTCAACACTTACCGTTCGGCGTTGAGCGGCGTTTCTACGATCTATATTACCGCAGATGCCGATGGCAGTGCACACCGTATGGTATTCCACCACCTGAACGCACATACCAACCGCAACGATATCCTGATAGATGCATCGGGGATCGTTGAAAATGCCACCACCAAAAATAACCTTCGGTTTGATGCCCATATCAATCAACTCAATATTAACCGTTCGGTCATTGCCGGGCTCATGGATGCGCGCACGCGCAGGCAGGTGCAGTTGCCACCCGCGCTGGCGATCAGGGGTGATGTAAAAGGAACTATGACGGAGTTGAACAACGATCTGACCGCCACAAGCGCGTACGGACTGGCCACGATCAAAGGCACGGTCCGGAATTATATGTCGCCGAAAAAGCTCGGGTACAATGTGAGGGTCATTGCGCGCAACCTGGAAACGGGTAAATGGGTGAGACAGGATTCGATCTTCGGAAAAATAAACGGGACCGTTAGCCTCAAGGGCTCAGGTACCGACTACCAGACAGCGATCCTGCAGGCCGGGGCCGACCTGGCTTCGTTCAGGATACTGAAACATACTTATACGGATCTGCATCTCAATCTGGCGGGGCAGCGGGGCAACTATGCCGTAAAAGGGAATACCGGCGATCCGCTGCTGCGCACATCATTTGATGCGGATCTGGCATTGGGCGGCAAATACCCCGCAGGCAAGGGTTATATCAATATTCAGAATGCCAATCCGTTTGCGCTGGGCCTGTATCCCGATTCGGGCAGCATCGCCACGCTGGCGCGGTTCGATATCCATAGTCTCGATCCCGATGCGCTGAATGCCTGGCTCCGGCTCGACAGTACCGTTTTAACCAAAGGCGGCAAAGCCTATCGCATGGATACTCTTGTGGCCCGCGGTTATCGCGATAGCGGCAAAACTTTTATCACGCTCGCTTCTTCGGCTGTTGACGGATCCCTGGTCGGCAATTACAGGTATACCGAGTTGGGCGATATTTTCCAGAATGCACTTGCCAAATACACGGGAGGACCACAGACAGCAACTCTCAATCATTACACTGTTGATCTGGCGGCGGAGTTGAAACCCGATCCGATCTATGCGGTATTGCTTCCCGGGCTTTTCTTCGATAAAAATATCCTGATGCGCGGCCGCATCGATGATAACAGAACAGACAGCTCGCGGTATGTGGATATTTCGGCGCCAGGTATTACCTACAATGGCAATACGCTGGCTAACCTGCGCGCGCGTGCAGTGGATATGAATGATTCACTTCGCTTCAATGCTGTTGCGGATACGGTAAAGGCCGGCGGTATCCTGCTGTATACCACCAGTGTGCAGGGAGGCATGCGGGATAAACGACTCAACGCTTCGCTTTCATCCCAGGATGCCGATGGAAAGGAGCGGTATGCACTGGCATTGACCGGCAGCGCCGAAGGAAATCTTTTCAACCTGCAACTGAAAGACAGGTTGAAACTTAATTACGATGACTGGCAGGTGAATGGAAACAACAATATCAAGATTGGTGCGGCCGGGTTCAATGTATCGCAACTGGCGATCAGCAGGGCGGGGCAGCAGCTCACAGCGAACAGTGCAGGTCCTGAGCTGAATGCACCCGTGGATATTAAAGTGGACCATTTCTCATTGCGGAATGTATCGTCGTTATACAATACCGATTCATTACAGATAGATGGCGTGCTCAATGCTACGGTGCGGGTAGGCGGTCTCGATAAGAAAGTACCTACGCTGGATGGCAGCCTCACTGTTGATAGCCTGCAATACCAACAGGTGCCATTGGGAAGGCTGGACCTGAAAGCAACTGCAACCGGCTATGACGCAGTAACGCTTTCGGGTGCATTAACCGGCTATGGAAATAATGTAACGCTCAGCGGTACCTACAACCAGCAAAATATCAATGCACAACTAAACCTGAGCCCTATCCGGTTCAAGACCCTGGAGGCTTTCAGCAATGGGCTGATCAAAAATTCATCGGGCACGCTTACAGGTCCGGTTACCATCACAGGCAGTCCGAAAAATCCACAGTGGAACGGATCCATCCGTTTTGATTCGGTACAGACCCGGCTTTCGCAATTTGGAACGGCGCTGTTCGTGAACAACCAGACGGTAACGTTGAACTATCCCACCATCGGCTTCAATCATTTTATTGCACAGGATTCACTGGGACATGAGATAGTAGTTGAGGGCACGCTGACCCAGACCAAAAACCAGGTACCCGAAGCTAACCTCAGTGTGCGTACCGAGAATTTCATGGTGATGAACAGCACTGCGGCCACCAACAGCCAGCTCTATGGAAAGGCGATCGTGGATGCTGATATGGTGATACTGGGCCCCGTAACCGCGCCGGATATCAACGGCAGCCTCGGGCTCAAGGATAGTTCCAATGTAACGTTCGTAAAGCTGCCTATAGTAGCAACTGCAAAGGACCGGGAGAGTGTGATGCAGTTCGTGGATATGGATACGGTACGCAATAATTTCATTACGCCGGCGGTAGACAGAACCACCGATTATACGGCCTTGAACTATAATCTCAATATAACGATCAATAAAGGCGCGCAGTTCAATATCATCATCGACCCGCTTACCCGTGATGAGCTGCAGGTAAAAGGCGCGGGCGAACTGAATGCCGGCGTTACACCGGGCGGCCATGTTTCGGTGACGGGCGCTTATAATCTTACTGAAGGATCCTATCAGATGAATTACCAGTTCCTGCATCGGAAATTTGCGTTGCAGGAGGGGAGCTCGCTGGTATTTACCGGCGATCCGATGAATGCACAGGCCGATATTACCGCTACCTATGATATTTCCGCTTCACCCTACGATCTGATCGGCAATGAGGTTTCCGATATCAACCAGATCGATACCAAGTTATACAGCCAGAAGATCCCGTTCCAGGTGGTATTGCATATTACCGGGCAGATATCGGCGCCGCAGATCGCCTTCGACATCAGACTGAAGGAGAATACTGCCGGCATCAACTATACGTTTGCGAATACGATCGACAATAAACTGCTGCAGCTGCGCAGCGATGCATCCACAATCAACAAGCAGGTATTCGGACTGCTGGTGATGGGCAGGTTTATCGGAGAACAGAGCACCGACTTTTTCGGAACACTGAGCGGAAGCGGCGGATTTAATGCGGATATGCTGGTAAAAGAAAGTGTAAGCCGGTTCCTGAGTGATGCAGTTAACCAGGTAGCATCCGATCTGATCAAGGGAGTTGACGTAACGGTAGACCTGGCCACTGCGCAGGATTATTCGACCGCCGCACAACGCACGGACCTTAATGTGGCTTTGTCCAAACGCTTTATGAACGACAGGCTTACGGTTACCGTAGGAAAGAATTTTACTGTGGAAGGCGAGGATCCCACCATGAAAGGACAGCAAGGCACCGGGCCGCAGTCGATGCCCGATATCACTACCACTTATAAATTGTCTAAGGATGGACGGTACATGCTGAAAGCCTATCAGCGCAATCAATACGAAGCGATACTGGATGGATATTTTGTGGAGACAGGAGTGACTTTCAGCCTGCTGATGGATTATAATAAATTCTCAGAGATACTCCACAAGAACAGAAAATAAATGACCAGAAGAAGCACCTATATTATTCTCATACCGTTGATGGCATGTGTGCTGTCGTGCAGCATCCAGAAACACCTGCCGCCGGGCACCTATCTCTATAAAGGGGCCACTTACGATATTAAGAAGGATCCTGCCAACAAGACCAAAGACAAATCGATCCGCAAACAGCTGGATGCGATCAGCGCTCCCAAACCAAATAAATCGATATTCGGATTTCCTTTCAGGGTCTGGTTCTGGTACATGGTGGGCGAGCCGGAGCGCGAAACGGGGCTTCGTTACTGGCTGCGCAACCGCATTGGTCAGGAGCCGGTGCTCAGTACCATGGTAAGCACCAAAGCCAATGCAGCCAATTTCGAGAATTACCTGATCAATAAAGGTTATTTCGGCTCGAGTGTGTCCGGAGACACGATCGTGAAAGGATACAAAATGGAAGCGCATTATAAGGTAAAACTGGGAATGCCATATCATATCAATTCATTCAAATGGATACTGGACAGCAGTTCGGAGATCGGCAGGGATATTTATCGGATCCCCGATAAAAATGTGCTGGTTAAAAAAGGCGATCAATTTGATCTGGACCAGTTGAAGGCTGAACGTACGCGTGTAGATGCGGCGCTCAAGAACCGGGGATATTATTATTTCAGTCCCGACCATATCAAAGCCTGGGTAGACAGCACGAATAAGAACAATACTGTCGATATCTTTTTCAAGCTGAAAGATGAGACGCCGGTAGCCGCAGTTGTTCCGCAGCGCATCAATAATATTATCCTGTTCCCCAATTACACGCTGCTGGTTCCGCCGCCGGATACCTCAAGACAGGGGATGCAGCTTATCAATGGCATTTATGTGCGCGATACGGTGCATGCGCTCAATGATGCCACGTTAACGCGCCCGGTTACCTACCGGCCTGGGTCGTTGTACTCATTGCGGGCGCAGAACCGGACGCTGAACAGGTTCATCAATACCGGCGTTTACAAATTCGTAAAGAACCGGTACGAGATCCATGGCGACACCCTGGTACCGCGCTGGCTGGATGTTTATTATTACCTCACACCATTGCCGAGAAAGAATATCCAGGCTGAAGTGGGGGCATTCACCAAATCAAATTCATTTACCGGCGCCCAGGCGAGTCTTACCTGGAAAAACCGCAATGCATTCCGCGGCGCAGAACACCTGGTGGTGAAAGCTTATGGCGCTTTCGAGTCTTCAGGTTCCGATTCGCTGATGCGCAATAATAATTTCAGGGTGGGCGGCGAGGTATCGGTGATCTTCCCGCGGTTCGTAACGCCGTTCAAAGTGAAAGACAGTTTTTCTTTCCCGCCCAAAACCACCATGATGATCGGCTATGAATGGGCGCGGCGTACCGCATTGTACACCAAAAATTATTTCCGGCTGCAATACGATTTTGCATGGCGCGAGTCGGCCAACAAGCAGCACCTGCTGGCCCCGGTAAGCGTTACCTATAACCTTACCAGTGCCTATGATCCTAACTACAAGGCATTGCTCGACCAGATACCGGTTCTGAAGATCGCCAATTTGCCGGAGTTGATCGCCGGATCGTTGTACAGTTACAATTATCACACACCTAATTCCCGCGGCGGCAATGTGTTTTATTTCAATGGAAATATAGACCTGGCAGGCAACCTGATCGGGCTGTTCAATAAAGTGGACCAGGCTTATACCGGCAAGATATCGAGAGCCTATTACGCACAGTATGTAAAACTGGATGTTGACCTGCGTTACAATATGCCGCTGGCCAAGGATATCAACTGGGTGAACCGGTTGATCGTAGGCGCCGGCATCCCCTATGGCAATTCACTGTTCCTGCCTTTTTCGAAGCAGTTCATCATTGGTGGAGCAAACAGCCTGCGAGGTTTCCAGGTGCGGCAGATAGGGCCCGGAACAGTTCAGACAACGCCCGTGCAACGTTTGTATTACCCGCAGATCGGCGGCGACTATAAACTGGAAATAAACACCGAACTACGTTTTCCACTCGTGGCGCGGCTGAAAGGAGCTACATTTATCGATGCAGGTAATATCTGGACAAGAGACCCGATCCTGTATGGCAAAGAAGGACAGCTCACTAAACAGTTCCTGAAAGATATAGCGCTGGATGCAGGCATTGGAGTCCGTATCGATATGACTTTCCTTCTGCTGCGGTTCGACCTGGGCGTACCGCTGCGCGATCCTTCAGCAGCGAGCGCCGGAAAAAATCCGCTCGGCAATATCATCTATAATATAGCGATCGGGTATCCGTTCTAGATCGACAGCGAGTAATGGTACAGTTTGAATATTGAGACTATATAACCGCCAAGACGCAACGACGCAATGATACGCAAGGGGGCTGTCATCGCGAGTTCTCTTTGCGTTGCTCCGTCTTCGCGGTTAATTCATGTGGCCTCATGTCCCTATGTTTCTATGTGGTAACATTCGCGTGAATGCGATTTCTGCCTGTTGCTGACTTGCAGATAGGGGACACATAGGAACATAGGGACATAGAACACATAGAAGGATATTACCTGAATTGGTAAACCAGCCCCGGCATCACCACTCCGTTCACGTAGCCTACATTGAAACTCAGGGAGCCCTTTTTTTCTTCCTGGATCTCACCGCTCCTGATCTTTGCATAGCGGTGGTAGTTGTTCACCACCTGAACGCCGGTCAGGTAACCGAGCGCTGCGCCGGCAACCACATCGGTAAACCAGTGTTTATTCTCCGTAATACGGCTCAGACCGATCAAAGTGGCTACACCGTAGCTGATCCAGGGTACCAGTTTCTTGTCTTTATATTCCAGTGAATACACCGTAGCGGCCGCGAAAGCAGCGGTGGTATGCCCCGACGGGAAGGAGCTGTTGGAGCGATTGCCATTGGCGTCTATCAGTTTATAAAACGGACCATGAAAACTGGGCTCTGCGTCCAATGTGTAGTTATCCGCGTAGGACGGACGCTGTCTGCCTGAAAGGAATTTACCTACGAATTGAACGGCGCCGGCGGTAAGATAAGACTGCGTAGCGAGAAGGGTAGTGGTCTTTAGTTTCTGGTTCTTGAAAATAAGTCCCTCCGCCATCAGAGCAGAAAGCGTATACACTTCATACAGTCCACCGAACTGTGTCACATATTTGCTGACGCCACTTACCGTGGGGTTGTTGTTTCGGAGGTCAACCGCCCAACGTTGTATAGGTTCATCTACCCGTGTTAGCGCCGCTTCGGCCACCGCAAATATCAACAGGTTGCGCCAGTCTTTTTTCTTCATGCGGAAAGGCTTGGTGAAAGACTGCTTCGCATTGCTGCCGAGCAGGATAAAATAACCGGGAAAAGTAAGGACCGTGCTCTCGTTGAAAGCCTGGGGCGCCGTATTGTTGATCTGTTTGCCTGTGGTATCGTTGCTCTTGCGCAGGCTGTCGAGTTTTTTGATCAGTGTATCGGGCTTCTGGGCCTGGGCACCTGCCATAAAAAACAGCAGGCAGGTTCCGGTGACAGCCAGCCGAATCATTTTTATCATAGCCATCTTTTGTAAGGTTCTGATAGGAACAGGTTAAAAAAATATGCCACCCGTAGTTTTATACCGACAGTAAACTTTCCGTAATTATGTGAAAATCAAATTATTACGTTCATCAAATCTTCAGAGAGAAAAGTTCGATCTCTTTCCGTTTCCCCTTCAGTTCTACCGGCCCCAGGCTTTCCGCCTGAAAATCTTCGAGATGACTTTTTTCGATAAAGTCTTTGGATACGATGAATTTCTTGTTCATATCGCTGCAGGCGCTGCGGATCCGGGCTGTGGTATTCATGGTATCGCCGCTCATGGCAATATCTTTTTTTATCACACCGATCTCGCCCACGGTTACTTCCCCCACATGAATACCTACCCTGAATTCGGGAATGATATCAAAATCACGTTTGAACTTGATACTGGCTTTCTGGATATTGCGTCGTCCCTCGATGATGGCCTTCAGGCAGCGGCTGATATTTTTATCCTTGTACGGCCAGGATACCACGATCTCGTCGCCCACATACTGGTAGATCTGGCCGCCATACTCGATCAATGCTTCCGAAATATTGTAAATGAATTCGCGGATGAACTTGAAATATTGCGTATGTCCCAGTTTTTCGGCAATGGTAGTGGAATCGGCCAGATCGATAAAGGCAACGATCCGGTTCTCTGTTTTGGGATTCACATATTTGCCCAGCAGGATATCCCTGAAAACACCGGGCGAATATTTTTCATTTACTTCGATGATAAGCTGCGTGATCAGGATCAGGATCAGCCAGTACGACATTTTCTGCAGCAACAGGTGCACATGCTCTATCTCGAAGAAAAAGTTCCGGAAGGAATGCTGTAATGGAATGGATGACTGCACCGAGCTCAGCAGATACAAAAGCGTGTTCATCACAAAAGCGGCAATGATCAGAGAAAGGCTTTTCAGCAGCAATCCCACCCAGAGCAGGTAATGCCTGAATATTTTCCGAAGCACGAATACGAGCAGGTAACCCATCACCGCACTCATGAGGAATACGATCGTTTCACGCAATACCAGTTGCTTTGCCTGACCGGAGGGCGGCAGGTTATTGAAAATAAGCACTACGATCAGGTCGATCACTGTCCAGAAAGAAGCCACGAAAAGTACCACGCGGTAGCGGTACTTCTTCAGTGAACTCAATTTGGACATCGTGCCGGCCATACGATATTATTTATGCTCCAGGTATTCATAGATCAGTTCCTGCGCGCCGGGTCCTGTGGCTGCAGATCCGGAATGCTGCCAGTCGTGCTCCTGGCCATTCCCCACAAGGGTGGTCTTGGCATCGTCGCTCCACTGCAGGCTGAAATAATCGATCAGTTCTTTCTTGCAGTCGCTGGCAATGATCGGTACGCAGACCTCTATGCGATGGTGGATATTGCGGTTCATCCAGTCGGCAGAGCCCATGATCACTTCCGCATGCTGGTCTGTACCGAAGATGAAGAAGCGTGTATGTTCGAGATACCGGTCTACCAGGCGCTTGATCGCAATATTGCTTGGCTCGCCCGCCCGGGCCGGTTGCATACAGCAGACGCTTCTCACGATCACCTGTACTGTTACGCCCGCATCGCCGGCCCTTTGCAGCGAACTGATCATGGTCGGTTCTTCGAGGTTATTGAGTTTGATCCGTATCAATCCTTCCTTGCCCTGCTTCACTTTCTGGATCTCGCCGTCGATCAGTTTTTCAAACTGCTCCAGCATGTTGAACTGCGAGATCAGCAGCTTTTCGAAGACTGTTTTTGTTTTTAGTCTTTCATCCGGATCTTTCTGCAATACCTTGAACAGCACCAGCAGGTCATTGATGATGGAAGGATCGGTGGTCATGAGCACATGATCGGTGTAGAACTGCGCCGTTATCTCGTTGAAATTGCCGGTACTCAGCAGTGCATAGGAGAGCATCTGGTTACCGCTGCTCTTTTTGATGAGCGCGATCTTAGAATGCACTTTAATATTTGGCTGACTGTAAATGATATTGATGCCCGCTTTTTTCATTTCCTTGCTCCAGCGGATATTATTGCCTTCATCGAAGCGGGCTTTGAGCTCTATGAAAGCCGTTACTTTCTTGCCGTTCCTGGCGGCGCTGATCAGGGCATTGATGATATGCGATTCTGCTGCTACCCGGTACAAAGTGATATAAATGTCAGTAACGCCCGAATCCACCGCCGCCTGGTTGAAGAAGGAAAGCACCGGGTTATAGGATTGATAGGGCAGGTGCAGCAGTATATCCCTTGTGTGCAGCACGTTGAAAATATCGGCCGAATCGCGGAGTTCGGGAAGCAGCAGTTGCCTGCGTTTCTGGTAAGTAAGGTCCTGGTCGAATTTGGGAAAGCTGGCAAGATCGCTTAACTGGTGGTACCGCCCGCCGGCAAACATCTCCTCGAAATTGAGACCGAAAAGACCCGCGATCAGGAATTGTACATTCCGCGGCATGGCAGATTCGTACAGGAAACGTGATGGTGCGCCGAGATCGCGTTTTTTCAACTCTTTCTCGATCTTCAGCAGGATATCCCCGCTGAGTTCGTGGTTGAGATAGATCTCCGAGTTGCGGTTGAATTTGATGCTGTACACACCCTGTATTTCCGAGCCCGGAAAAAGGAATGGCAGGTTCAGCCTGATGATATCGTCGATAAAGATCACATACTGGTTGCCGTCTACCGGCGACAGCACATAAAAACGCTGCAGTCTATCGGAGGGTATATTCACGATCCCGTGCTTCAGGGTGCCAGGCTCCTGGTCTTTCATCGATATGAACAGGTAGAGCTTGCTGTTCTCCGGAACGAACTTTTTGTTCAGGTCAGTATCGAGATAAAGCGGCTGTACAAAAGACAGGATCTGCGACAGGAACAGTTCTTTGATCTCAGCCCGGTGTACATCCAGCACTTCGCTGTCGTAATAAAAAATGATCCGGTTTTCCCTCAGTTCGGGAATGATCTGTTCCTGCAGGATATGGCCGTAGATATCCAGCTGCCTGTTGATCTCGCTCTGGATCTCGGATACCACATCTTCCCTGGTTTCAATGCTTGCCTGCTTCCTGATCTTTTTGTCCAGTTTGGCGAGCGTGGTGATATAGGGATAGCGTACCCGGAAAAACTCATCGAGGTTGGAAGAAAAGATCGACAGGAATTTGATGCGTTCATACAAGGGCACGCTTTTGTCTGCCGCTTCCTGCAGGATGCGGAGATTGAATTCGAGCCAGCTGATATCCCGGTTAATAAGCATAGAACAGCATTAAAGCGGAAACCCGCTGGGTGTGGCAGCGCCCGTTGTGGTCTTTTTAAAAAAGAAGATCGCGATCGCAAATGCGATTACCGAGATCACCAGTCCGAACATGAAAATATTATAGGCCAGCCTGATCAGTCTGTATTTTCTTCCCAGTACCACAGCCAGCTGGTAGATATCATTGATAAGTGCGCCATAGAGATAATTCGGATCGCGCATCATCTTACGCATCGCCTCATTATATTGCTCGAATGGGGCTTTGTGAAAATTACCGAAGAACAGCAGGTTGGTCTTTTTGTTGATCACGTCTTCGGTGGTGAATGTGCCTCCGCCCAGTTTGGGACGTGTGGCCAGTATCGCCACCACGATCGTAGATACCGAAGCCAGCAAAAACATGATGCTTGGTATCGTCAGGTAAGGTTCATCCTGCAGTTTCCGGAACAGCAAACCGAGGATCACGGAAATGATAATGGAATTGACCGAGATCAGGATATTGGCCTTGTGGTCGGCCATTTCGCTCAGATCGAGATGATTGCTGGAAGTAAGGCGCAGCATGGTCTGAATGCCCTTGGTAGGCAGATTTTTTTGCTCAGATAAATTCAGCGGGCCGCGTATTTTATCCTTTTTCTCGGCCTTCGCCTCCAGTTTCCGGATATTCTGTTGCTTCCGGGCGTCGAGCAGGTTGCGGCAATAGGCGGTATAGTAGGTGTGCTGCTGGATAAAATCGAGCGTCTGCTCATTCCATTCTTCTTTGTCGATATCGCCTTCTTTCAGCATAAGCTCTTTGAACACCTGTTTATTGGTTTCCTTGAAATCCTTGGTGCCAAAATGATAGGTGTCTGCATCGCAGATGATCTCTTCCAGCAGCGTGCGCGGATTCCGGGGATATTTGGTTGCCATGATACAAGCTACCACTTCGGTGATCAGTTCCGGATCGTTGAGGTTAATGCTGAGGAAATTCCGCGCCAGTTCCGCGCTTTTTTCTTCATGCCCTTTAGCGCCTGTAAACAGATAGCCCACATCATGGAACCAGGCGGCTACGAAAAGTACCAGCATATCGCGTTCCGATAATTCATGATGGGCGGCTATTTCCTTGGCGCGCTGAACCACTGTTTTCGTATGGTTCAGGTTATGGAAAGCCAGTTGCGAACTATCCATTTTCTGAAAGAGTTCTTCGATATAGTTTTCCGTTTTCCTGTAAATGCTCGAGTCCATAGTATGCTTTAAAAGGTTATATTGAACCGTGTGCCGATTGAAAAATTGAATAACTGGTCTTCCTTGGAATAAGCGATATTGGCTGATAACAGAACGAAATTATACGCAGCGTAATACAGACCACCTCCGTAGGAATTATGCCAGGTGCGTGAATGTTCACCCTCTAACCATACCCTGCCCAGCTCTTCGAACGCCGTTATGCCTACTGCGCCCGGCAGTACATATGATTTCGACTCGAATAGTTTATAGCGAAATTCAACGCTTCCATACAGCAAAGAGCTGCCGGCGAAGCGGTCTTTACGGAAGCCCCGCAGAAAATTATTGGCGCCCAGGCTTAACGCCTGGAAATATTCATAGTTCTTGCTGAAAATGCGGCCGCCGCCCAAACGAACTACGGTTACCAGCCTGGCCGGATCGGCCAGCGCCGCATGCACCTGCATGTCTGAGGTATAGGCTGCAAAGAAATTGCTTGCCTTGTTGAGTCCGCCAAGGGCAACAATATCAGTACGCCAGTTTATACCCCGGGTAGGCAGCAGCACGTTATCCAGATTGTTAACGATTGCGGTGATCCTGCCGCCGAGATAGGTTTTCAATGCATACACATGACTGGAATCGAGGCCCAGCAATGAAGGCTGACCTAATATCTTGTCTGCATTGTTCTCATATTTATCCCAATAGTGATTGATCACGGGTCCTGCCATCACTTGGAACACCGGGTTGAACCGTTTGCGCAGCAATACTTCGCCTTCGAGGTACTTGTATCTTACCCGGTAGAAATCCCTGTCTTTGTTTTTATCAATAGTGGTTTCGTTACCCAGACCGAAAAAATTATCCAGTACCGGGTTAACAAGAGAAGCATTCACGACCAGGTCTGTAGTTCCCATCACATGGTTGAAATCTCCCTGGTATTTCAGGCGGTAAGCGCCGCTGGCGAACGCATACAGGGCATTCAGCTTTTGCTCCGAAGCATAGGGATCCTGACGAAACCCGAATGTGCGTTTCAGTACGCCCAGGCCCAGCAGGAATTTATCGTCCGGATTATAGCTCACCAGCATCCTGGGAAAATTGAAAATATTGTATTTGTAATTGATCGGCGAATAGTCGTTCACATGCGGGTCGTCGGATGTCTGTATTTTGGAACGGCTGCTGGCCAGTATCGCATTCTCCGGGGTATTAAGGTCGTAGAGATAGTTTTTCACATTACCTCTTATGTTGAAAGTGTCATTTCCCTTACCGCCGATAATGCGTATCAGGATCTTTGAACTTGCCTGTTCATCGATATCGAAATAGTCGTCGTTATTCAATCCATAGAACAAGATCTCTTTGGTATCCGCCGGATCGAACTTGCGTTCG
>JAFBAN010000101.1 GCA_019247775.1 Chitinophagaceae bacterium | reverse complement strand
CATCTTTTTTCAATAAAAAAGCAATTTACGAAATCTGTCGTATATCCGGCAGGAACTGGATGAACGGCTTCTTACATGGATGAACAGAAGAGGAGATAAACGCCCTAAAGTTGGAAAGGTTACAGGATTATTTTGGGCCGGTACCGGGGTCAGCTGTTACTCCGCATACCTGATCTTGATCACCAGTTTTTTTACCGGCTTATTTCCGCCGGGCGTGATATTGGGCCGATGCGCATCGGATGGGAAGAACAGGAAAAAAGTACCAGGCACCGAATGCTCCATTTTTCCTTCAGCTGAATAATTGGCCACGTCCTTTTTCTCGTCGTATTCTTTGGTAACGGTGGATTGGGCAACCGGGCTCACACCAATAATCTCATCGCCTGTAATAATATACTGCAGGTCGATATACTTGCGATGCGATTCCCAGTTGGTCTTCTCGAAATCTTTGGAAGGGTCTTCTGTGATCGTCGCATACACGTTGTTGGAATCGATCGGGTATTTGCCTTTAGGCATATTCACCAGGTCGTTGTTGCGCATGAACGCGAACGCGGCATCCCAGTAGGCTTTGTTGAGTTTATACTGGCGCTGGAACTCCTTCAGGTTGGTGGAACTATGCGGCATCAGCGCGAGCCCGCCGGCCCAGTCCTTCTTTGCCACCCAACGCTCGGCATCCTGTGCATTCACGACCAGAGAACCCATTGCCAGAGCAAGAACAACGAAGAGGACTTTCATAAAGAATAATTAGTAATTAAAAATTAATAATTAAAAACAAATATGCAGACAGGTAAACATGATCCAATTTTCATCACCAACGAACAATTATTAATTACTAATTATTAATTGCCTCTCACCGGATAAAGATATTTATTAAAAGCTGCCCCGGAAGTTAATCAATTCAGAAATGATGCGGCTACCAACATCTATTCATGTCCCGGAAAGATCCAACGCACGTCTCCTATCGTATTCGGTTTACCCGGCACAGGGGCCGAGATGGTACAAACCGGCTTTCCGCTTGCGCCGGGCGTTATTGTGATCTCCCTGAAACTATATTCCCCTTTTTCGTAGTTGAAGGTCTCGCCATCATCATCGTACAATAAATAATGACCTGGTTTGGTACCATAGTAACGGATCTCCAGGTCCATTTTTTCCCCAATGGCCGGCGCATGCAGTCGTGGTTTCATCATGGGGATGATGCCGCCATCTTTTACATACACCGGTATCTTGTCCAAACCGGGTGTAACCGTGATGACCGTTCCATTCCCAGCAAAACTTCCGGTGTAGAAATCGAACCAGTTCCCTTTTGGCAGGATCACTTTCCTGGAAGTCTGCCCGATAAACATCGGCGCTACCAGCAGGTATTGACCGGCCATATACTGATCTTTTACTTCTTTGATCACCGCCTCCTCGTAGGGATTGGTCTCCAGGCCTGCCATATTGTTTTGCTTCTGGGTTCCATCGCCAAACCCTTCTTCCAGGTTCATGGCCCTGAATGGCGGTATACCCATGAAATGATAACGCGCAAATTCGCTGTACCAGTAAGGCATCATCTGCATGCGCAGCAATGCCAGCTGCCGCACCTGTTCCGCTACTTCGGGAAATGTCCAGGGTTTGGTACCGCTCGACCAGGCATTGATCATGGCCAGCGGAGAGAATATATTCGACTGGAAACGCCGCAACCATTCTTCCGCAGTTTTGGAAGCGCGTACTTCCGGCGTCCAGAGCACACCGGAGAATCCGCTGTTGATGAGTGCAGTGATAAAATCTTCATGGTTGTAGTAGTCGTTGTAGATCACATACGGAAAGGAAACCCCACCTCCATTGTTCGCACGCACAAGGCCGAATGTCCGTCGGTTGCTCTGCCTGAACATATCCATGCTGCACCGCATCGCAAGCAGGCCATAGGTCTGCCGCATCTGCTCGGCACTGTGACCGGAAGGAAAGATCGCCACATCGGGCCAGAGATAACTGTCACCGCCATCCACTTCATCGAACTTGTATCCGCTGATGCCGATGTCCACCTGGCTTTTTTTCAATTGCCCGAAAAATATCTTTCGCGCGGACTCCATGCTCAGATCGGGAACAGCGCCTACCCAAACGGTATGAGAAGCCGTATATGGTTTAATGCCGCTGTAGATAGAAGATTCAGGCGATACATAAGGATTGGTCCAGAGATTGAGCCGGATATGCCGGTCCAGCATATCCTTCACAAATGCCGCAGGCGCCGGAAAACGTTTGGGATCCCATTCAAAAGTGCAGGGATAGGATTTGCTTTGCCAGCCGGGTTCCAGACCGATAAAATCCAGCGGGTATCCTTTCGATTCAAAATCGTCCGCTTCTTTCTTTACCATATCGGCGTCATACAAACGTTGCACCCGCTGCGTAAAACCGAGCCCCCATCTTGGCGGCAGGCAGCCCCCGCCATTCCAAAGATTGAAACGCGCCACAGCGTCCAGTGGCTTCGGCCCTGCAAACAGATATACTTCCGCGCCGGCTGCGGGTACCAGTATTTCCACGCCGTCTGAATAGGGACGTGAAGTCCAGGTTTTATCGAGATTGCGGTCTTTCGGTTCGGGCGGATGTTTACTGTCGCGCAGCACCGCGGTGCCGGCCCATACTTTAATATAACGGGCGGCATTGATGAACACGCCATATCCTTTCGAAGAAACATAGAACGGTGTAGGCGCATGCGTGCGGCCATTGTCCTTGCCCGCGAAATTATCGACATGCAGTTCCAGGATTTTCCCCCGCTGCTGCACGGTCTGGAAGTTCAGGCCGAAACCATAGATCTGTTCGGCTTTATCAAGGGGGAAACGCAGGTAGGTCTTTCCATCGCTGACCATACCGCTGATATCTTCAACAGCGAGCGGGAACACGGCTTTTCCCATATGAGAGATCGCTTCCCTGTTCGGCGTAGCGCCGGATGCCTGCAGCAGATCATACGATTCCGGTTTCCCTACCACTCCTTTCCAGACGCCTGGCGCCATTTCCTGCCAGGAGATGCTTTGCGCTTCGCTGCTGCAGTTCGCCATCAATACAATAACAAGGATAAAAATCTGTCGCATACAATGATTATAAGGGAACGATCGTATAGGTTTTTCCTTTCACGGTCCTGATGTTCAGTATGTATCCCGCTCCGTCTTTCACTGCCACTAGTTTAGCCTGCGGGTCTTTCTGAAAAGGGATCGGGGCGCCATGCGCAGACATATACCAGTTGACTGCCTCCGTATGCTGCGTGGAACCTTCGGTCAGTTTGCAGGGCGTGGAACAGCGAATAGCGCAATCCCCGCCCAGCGCAGAGAACAGTTTGGCCGTCTTAAGTTTGCCCTCTTTCCATTCAAGATCCACGGTAAAATTCCCCCGGGCTTTGATGCCTTTTATACTGCCATTACTCCAGGCAGAAGGCAGGGCGGGTAATAAGTCCAGGTAGGCATTATGGCTCTGCAACAGCATTTCCGTGATGCCCGCGGTTGCGCCAAAATTCCCGTCTATCTGGAAAGGCGGATGCGCATCGAATAAATTGGGATAGGTACCGCCGCCACTCATCTGCTCTTTGGGTTTGGTAGGATCGATGAAAGCAAAAGCAGCGCTGAGTATCTTATAGGCATGCTCGCCATCATGCAGCCGCGCCCACCAGTTGATCTTCCAGGCCATTGACCATCCGGTACTGACATCCCCGCGTTCTATCAGCGATTCCTTTGCAGCCGCTGCCAGCTCCGGCGTCCGATCGGGCATGATCTGGTTACCCGGGAACAGGCCGAACAGATGGGAAATATGACGATGCTTATCATTCGGATCGTCCCAGTCTTTGAACCATTCCTGTAATTGTCCATTGCGGCCGATATGAAAAGGGTATAATTTTTCCATCGCAGTCTGCAACTGCTTCCTGAATGCTTCATCCTGCTTCAGTGCTTCGCTTGCATGGATCAGGTCGTTGAACAATTCGCGGATGATAGACATATCCATCGTACTAGCCATGCCGATCTCATATTCCCCGCCATTTATCTTCATGGTATTTTCAGGCGACGTGGATGGATTGGTTACCAGCCATCCGGTTGCAGGATCGGTGATCAGCCAGTGCAGCATGAATTGTCCCGCTCCTTTCATCAAAGGATAAGCCTGCCGCGCCAGAAAATCCTTATCGCCCGTAAACAGGTAGTGCTCCCACAAATGCGTGCTTAACCACGCACCCGCCATCGGCCAGGCGGCCCATCTCGCCGCACTACGCGGATCCTTATCATAATTTCCCGGCGGCGAGGTTTTTGCCCAGAGATCCGAGTTATGGTGTACTGTCCAACCCTCCCTGATCCCGTAATTGATCCGTGCAGTTTGCTTACCATTTACCGACAGCTCGCGGATAAAATCAAATAAAGGCTGGTGGCATTCGGAGAGATTGGCATTCTCCGCCGGCCAGTAATTCATTTCGGTATTGATATTGGTGGTATAGTTACTGCCCCAGGGCGGCTGCACCGCATCATTCCAGATGCCCTGCAGGTTAGTAGGCCTTCCGCCCGGCCTGGAAGCGGCGATCATCAGGTAGCGGCCGAACTGGTAATATAATACCGGCAATAATTTATCGCTGGGATCCGCCGCAAAATTCATCAGCCTCCTGTCTGTCGGAACTTTCATCATATCCGCATTCGCGCCAAGATCCAATACAACCCTGTCGAACAGCGAGCGGTGATCGGCAATATGCGATTTGCGGATTGCAGCATAGGATCTACCGACCGCCTGCTGCATCAACTTTTTTGTTTCTGTTGCAGGATCCTTTCCCTGCAATCCGGGCGATCTGTCGAAGCCATTGAAACTGGTGGATTCTGTGAGATAGATCGTTACCGCATCCGCATTGCTGATCTGCAATGCATCGCCATCCGCTTTCACCGATCCGCCTTCATTTAAGATACTCACCATTACCATGAAATTCATGCCCTCCCCTTTCGGGTCGGGATCATAGTCTACGGCAACAGGTTCGGTATCGCGGTTGGCTACATGCCTGGGCGCTTTGCCGGTAAGCGTAATGCTGCGATCTCCGGCAGCAACTTGAAAATGCAGTTTGCTTGTCAGGGCCGTACTGAAACTGATTGCCGCTTTGCGATCTGCCGTAAGACGGATCACCATCGTTCTGTCGGGATGACTGATCAGCGCTTCACGGGTATACATGACCCCATCGGCTTTGTAGCGAACGGTGGCGGTTGCCTGACTGATATCAAGATCACGGTAGTATTGCATGGCCGTGGAATCTTTGAATTGAAATTTCAACCACAGATCCGCCAGCGGCAGGTAGCGCGCCGAATACGGACCCTGCATTTTCTTCCAGAGCTTTGCTGCCGAATCGTAGCTGCCCTGGAAAACCTGTTCCCGCAGTTTTGACAATATGGAAGGGGCGTCGGGATTATTGCCAGGGTTGGGAAAATCGGACCAGAGCGTATTATCGTTCAGCTGAAATCTTTCCGTCACGATCCCGCCGAATACCATTGCACCAGTTTTGCCATTACCCAGCGGCAAAGCTTCTTCCCAGGCTTTTGCCGGGCGCTCATACCAGAGTTTCAGGTTTTGGGGCGACTGCGCGGAAATGTTTCCCGTGCAAAGCAAAAGAATAATGTATGGAATGAACTTTCGCATATGCATGATCGTTTACAGGGCGCGGTCGAGATGCACATAACCGCCGTCTACATGGATCAGTTGTCCGGTAGTATGAGATGAGCGTTCAGACAAAAGAAAGACAACCATATTGGCGATCTCTTCTTTTGTGGTGAATCTTTTTTCGAAAGGGATCTTTTCGGTGATGCTGCGCAGCTTTTCTTCCGGCCGGTCAAATGTTTTGATCCAGGTCTCATACAAAGGTGTGTAACACTCCGCCACGATCACCGCATTGACCCTGATATGGTATTTCGCCAGTTCAACCGCCCATTCGCGCGTAAGTGCATTACGGCCGCCATTGGCAGCCGCATAGGCGGAAGTGCCGCCCTGCCCGGTTTCCGCGGTTTTGGATCCGATATTAACGATCGCTCCTTTTGATTTGATCAGGTGTGGCAATGCATGGTGCGCCAGCAGGTAATAGTGCACAAGATTTTTATGCAGGCTTTCCATAAACCGCTCATAACTGCCCTGCTCCAGATTAACGCCATCATTAACGCCGGCATTATTCACCAAGCCGTCGATCCGCCCGAATTGTTCCGCTACTTTTTTAACCGCTGCTTCGCATTCCTGCGGCCGGCT
>JAFBAN010000082.1 GCA_019247775.1 Chitinophagaceae bacterium | reverse complement strand
CTCGTAGTTGTTGCTCCGCATGATATTGGCCAGCGGAACAATGATATCCGTTTCCACGGTGCTGTCAATATCGTAGTACACGAACCAGCGATACAGTCTACGGCAGATGTACTTCGCTGTTTCCTGCGTGGCGAAGATCATATCGAGCAAAGCGTTGATCTCATCATCGCCTGCTGTGGGGCCTGTTTTGCCCTGGATAATTGTATTGCCGTAGAAAGCTGAGAACTGTTTGTTGCTTGTATCATGCCGGCCCGGCGTGAAGTAGGGACCAAGTGTATTTGCATCGATCCGCCAGCCGGTAAGCACCTGCGCCGCTGCTTTCACATCTCCCTCGGTGTATTGCGAATCCGGGCCTTTGCCGCAACAGAATAATTCCTGCAGCTCGCGGCCATAATTCTCATCAGGCGCCTTATTGGTATTGAGTTGCCCGTTGAGATAAATAAGAATTGCCGGATCGAGCGTAACGGCTTTGGTCAGCGCTTTGAAATTCCCAAGCGAACTGCTGCGCAGCAGGGTATGATGATTGTAGACGATCTGTGCGTTACCCACTTCGGTCGTTTCCGTAGCAAAATGGTTATGCCAGAACATGGCCATTTTTTCGCGGACGCTTCTGTCCTGGTTGATCATAACGCCCATCCACCATTTCTTGAAAGAAGCCCGGCGCAAACTGTTAAGCGTGCCGTCGGCATTGTTATCGTTCACCCAGGTGGTGCCGGAGAGTACGGTGGCATCGGCAGTGGAAACATATTCTTTGACCGGCGGATCGGGAAGTGCCGCAACCGGGTTAAGCAGCTCGTTTACGGACTGCTGCATGCTCTTTGTCTTAAAATAATCGATATCGGCGCGGGTGGCTCCGAACATGGTCCGTTTGAGGAGATGGATCACTTCATTTTCAGTCCAGGCGCCGGTATAAGCGGCGAGACCTCCGTTGGGCGGAGCCGATGCCGGCAACTGCAGGTCTTGGGTTTCGGTATGGGCACGGGTACGTAAAAAATCTCTCCGGTTCATAGGCTTGGTTACTGGCTGGGTTAAGATACAGGCGAAATAAACCCTGCTGCCTCGGATCGATTTTTCCGTGAGATAACGGCTTCAGGGCGTTTTTTTACCGTTTTCAGACAGTTTTTACCCCGCCAATGCAGCACCCGGAAGGGAATTATGTCCTATATTTAGGGTAAACATTTCCCCTTCATGACGGAACAAGCCATTATTACCGGCTGTTTACACAACGATGCGGCAGCGCAACGTGAGTTATACAACCGGTATAGCCCTAAAATGCTGAGTGTTTGTTACCGGTTTGCGCAGAGCCGAGAAGATGCTGAAGATATGTTACAGGAAGGGTTCATTAAGGTATTTACCCAGATACATACGTTTCAGAACAAAGGAGCTTTCGAAGGCTGGATCCGGCGGATTATTGTGCATACCTGTATCAACTTTTTAAAGAAGTACAAAAAGTTCAACGAGAATGTAGATCTGGCGCAGGCCAACTACCTCCAGGTGAAAGAAGAAACGATCCCATCGATCATGCAGGCCAGGCAGATCATCGAATGCATCAGGCTGCTGCCGATCGGATACCGCACTGTTCTGAACCTGTATGCGCTCGAAGGCTACAGTCACAAAGAGATCGGTGAGATGCTCGATATAGAGGAGAGTACGAGCCGGAGTCAATACACCAGGTCAAAAGCCATGCTGGAAGTGATCCTGATCCGTAAAAAGATCATCGAGAAACCAAAAGAGGATTTCAGCTGGCTGGTGGCCCTCAAAAACAAATAGTGCGAATGATGTTTGCATACTATGGAAAACAAGTTTTACCAGGACGAATTTGAGCAGTTTTTACAGGATGAAGTAAAACAGCACCGGATGTATCCTTCCGATCATATATGGAAGAATATACGTACCGATCTGCATGGCTATAGAGCCTGGCCCGCACTTACTTTCATTTCACTTTTCATCATTACCGCTTTAACGATCTCTACGCTGCTGAGTAATCATCCGCAACAATTGCCTGCTGCACACGCGGCCATTGCAGCAGTGGCTGAACAGCAGCAGTCGCCTGTAGCAGCCATCGCAAAAACAGAAGCTTCCCGCAATGATTACTTTGGTCAGATAGCCGGCGAGCACCTCACCGCTGAAACCTTTGCCACCCTCAACAATTCAGAGCCTGTTCCGGATCAGCCTGTAGCGGTCAACCTGTTGCATGAAACGCCATTGCAACCGGTATTGCTGGCACAGCATACCGACAGGCCCAGGATAGCCGACAGATCGAATACGGGCAATGAGATCGTTCCTGCCGGCCAATCCATAACGAATACCCTTACCATCGCCGACGAACCGGCAGCGCAGCAGGTGACGGAAGCCGTGCAGTCAGCGCCTGTTACAGAACAGCCGTTGATGGCGGACAACAAAATCACTGCACCATCAGCCCGCAAAGGCGATGGACAGGCCACGGCCGATGATTACCTGAAAGATTTCGGTTACACTGTTTCCGCCGCACCGCGCCGCAATCCGCGCTTCGGATTCCAGTTCTATGTAACCCCCTCTACCAGCTACCGCAGGTTATCCGACGAAAAAGTAAAAGAAGTGATCCAGCCGGCAACAGCCGCCAGGGCTTCCAATGTTCCGCTCAGTGCCGGTACGGCAGATGTGAACGAAGTGGTAAGACATAAACCGGCCATCGGTCTGGAAATGGGATTTGCGCTGCTGTACACAATGAGCCCGAAGTTCAAACTGAAAACAGGGGTTCAGCTGAACGTAAGACAATACTACATTGAAACATTCCAGAGCCTGACCAGTGATCTCGCTACACTTTCACTGATCAATTACCGGGGTGTGGAAACCGTCAGCTTCTATTCGCCTTATAACAACAACACCGGCTATCGCCCCACGCAGCTCGACAATAAAGTGTACCAGCTTTCCGTACCGGTGGGTATCCAGTGGGATGCGATCCAGGGAAAACATTTCGGCATCAGCACAGAAGCTTCCGTGCAGCCGACCATGACGCTGAACAACAACACCTATCTTCTCTCCACCGATTACAAGCACTATACCGCCGGCGATCCTTTCATCCGCAAATGGAATGTGAACACCGCTGTCGGATTCAACCTTTCGTACCGCGCAGGTACCAGCTCCTGGCAGTTAGGCCCGCAGGTGAGGTACCAGCACCTGCCCACTTATTCCAATGCTTATCCTATCCGGGAATTCCTGATGGACTATGGGGTAAGACTTGCATTCACCAAGCAACTGAAATAACCGGCGATTGGCACGTCACCGCGAGCGTAAGGCGTGAGGCGTGAGGCGTGAGACGTGAATCGTGAGATGTGAGCCGGGAATAACCTATTGACCGATGGTATGCCTCAGACAACCCCAGATCTGCCGCCTCACGTCTCACGTCTCACGATCCACCATTCACCATTCCCCATTCACTATTTCCCCTTCCCTGCTCTTTATCTAATGTCTTACGGTAATTTTGCGGGATGAGATCACTGGCGCTTACAGCCTTTTTTTTCTGTCTGATCCTGGCGGGCTGCGGCCATGGCGGCAGACCGGCAGCAACCGTTCCTCCGGCCGATACCGCTAAATATTATTCGCTGGATGCTTTCTACCGCAGTCAGCTCGACTACGTGGAACTGCGCAATTTCCCGATCTACCGGATCAGGATCCTGAATGGGAAAAAAGATTCGGCGGCATTCAGCAAGGATGATTTTGCGGCGCTGGCCTCGTCTTTGTTCCGCACCCAGACCTTTCTGCCGCGTGATAAAGCCATGTACAAAGAAACCGTGTTTGAAGACCAGAGTACCGATAGTTATACGCTGAACTACACCGCAACGGATCCCGCGCCTGCTGTCCGTTCGGTCGATATCCTGCTCGACCGCGCCTCAAATGCCGTGAAGCGGGTATTCGTGAAAAGCAGTTACCGGGCCGGCCGAGATACGACCGTAGAACAGGTATTCGGCATCAAAGCCTTTAAAAGCATGCAACTGAACCGGACGATCACAGCAAAAGGATACCGGTCAACCGAATTGAATTATATTAACTGGAATGATAAATGAGGTTTCGCGTTTCTGGTTTCGCGTTTTATAGTAATAAATTGCAGGCACCTCAACCAGAAACGAGAAACGAGAAACGAGAAACGAGAAACGAGAAACCGAAAATCGTACCCTGGAACACCCCCATGACCTCCGAGCAATTCCACCAGATCGCCCATACCATTCCCCATCAGCCCGGTATCTACAAATACTACGATGGGCAGAATACGCTTTTGTATGTGGGAAAGGCAAAGGATCTGCGCAAACGGGTGGGTTCTTATTTCAGCAAGACCTTCACCAATTATAAGACCCACGAGCTGGTGCACCGCATCCATCATGTCGAATTCACCATCGTGGGTTCGGAGCAGGATGCATTCCTGCTGGAGAATTCGCTGATCAAGGAATACCAGCCGCGGTTCAACATCAACCTGAAGGACGATAAGAGCTATCCTTATATCGTTATCAAGAAAGAACCTTTTCCGCGGATCTTCCTTACCCGCAAAAAGATCGACGACGGATCCGAATACCTGGGGCCGTTCACTTCTGCGGGTAAAGTGCGGGAGCTGATCAGCTTTATCCGGCAGTTCGTACCGCTGCGCACCTGCAAACTCAATCTCACCGAACAGAATATCCGCAAAGGCAAGTTCAAAGTATGCCTGGAATATCATCTGGGCAACTGCAAAGGCCCTTGCGAGGCGCTGCAGTCGGCGGAGGATTACAACGAAGGCCTGCAGGATGTGCGCAATATCCTCAAAGGCAACCTGGGCTCGGTGATCAATCATTTCAAAAAGGAGATGCAGCAGTACGCGATGAACCTCTCTTTTGAAAAAGCCGAGCTCACCCGCAAAAAGATAGAACACCTTGAAAGCTACCAGGCCCGTTCGGTGATCGTGAGCAGGCATCTTACCAATATCGATGTGTTCTCCATCCTGAAAGACGGCAACCTCGCTTATGTGAACTACCTGATGGTACAGAATGGCACCATCGTACAGACCCATACCGTACCGCTGGAGCCGAAGCTGGAAGAAACGGAGGAAGAAGTGCTCAGCTTCGCCATAGGAAGCCTGCGTACTTCCTTCAACAGCCTGGCCGCCGAGATCATCGTTCCTTTCCCGATCGAATACCCCGATAAGGCTGTAACCATCACGGTTCCCAAAGCGGGCGATAAAAAGAAGCTGCTGGACCTGTCTGTCAAGAACGTTGAATACTTTACCGAAGAGATCCGCAAGAAAAAGACCCTGCACCTCGAGGGCAGGACGGACCGCGAGAAAAAGAAAGTGCTGTACGAACTGCAGGAATACCTTCAGTTACCCGAAGTGCCCGATCATATCGAATGCTTTGATAACTCTAATTTCCAGGGCAGTTTTCCGGTATCGGCCATGGTATGTTTCAGGGATGGCGTGCCCTACAAAGACGATTACCGCCGTTTCAACGTAAAGACCGTGCAGGGTATCAACGATTTTGCAACGATGAAAGAAGTTGTGTTCAGGCGCTACAAACGTCTGATGACGGACCAGGAACCGCTGCCCAAGCTTGTTATCATCGATGGCGGCAAAGGGCAGCTCAGCGCGGCCATGGAAAGCATTACCGAACTGGGACTGGAGCATCACCTTCACCTTGTTGGACTGGCAAAGAATGAAGAGGAACTGTTCTTTCCCGGCGATACGGAATCCATCAAGCTGCCCTGGGACAGCGACAGCCTCAAACTGGTGCGCCGCATCCGTGATGAAGTGCATCGTTTCGGCATTGCATTCCATCGCAATAAAAGATCGAAAGGAACGTTTAAGAATGAACTGGAATCGATCAGCGGCATCGGCAGCCAGACTGCCCAGCAACTGCTGAAAGAATACCGTTCCGTCAAGAATATCCGCGAAAGATCAGAAGAAGAGCTGGCGGCTTTGGTAGGAAAGGCCAAAGCAAGGATCATAACCCAATATTTCAAAAAATAACTCCGCGAAACCTCTGCTTCTCCCATTCTCTGCGGTAAAACATCCGCGAGCTGAACCATACGCGAGCCTATTTTCACCGCAGAGAATGGGAGAAGCAGAGTCTGCGCAGAGGGTGTTTATATGGAACGGCCCTAAAATAAAAAAGGGGCCAGGATAAAAATCCAGCCCCGTTTTAAAATCCAATATCCTATGAAAAACCGTAACGAAGGTAATCATTGTAATGAATTAACCAATTTTACAGTCCACTAATTCTTAACAGAAACTTGTTTTGCATAAAAAAAAGGGCTATTTCAGCCCTTTTTAATTTTTCACTTAGCGATTTTAAATAATATCTTAATACTGCCAGAGGTCCTGCTCCCAGTTGAAGATCCGGGTTTTGATGTTCTCGCCCTCAAGCAAACGGAACAGCGGGTCCTTGATCATGGCATTCAGGTATTTGTCGCCGGGGTTATTGGCGCTCGATTTAATGATATAACTGCTGAAATACCTTCCCTCGAAAAGCTCTTCCCAGGTCATGCGACTGGAGAAGTTCTTCGGGTTATACACGTCTACTTTCGCAAGCGTTTTTCGGAGGTCGGGATAATATACCCAGAACAGCAGACGTGGTACCGATTTACCTGCAACCACTTCTTTGGCGATAGGAGCAATACCGATGATACGGGTAAACAGGCGGCTGGCTTCCTTGTCGAAGATCACCTGCTCTTTAATGCGGAAAGTGTAAACGGAATCGGGGCTGAACCTCGGCTTCTTGGTAATGATCTTCTCAACAGTATTCGTTACAGGATCGGGTACCTCTACTGTGTCGTTGATACCTGCTGACAGGTCCATCACTTTTTCCATCGTAAGCGGCTTGGTAAACCTGTCGTTCTCGGGAGCGAAAGCCGTTACCGAATCGTTCTTGATCGCCTGCAGCAATACGGAATAGAAGCGCTGGTCTTCACCATTCTGGTCCTTGCCGGGATACATGAACGACTGGTTGATCTTTTCACGGGCATCGATCTCGCGCCAGAGGAATTCACTCCAGAGGTTATCATCATCGCGGAGGTGCTCATACTCGAGCGGCTTGCGGTCTTTTACCTGGCTGCGGTCAACAGCCGAATTATTCCGCAGGGAGATCTCGGCTTTGGTATCGAAACCGCCCGTGGTATCATACCGCACTGTAGCTGCAGGCGCTGTATTCGCATTTCCCACAGCCTGGGGCTGCGTGGAAGCGGGATTGGCCGCAGGCTGCTGTACAGGCTGCGTAGCCGGCTTATTCTTTCCCGTATCCGCTGTGTTAGGCTTCTGCTGTGTCTGTGATTTCCTGTAGCCCGACTGGGCATTCACATGCAGCACGGTTACCATTGCCGCCAGCGCAAATCCTCCAACTAATAACTTTTTCATACACACATTTATTGAAGAGTAAACGAAAGATTTTGGTCAAGCTGACGGGTTCCTCCAGGGCCTTTCACTTTGATCTCATCGATCACAACGATAGTACCCGGCTGACATCTTCTCAGATAGCCCTGGGCCTCGGCATTGAAATAAGCGCCCTGCACTTCTGCAACCGCCACGCCTTCCTGTTCGAAGCCTTTACCGGTGAACACAGCCGTATAAGAAACCACATCATATTTAACGCCTTCGAAAACGAAATCTTTTAACTCGGCGGCCACACCTTTCTGCACCCTGAACTGGTTGGCCTGGATAGGTCCGCCATATTTTCCGCCTACAGCCGCCTGGGGATTAGGTACCCTCTTGATAGGGATGGTGATCTTCTGGCTGTTCTTGCCATCGGAAGCGTTTACCACGGCCACACCCAGGTTAGGGCAGTTCACGATATACTGGCCGGCTCCCTGCTTGTTGGTGGTAATGCCCGGACCTTCCACGTTCAGCGTGATCTTCTCATCGCCGCCGCCGCCGGTCACACTTAACTGGTTGGGCAGATCCTGGTAGAATACCCGGGTCTTATCGGTTGATACCACAAGACCTGAAGGAACGCCTACGGTATATTTCACTTCTTTTTCAACCCTTGCAACCGTGCCATCAGGCTTATAGAAGGAGATCACAACTTTCTTGGTATTCGAACCAGAGCCGTTTACGGTGGTGGTGTACTCGGCAGAGCCATCCGGTTTCAGCGGCACATTCGCGCCGTCAACAGAAATAGTAGGCCTTGCTGCTTTACTGAAAGCGCCCACACCGGCAGTGATCACCAGTTGTTCGCCCGGCATCAGGTATTGCGAGTTCGTACCGGCGAATGCCTGGAATTCATCATACACCAGTTCCACTTCACCGATCTCTTTATGGCAAAACTCTACTGCCTGCGCCTCACTGTTCTTAATGTCGTTCTGGAACTTACTCAGGATAGTAATACTGGCAACACTCGGGGTCATATGAAAATATCCATAGGCCCAGTCGTTATTGTTAGACCCTGTTCCGCTTTTAGGGATTGACAGGTCGAGCGGCAGTGTTGCGCCGATCTCTTTTGCCATATCGGGGTCGATTGCCAGCAGGTCGCGTTTGTAATCTGACAATTTCTGATACAGTTCTTTCCCCTTTGCTTTTCCTTCGGGCGGATTTGAGATGAAAAGCCTGGTTGATGCTTCGAGGTCGTCTTCCTTATATTCCGGTTTGCCTTCCACTGTTTTCAACCCTGATTCTTTTTTCAGTTCTTCCTTCAGGGCATCGAGATAATTATACATGGCATCGGACAGGGCCTTTGCTTTGAGTGCTTTGGGTTGCCAGATCAGGGCCTTCTCCCTTGTTTTGGGATCATCCACCTTTCTCTGGAATGACTTGAAGATCTCCTCGTTCTTCTGTTCTACAATGCCGCTGGCCGTCATAAGGCTCCGGTCAACGGTTTTGAACGCGTTCAGAATCTCGGCCGATACATTCAGTGCCAGCAGTGCGGTAAGCACCAGGTACATGATGTTGATCATCTTCTGCCGCGGCTCTTTGGGTAATGCCATTTCTTTATGCTAATTATTTTTTACTTGATTCTTGTGTCTTTTAATTCGTTCGATCTCACATTACCTTCCCTGCATTGCAGTCAGCATATTGCCATACAGCTGGTTCAGTTTACCCAGGTTATTGGCGAGTGCCGCGATTTGCTCTTTCGCTTTCTGCGCGTCTTCTGCGCTGCCGGCCATGGCGCGTGAAGCGTCGGTCAGCTTGCCGTAGAATTCGTTCAGGGCTTTCAGGTGGTTATTTCCTTCTTTCAGCTCGAGCTCGTAAATACCGTTGAGCGATGCCAGGTTCTTGTTC